>DWWI01000203.1 GCA_019119745.1 Candidatus Mediterraneibacter gallistercoris | reverse complement strand
TTCCTCCTGATCATCACGGGCTTTCTGGGCAGTATGATGGGCGATTACGGGACACTTGCCGCAATCATCGTGATTGTATTGATCTGCTCGGGAGTGCCGGCAGTGTATTCGTTCTGGCTGTTCAAAAGAGGGGTTTAAATTTCGTATTGGGGATACCAAAGTATCCCCAAAAACGAATTCAGACTGACCTGATATGTCAGTCTGAACGCTATCTTTATCTGTGAAGTTATTATAATACCGGACAGTACATTACTCGTTATCTGCGTTGATATCTGTGAGCTCGATACCATAGGTAACATATCCGCTGTAGTGTACTCCCTTCTGGATAACAAGATTATCCGCTGTTGAATCCGGATAATTCAGAGATGCCGGGCGGAGTTCATAATTCATTGTGCCGTCTTCCGTGAAAGAAGCAAGCTCCATGCCTCTGATCTGATTCTCAAGGGCGCCCATTTTGAACTCGCCGTCTGTACCTTTGACATATAATGTCATCATGTACTCTTTCCCTGTCTCTTCATTTGTACCTTCCAGATATAATCTGCCGAAAGTACCGTTTCCTCTGTCGAGTGTTACAGAAATTTTCTTGCCTTCCGGTATATATTTAACATCGCTTGCCGTGATCGGTACCTGAGTATTTTCAGTAGCGCTGAGTGCTACAGTCTCAGGAACTGTCACTGTATAAACCGGATCATTTGCCACGTACAGGCTCAGATCTGTTCTTCCGGATGTCGTATTTGCCGCATTTACCGGCACGGAACCAAACATTGATACTGCTGCTAAAAGTGCTGCTCCAAATGCAATTTTTCTCATAAGACCTTCTCCTTTCAGTCTGCTGTCAGATTACATGCAAATCCGCCTTGACTACAGCGCCGTTCATCGGCGTCATTGTGTCGTCCATGGAATAGGTAGAAATATTCAGATGTATTTCATAGTCCCCGGGATCAAGGGGCTGCGACACCTCGAATTCTCTGACAGCCTTGCCGGGCTCTATCAGATCAGATTCGTAAATCGGCGTCTCCTCATCATCTACAGTAATAGTATACTTAAAATAGCATTCATTATCTTCCGGATTGGCCAATGTTATATTCCATATATTTTCTCCGGCAGGTACTGTAATATCTCCATACCCCGGAATCTTTATTCCCGTCTGCCCTTCAGACAGATCTTTTATATCGCCATCCCAGTCTTCTGCGTCTTCATCGAAAACAATTCCCCTGCTGTCCTGATTTTCTTCATTGCCTCTGGACGTCGCAAAATTCCATATCGCAATAGATAACACGGCAATAACCGCAACAATAATAACTGTCAGGACAATCCAGAGGACCACCCTTTTATTTCTATGTTTCTGCATATAATCTGTACACTTCTTTCGTTATTTATCTAGATTAGTATTTGGCCTTTTCTGCATTCTTGACGATGATCACACTTAAACCGCCTGCCGCGCAGACAAGGGCCAGAGGAAATCCGTCCGCGTCTTTACCCGCATCCGGCACGTCCGCGCCGGAAATCAGGGAAGCGCTTATTCTTCATCCGTCACTTCAATCCCAAAGGTTATGCTGCCTGTATATGCCACGCCATACTCATATCTTCCACCGATCACCGGCTTGATCTGATACTGTTTTGTAGCATTTTCAGTGAATGATAAAACTTCCTTTCCAACGCCTGACGCTCCTGTGGAAGCATTCGTCTCGATGAGTTCTCCATCATCAGAAATAATCTGGTAGCGCAGAGTTGTTCTCGGCGAAGTATCCGCCTCGACAATCATCTGATCCTTGTATTTATCTGTGCCCGCAATCGTCACAGA
Source organism: Candidatus Mediterraneibacter gallistercoris (assembly GCA_019119745.1). Next base: position 13,717 of record DWWI01000203.1, on the reverse strand, counting down.
AATCTTTTTGCCTTCCGGCAGATTTCTGATATCAGAGGCAGTAACATCTACATATGTACCTTCATTTCCCATGGACACAGAAGACGGAATAGTCACCGTATACTCCGGTTCCGCTGTCAGCGTCACACTGATCTGCTGTTCCTGGCTCGCCTCCTGCTCTGCGGCCAAAGCCGTACCCGGAACCGCCGCACACACTGCCGCCATCATAAATAAGGCGATTATTCTTTTCTTCATAGACAGATTCCTCCTGTTATGTAACGAATCAGTTATTCATAAGGATCAATAAGGCCTTTTGATCATTGTCCATTGTATCAGGGAATATACTTCCTGTAATTAAATCCATGTGAAATGTATGTAAAACCACATCACCAATTAGTTAATTTTTATACTTTCTTTATAAATATAGGATTGCCTCTGCAACAGCCATATGTTATATTTGATTCACCTAAATTCAGACGGCAGACAGTTATCACACCATATCATATCCATGCCGCAGAATTTCATAAACAAGTCTATGTCTCACAATTCACGAGACAGAATTCATCAGCTTGAGACACTCATAAACATATGCTATTATTAAGAAAGGGAAAAGCCTATGACAAATGAACTGACAAAAGATATCGCACTTGCCAACGGAAAGGCTCGTTACGACGCCTATTGCAAACGGATACTTGCGAATAAATCGATCCTCACGTGGATACTAAAATTTACAGTGTCCGAGTTTGCTGAAATGACTTTTTCTCAAATCCGAAACTGTATTGATGGGGATCCTGAAATCTCATCGGAACGAATAGAACCCGGATATACAAATAGCAGAATAACCGGAGAAATGAATGAGGACAAGATTCCTGATGAAGGTGCCGTCTTCTTCGACATCCGCTTTTCTGTCCGGATCGGGGAAATCCACCGACAGATTAAACTTATCATCAACATAGAGGCACAGAAAGATTTCTATCCCGGATATGATATTGTAACTCGCGGCATTTTCTATGGATCCAGATTGATATCATCACAACTCGGAACAGAATTCTCGTACTCTCATTATGATGATATTAAAAAAGTCTATTCTATATGGATCTGTATGAATGCCCCTGCAACAATCGGTAACGCCATATCAAAGTACAGTATAAAGAAAACCGATTATGTTTCAGGTATACCCGACCGGGTAAAGGGATACGATAAACTATCTGTAATTATAATATGCCTGAATGAGACATCCGAAAACCAATCACAGTTGACAGCTATGCTTAATACACTGCTGTCATCCAGATTACCAGTAAAGGAAAAAATTCAGAATCTAGAAAATAAATTTCAAATCAAAGTCAACAATGATCTCGGAAAGGAGCTGAATCAAATGTGTAATTTAAGTGATCTGGTAGAAGAAAGAGGAATGGAAAAAGGTAAAAGTCTGATGATAATCACCATGATCCAAAAAAAATGCCAAAAGAACAAAACACTTGAAGAGACTGCTGCTGAGCTTGAAGAAAATGCAGATGAGATACGGGATATCTACCGGCTGGTGCGGAAATATCCTGGAGAGTCAAGTGAAAGTATCCTCCGTAGATGGCGTGGAGAGAATTAAATCTCTATTATATAATTTACAGTCATGACTAATAATAAAATTTTATTATAAAAACATACAAAACCAATCAGCTATAGTGGAACGGGAAGGCATTTTCCAAATTTCCACTGTATCTGATTGGTTTTCTCATATCTTATATCTGTTTAAGTTCCCGACAAGGGGTAATTCTATCTTCCGTACAGTTCTGTCACTCTTGCGATCTCTTTTACCGTCGCTTTATCGAACTGTCCTTTCTTCATTCTCCATACCCAGTTTCCGCCGAGTGTGGATGGAATATTGATACGCGCCTCGCTGCCAAGATTCAGGTAATCCTGCATAGGAATTACACACAGATCGGCAACACTGCTCATCGCCATGGCGATGAAGTCTTTCGTCAGCGTATCCTCATCAAGTCTTTCCTTGCACATATATTCTTTTGCAAAATTTCTGGCGTCTTTTCCGACTTCATGGTACCAGCCTCTTGTCGTATCATTGTCGTGAGTACCAGTGTAGACTACACAGTTAGTCGGATAAGTATGGGGCAGATAGTTGGAGGACTCACGGGCGTCGAATGCGAACTGGAGCACTTTCATACCCGGGAATCCGCTGTCTTTTAAAAGCTGGAGCACGCTTGGCGTAAGGAAACCAAGGTCTTCGGCGATGATCGCCGGTCTGCCAAGCTTCGCCTCAATGGCTCGGAACAGATCCATTCCCGGTCCCGGCATCCATTTGCCGTTTACGGCTGTATCTTCACCGTACGGAATTGCGTAATACTCATCGAAGCCGCGGAAATGATCGATACGCACCACATCATAAAGCTTGAAACAGTACTCAATCCTTTTGATCCACCACTCATACCCTGTCTTTTTGTGATAATCCCAGTCATAGAGAGGGTTTCCCCAGAGCTGTCCTGTTGCGGAAAATGCATCCGGCGGACATCCTGCCACTCCGGTCGGCTCATTGTTCTCGTCAAACTGGAACATCTCGGGAGCAGCCCATGTATCCGCGCTGTCAAACGCCACATAGATAGGGATATCACCGATGATCTGAATGCCTTTCTCATTCGCATATGCGTGAAGCTTTTTCCACTGCTTATCAAATTCATACTGCTGGAATTTGTAGAATCCGATCTCCTCCGCGAGTTTTTCTCTCGCTTCTGCCAGTGCGTCTGCCTCGCGGTTCTTCAAAGGTGCATCCCATTCGTTCCAGCTCACTCCGCCTTTGCTGTCCTTTATGGCCATATACAGGCTGTAGTCGTCCAGCCAGAATGCCTGATCCGTGACAAACTTCACATAGTCTTCTTCGTCTTCGCCGCCCTTTTCACAGAAACGGTCATATGCTTTTTTCAGTGCTTTAAATCTGGAATTATAGATTTTCTCATAATCGATGCAGTCTGCCTGATCACCGAAATCATATGCCTTGCACTCTTTCTTCGTCAGAAGTCCTTCTTTGATGAGCGTCTTCAGGTCGATAAAATACGGATTGCCGGCGAACGTGGAGAAAGACTGGTACGGGGAATCCCCGTAACCAGTCGGTCCAAGCGGAAGTATCTGCCAGTAACTCTGGCCCGCCTCTTTTAACATATCCACGAATTTATACGCATCCTTTGAGAAACATCCGATTCCGTACTTTGACGGAAGGGAAAATATCGGTAATAAGATTCCGCTTGCTCTTTTCATTTCTTTTTTTCCTTTCTTCTACTACTGCAGATGCCAGATGTCTCTGTTGTACTCTTCGATGGTACGGTCAGATGAGAAGAATCCTGCTTTCGCAATATTGACCAGAGCCATCTTCGCCCACGTTTTTCTGTCTGCGTATGCCGCAAGGGCTTTTTCTTTTGTCTCTTTATAAGAATCAAAGTCTAAGAATGTCATGAACCAGTCTTTGTTGATCAGCTCATTTTTCAGGCGTGTCAGGTTTTCCTCGCAGCCGACTTTCAGCATCTCATCACTTGTGATGAAGTCAACCGCTGCTTTGATCGCCTCATTGTTCTCATAGTAATCTTTCGCAACATAATCAGCCTTTGCGTAATGCTCGATCACTTCATCGCTGGACGCGCCGAATACAAAGATATTGTCGTCGCCTACAGCCTCGTGGATCTCTACGTTTGCTCCGTCCTCTGTTCCAAGAGTCACGGCGCCGTTGAGCATGAACTTCATATTTCCTGTTCCGCTGGCCTCTTTGGAAGCAAGGGAGATCTGCTCGGAAATATCACATGCAGGGATCAGCTTGCCGGCCTTTGTCACATTGTAGTTCTCTACCATGACAACTCTCAGGTATTTGTTTACCTCAGGATCATTGTTGATGATCTCCTGCAGGCAGAGGATCAGGTGAATAATATCTTTCGCGATCACGTAAGCCGGAGCTGCTTTCGCACCGAAGATCGCTGTCACCGGAGCTGCCGGAATCTTTCCTGCCTTGATCTCCAGATATTTATCAATGATATACAGTGCGTTCAGCTGCTGACGTTTGTACTCGTGGAGACGTTTTACCTGAATGTCAAAGATTGTATCCGGGCTTACTTCCAGTCCCTGAGTCTCACGCAGGTAAGCACAGAGATCTTCTTTATTCTTGTGCTTGATCTCGAGCAGTTTATCAAGGACTTTGTCATCATCTTTGTACGCCAGAAGTTTCTCAAGCTCTGCGGCGTCTTTCTTGTATCCCTTTCCGATCGTCTCGTCCAACAGGGCGGTCAGACGCGGATTGCAGTGAATGAGCCAGCGTCGGAATGTGATTCCGTTTGTCTTATTGTTGAACTTCTCCGGATAAATCTTGTAGAAGTTGTTCAGCTCAGAGTTCTTGAGGATCTCTGTGTGCAGCGCTGCAACACCGTTTACACTGAATCCGTAGTGGATATCGATATGCGCCATATGCACTGTGTCATTGCGGTCGATGATGGCAACGCTCTCATCCTCGTATTTTCTTCTTACTTTGTCATCCAGCACCTCGATGATCGGCATAAGCTGGGGAACCACTTTCTTCAGGTAGTCTACCGGCCATTTTTCAAGCGCCTCGGCAAGAATGGTATGGTTTGTATATGCACATGTTCTGGATACTACATCGATAGCGTCGTCCATATCCATGCCTCTCTCCATAAGCAGACGGATCAGTTCCGGGATCACCATAGTCGGATGTGTATCGTTGATCTGGATCACCGCGTAATCCGGCAGGTCATACAGGTTGCTTCCCTTTGCCGTGCACTCGTCGAGAATGAGCTGCGCGCCGCTGCTTACCATGAAGTACTGCTGGTAGATACGGAGCAGTCTTCCCTGTTCATCGCTGTCGTCCGGATAAAGGAACAGCGTCAGGTTCTTCTGGATGTCTTCTTTATTGAAATCAATTCCGTCTTCCACGATAGACTCATCCACAGAGTCAATATCGAAAAGATGAAGTTTATTTGTCTTGTTATTGTAGCCTGTCACTTCAATGTCATACATTCTCGCATTGACATTGAGCCCTTTAAACTGCACCGGATATACTGTGTCAGTCTTCTTAAGCCATGATTTCTCCTCGATCCACGGATTCGGAGTCTCCTTCTGCAGATGATTTTCGAATTCCTGCTTGAACAGACCGAGATGATAGTTCAGACCGATTCCGTCTCCCGCAAGACCAAGTGTTGCGATAGAGTCAAGGAAGCAAGCAGCCAGACGTCCCAGCCCGCCGTTTCCAAGTGACGGCTCCGGCTCTACTTCTTCGATCTCACAGATGTCTTTGCCATTCTTCTCCAGCATCTCTTTTACTTCCTGATAGATGCCTAAGTTTATCATATTGTTGGAGAGCAGCTTTCCGATCAGGAACTCTGCTGAAATGTAATAAAGTTTCTTCTTGCTGTCTGTGCGCTCTTTTTCTGCCGCCATCTCCTGTACGATAGTGAGCAGTCCGTCATAGATTTCTTTGTTGGAAGCCTGTGCGACCGGCTTTCCAAGGTACGCTTCTACCTTTTCCTGAATGTTCATGATAGTAGTTCTCCTTTCAAAAAAAGAATCCATATGTCTTATCTCTATGATTCGCATTATAGTACCAATTCTACAGAATTTCTTGCAATATACTTTCCTTTTATTGTACAATACTATCATCGACAGTTCCGCCATAGCTGAGCGCCTGTTTATGAGCAAAGAAGCGGCGCAGCCGCAGTAAGCACGCCAGTGCGGCTTTGCGAATGGCGCCGGCTGAACTGTTATATATTATTAAAGAGGCCTGTTATGAATCTGAATGAATACCAGAATTACCACGAAACAAAATCGCACACGACAGCGGAATTTCCATACAACACATATCTCTGCTCCATTCCCCAGGACTTTCCTCACGTCCCCCTCCACTGGCACGCAGAGCTGGAGCTCATCGTCATCAAAAAAGGGAAGGGAATTGTATCTGCTGATCTGGAGAAGCGTTCTGTCACATCCGGGGATATCGTCCTTATCCGCCCCGGGCAGCTCCACTCCATCGAACAGGATCAGACATATACCATGGAGTACGAAAATATCATATTAAAGCCGGAACTGCTTATATCCGGCGATAATGATCTGTGCGCTGTCCGTTTCATCCTTCCCTTTATAAACGGAGAGATTCCTTCCGAGACTTTCCTGACGCCCGCCCTGTCCTATTACAAAGACGTCTCAGAGTGCATTCGTCAGATTGACCTGCTCTGCGACGCCAGGACAGAGGGTTACCAGCTCGCGGTAAAAGGGCTTCTCTTTCAGTTCTTCTATCTGCTCATCTCCAACAGGCAGAAAAAAGAGACCGCGTCTGTGTCCCAGACGAAGTCTCTTGAAAAAATGAAGACTATATTAAAATATGTGGAAGAGCATTATGCAGAGCACATCACTATCGACGATATGGCGGCTCTCACCTACTACAGCAAATCCCATTTCATGAAATTCTTCAAGCAGCATATGGGAACAGGATTCATCGAATATCTCAATGACTACCGCCTGACAATGGCGGAGCGACTGCTGAAGTCTTCAGACGCCTCTGTCCTTGAAATTGCGGAGCAGAGCGGATTTGACAATCTTTCCTACTTTAACCGGATCTTTAAACGGAAGTACGGGATGCCGCCGGGGAAATGGCGTTCTGCCGATAATTCTCTCCATACCATTTAACAAAATCCCCGAAAACCTTTTCTTCCGCTGCAGCCCGGACTTTTGCCGCATCATCCAGAGAATCATATCCGCCGAGATAGTAGCATTTCTTTTTAAACATGATCTGGGCGATCCACTTATGCCGCTTTGAGCTGTAATACACTCCGCGCACACCGCTTGTATTTGTCTTATACATCGTATCCGTCCGGAGCATCTCAAGACAGGTTCCCTCTGTGTAATGGAGATTCTTCTGAGGACTGCGCCGGCAGCCGCAGCTTGTCGTGGTACCGCTCTGCAGATTAGACTGCCTGACGTCCACCGTATTGCCGCAGTCACATTTGCAGTGCCAGATATGAAATCCTTTTTCCTTGCGGGCATAAGAAAGAACCGTAAGACTGCCGAACCGTTTCCCGACCCAGTCCTTCAACGGCGGTTTCCTTCCGCAGCCGCAGCTTCTCGTACTGCCCGTGACCAGCCTCCTCTTTGTGACCTCAGTTACATTTCCGCAGTCACAGCGGCATACCCACAGAGGATTGCCGTCTTTCGCCCTGTTCTCCGATTTTTTCAAAACTGTAAGCTTTCCGAATCTGAGACCGGTCAGATCTTTTCCCACAGTCACCGGAGACTCCTCGCATCCACAGCTGTAAATGGCTCCGGGTTTCAGCTTCCGGCTCTCGACGAGGATCTCCTGTCCGCAGTCACAGCGGCATTTCCAGACGACAGCATTGCGGACACGCTCCGCTGTAGGCTCCAGCACAGTCAGTTTTCCGATCCGGAGGCCGGTCAGATCTTTATACCGCATCGCTCTCCGCCTCCATGTTCCTGCTCATTTCTTCTTTTAATAGACGTAACATCTCTTCCGCATAACGGCAAAGATATTCCGGCACACCGTCATAATTTCCTGTCTCTAGAAAGGATGATGCAACGCAAACTTTACATAGCGGACGCAAAGTACATTTCACACAGGTCTCACTGAGTTTTATCTCTTTTGATTTCTGGGATACTGTGTGCCATGCCTCTTCAAACCCTAATTCAAAGACAGACACCGCCGGTTCATCAAATGTAACGCAGGGGCGCATCTTTCCCAACCAGTTAATAGCAAAGGAGCAATTACCTGCAAGACATGTAAGTTGATCTGGATATCGTATGTTGTTTTCTTCAGTCTGCGAGATTTTAGTTTCTACATACTTCCAAAAAAGCTCTGGCGATTTTTCCATCCTCTGTGCGTAAACGTCTGCTACTGCCGCTTCCTCTGGCGACAGCCTCGATTGTTGGTTAAAAGGGATATCTCGCTCATTGAGCCCTGGCAGCATATAAGTATCCATATGAACCGGCACACTCAGATTACGTCCAATCTGATATATCGCATCCATGTTTTTGCGGTTCACCCTTGTCATACTTCCATTGATCTTAACATCTACTCCTCTTTCCCGTAGCAGTTGTATTCCATAAAGCGTCCGGCTAAATCCATTGGGATAATGGCAAAGTTCTTCATATGTCTCATTATCCGATCCATAAAGCGTAACATTAATTCTACGAGGCTTGTACTTTCCAAAAAGGTCTGCCCACGTCTCATTGATCAACGTTCCATTAGTATTAACTGTAAGAATCATCCCCAGCTGTTTCAGTTCCAGATAAAGTTCCTGAAAATTCGGAAAAAGCAATGGCTCCCCGCCTGTGAGCATCAGGAACAGCACACCGGCATTCGCCATTTCTTTTCCCAGACGAATCCAATCCTCAATGGGTCGAAGACCTCCCAATGCTTCTACTTCTGCCAAACTTCGGTGCACATAGCACATATCACAAGCCATATTACAGAGCGGCAGTAACTCAAGTGTTCCACTCACTGGACGCTGTAGCCTCTTTCCCCTTAGTAATATCGTTTTCTCATTCGTTTGATCAAAATCCATAACTGCTCCCCGCCATCAATTCTTCTTATTTGAATGAAAACAGGACGGGAAAGTGTTCACTTTCTCGTCCTATATAATGTTCAGTGTGGTTTATGAACGATTGGGGTGACTATCATCCGTCCCTATAACTGTTCCTTGATGATGCCATGTACGATTGCCAGAAGACGTTGTCCAGTAAATATAGCTACCTGTAGTTACTCCTGAAAAACTGGCCTGCCTTTTATATGTAGCATCGGTGTACAATGTGCACGTCAGATTTCCCAGTCCATCTGTTCCTGTTTCTATCATTCTGTCAACTGTACCGTCATCATTGTCGTCAATGACCCACTGATTAGTTAACGTACCACAATTGGGAGTTCTATGTGTCTGACCATTTTCATAATTACTTTCCCACCGATTCAGCATCCAATGTTTCTCGACTTCATTTGCCGCATCAACTGCACAAGCTACGCCCCAGCATGCCGCTACATACTCGTTAGGTACAAATTCCTGAACCTCAACACTTGGTTCTCTCCACATCTTCTTTTTCATTTCTACTCTACCTCCTCGAGAATTTCATATTTTAACGATTCTTCTATAAAATGTTCTGTTGACTTTCTGATTACATCTTCTGTGACATCGTATTCCTGCAGTCCTTTCCTGACCACATCTTCTATGGTGCTGGGCTGTTCAAATGCTTTCCACAGAAATACCGCCGTATCATTCGGCGCCATCACTGCATTTGAAAATACACTCTCGGTATCAACCGGAACGATTGCGTACTCGCCGGCGATTTCACGTAGAATATATCCGGATTTAATGCGGTATTTTCTCTTTTGTTCCTTAAAACTGTCTCTGCTGAGATACTCGGCAAGCTCGTCCTCCGACAGCTTTGCGATTTCCTCACCGCTCAGTCCGCCATTATTGCGGACAAAATGGTATTCAGGTTTTTTATATTGCTTCACATAACACCCTCTTCTCATACCTTTCTTCTGATATGAATATCAGAGACAGAAAGGATATTCTCAAATAGTACACCTTTTGAAGCAGGTCTATTTATATGTATATCCAGAGAAAAAAGATACTCCAACCGTGAGATACCACAAAATATAGTAAGTTTTTTGAAAAATCCCTTGATTTATATAATTAATTCGCTTATAATATCTACCGTAGATTAGCTATCAAAAGGTGTACTTTTTGATAGTTTTTCTTTTTATTCAGGCATTTTCTTTTGCCGTCCGGTAATCCCGGAGCTTCCGGTAGAATGTAGCTTCGCTCATGCCGCATCGGCTGATAACATCATCAAGGGTAATCTCTTTTTTCTCCCATGCACTGATTGTCTGATCGAAATGATCCGGCGGCTTGATCTCCGGTCTTCCGAATCTGACTCCCCTTGCCTTTGCCGCAGCGATTCCTTCCGCCTGTCTCTGACGGATATTGTTGCGCTCATTTTCCGCCACAAATGACAGCACCTGCAGGACAATATCGCTTAGAAATGTTCCCATCAGGTCTTTTCCTCTGCGGGTGTCAAGCAGCGGCATATCGAGAACTACAATGTCAATTCCCTTTTCTTTTGTCAGTTTCCGCCACTGCTCCAGTATTTCCGCATAATTGCGTCCCAGACGATCAATGCTCTTGACGTAAAGCAGATCATCCTTTTTCAGTTTTCGTACCAGTTTTCTGTACTCCGGACGTTCAAAATCCTTGCCGGACTGCTTATCCATATAGATATTCTTATCCGGTATTTTCAGCTCCTGCAGCGCGATCAGCTGTCTGTCTTCATTCTGGTCGTGACTGCTGACTCGAATATATCCATAAGTTGTTGTCAAAAAACTACTCCTTTCTTTCTTATTCTGAAACAGACATGGTATTTTGCGTTTTTAATAACTGCGCTGACAAAACCACCTGTCATGCTCAGTGTCTCCATATTATTCTTTCTTCTTTTCCACCGGTTTACCCACACAATATTTCGGTCCGGAGCATAACAAAGCGCCTGACCTTATCTTCCGTTTTTTCAGCTATCCTGTTCTGTTTGTCACCTCCTCGTAAAATAAATTTTCTACAACTATTCACCTCTTTTGTACTTTAATGTTTTCCAGTAATATTGTACTAAAGAACACTGGTTATTCCCCGGAAATAAAATACATAAAAAATATTTGCTATTACAAAAAAAGGCAGATAATCCGAAGACTATCTGTCCTATTAATTTCCGGCCGCGACCAGATTGTTATGTATTTGATTTTACCTTATTTCTGTGTTCCGATTCATACCACTTCAGGAAATCCCCGAATATCTTTTCCTCCGCTTCGGCGCGGGCTTCCGCTGCATCTTCTATATGATCATATCCGCCCAGATAGTAACATTTCTGCTGAAACATAATCTGAGCGATCCACTTATTTCTCTTCGCACTGTAATACACCCCGCGCACTCCGCTTGTATTTGTCTTATACATTATGTCCTTCCGGAGCATTTCAACGCAGGTACCCTCTGTATAATGCAGATTCTTCTGAGGGCTTCGCTGACAGCCGCAGCTTGTCGTGCCTCCGCTCTGCAGATTAGTCTGCCGGACGTCCACCGTATTTCCACAGTCGCATCGGCAGTGCCATATATGAAATCCGTTCTCCTTGCGTGCATAAGATAAGACGGTCAGCATCCCGAACCTTTTTCCGACCCAGTCTTTGAGCGGAGGTTTTCTTCCGCACCCGCAGCTTCTTGTACCGCCTGTGACAAGCCGTCTCTTTGTCGTCTCAATCGTATTACCGCAGTCGCATTTGCAAAGCCATAAAGGATTGCCGTCTTTTGCTTTATTTCCTGACTTTCTCAGGACAGTCAGTCTGCCGAATCTCAGGCCGGTCAGATCATTTCCCACTGTATCCGGCGGCTGTTCGCAGCCACAGCTGTAAATCGCCCCCGGTTTCAGCCGGCGGCTCTCCACGAGGATCTCATTCCCGCAGTCACATCTGCACCGCCAGACCACTGCATTGCGTACACGTTCCTCAGTCGGCTCAAGAACAGTCAGTTTACCGATACGCTGACCCGTCAGGTCTTTATATCTCATAGCTCCGCCTCCTGTTCCTGATTTACGTTTTCCCGCAGCAGACGCACAGTTTCTTTCGCGTATCTGCACAGATATTCGGGCACACCGTCGCATCTGCCCGTCTCCAGATACGCGCTCGCCGCACAGGTCTTGCAGGCAGGACGCAGCTGACATCTGACGCAGGTTTCACTGACCTTTAACGTCTTTGCCTCTCGTGATATCTCCTGCCATGCAGCCTCAAATCCTTTTTCAAATACGGGAACAGCCGGTTTCTCGAACGTAACGCACGGCCGCATCTCTCCCCGCCAGCTGATGGCAAAGGAACAGTTGCCTGCAAGGCAGGATATCTGATCGGGATAAGTGATATTTTTCTGCTCTGTCCGGGCAAGAATCTCTTTGGCATACTGCCGGAAATCTTCCGGATCCATCTCCGATTTCCTCATACAGATCTCTGCGGCCGCCGCGTCTTCCGGCATCAGGCGCGACTGCTTTTCAAAAGGCAGACCTCTCTCGTGTATTCCCGGCAGCATATAGGTGTCCATATGTACGGGAACATCAAGTTCCCTGCCGATCTGATAAATCGCCTCCATATCGTCCCGGTTATACTTTGTAACACTCCCGTTAATCTTGACATCAACACCTCTGCTGCGCAAAAGCCGGATGGCATTTACTGTTCTGGAAAATCCGCCGGGATAATGGCAGAGCTTCTCATAAGCGTCATCATTCGAACCATAAAGAGTGATATTGATGCGGCGGGGTTTATACTTACCGAAAAAATCCGCCCACTCTTCATCCAGAAGCGTGCCGTTTGTATTAATCGTCAGGATCATACCCATCTGCTTCAGCTCTGTGTAGAGCTTTCGGAAATCCGGAAAAAGCAGAGGTTCACCGCCGGTAAGCAGAAGAAAAAGCACTCCTGCCTTCGCCATCTCATGCCCCAGCCGGATCCACTCATCCGCTGTACGTAGTCCCCCCTGTGCTTTGACTTCCGGGCTGCTCAGCCGGATGTAACACATATCGCAGTTCATGTTGCAGAGAGGAAGGAGTTCCAGACTGCCATTAACAGGATTCTGTAATTGCGCGGCTCGGGAAAGTATTCTTTTTTCATTTGTTAGGGTGAAATCCATCTGTTCCATTGAATTAGTTTCTCTCTACAGAAATGGGACGGGAAAGCATAAACTTTCACGTCCCATATAACATTGACTAGTACAGTATGTATTATGAACGGTTAGGATGACCGGGAGTTGTTTCTGTGACCCATCCCTGATGATGCCATGTACGCCTATTCGGACCAGATCCAGCACTGGTTGTCCAGTAGATATAATCACCAACCTCCACTGTACTGATATCACCTCGATATTTATAGGTACCATCTGTGTAAATCGTACATGCCAGTGTCCCAAGGCCATCAGTGTTAATTTCTGACATGCTTTCAGGCGTACCATCATTATTTCTATCTGTTAACCACTGATGTCCTGTTGTTCCACAAAATTCACTCCGATGATCTTGGGCTGAATTATGAATACTTGCCTCGTATTTATTTGCCGAGCCTGTTTCACAAGCCACGCCCCAACATACTGCCACATATTCATTCGGCATGAACTCCTGAACCTGAATACTTGGTTCTTCCCACATCTTTTTCATTTTCACTCTACCTCCTCTAAGATCTTATACTTCAAAGATTCTTTCACGAAACGTTCTGTTGATTTACGTATTTGTTCTTCTGTAGCTTCGTATTCCTGAAGTCCCTTTACCACGACGTCCTCTATGGTGCTGGGCTGTTCAAATGCTTTCCACAGGAATACTGCCGAATCATTCGGCGCCATTACCGCATTGTTAAACAGGCTTTCATCATCAACCGGAACGATCGCATATTCACCGGCGATCTCCCGGAGAATGTATCCGGACCTGATACGGTATTTTCTGTTCTGTTCCTTAAAACTGTCACTGCTCAGATATTCAGCAAGCGCTTCTTCCGGCAGTTCGGCGATTTCTTTTCCACTCAGTTTCCCGGTATTGCGGGCGAAGTGAAATTCAGGTTTCTTATATTGCTTCACATAACACCTTCTTCTCACGCCTTTTCTAATATCTCTCTATGAATGAAAAAGGGATATTATCAAATGGTATACGTTTTGATAATATCCCTTCAGCC
>DWWI01000202.1 GCA_019119745.1 Candidatus Mediterraneibacter gallistercoris | reverse complement strand
TCGCCGGCCATTCTGACAAAATCTCATGAAAGAGCATTTTGTCCACGTCAAGATGATATCCGTCAATAAAGTTTGATTCATCCAGCTCCTCTGTCAGTTCTGCGTCGGAGAGACCTATGTCCACATGCTTTGTACAATTTATTACAAAATCATATCTGACATCCTCCAGGCAACGGTCGCACGGAATCAGAACGGTAATGGCCGTATCGGCTGTAATAAGCAGTTCCTTTCCTTTTACGTGTTCTGCCCGGACATGAACCGGCTCACTTTCAACGACCGGATAGTCTCCGGATTTCAAATGGATCATCTCCATCGTGAGCGGCACAGTCTCCTCCACTGTCTTATGCTGGTCTGACAAAACGTCTGATAGGTTAATTAACATAGTTATTTCTCCTATTCACACCTAAATCATTATATCACGGAAAATATGTTTGTCAACTGGAAATATCACTTTTCTGCAAAGAATAAGAGAGGTCTGACGCCTCTCTTATCCGAATCATCACAATACGACTATTTTACGAGTGCCAGAGTCTCTCTTGCAATCGCCAGCTCTTCATTTGTCGGGATCACGAATACCCTTACTTTTGAGCCCGGTTTTGTGAGTTCTTTTTCTGTTCCTCTTAATCCGGTATTGACTTCCTTATCAAAGTCAACTCCAAGATAACCAAGGTAGCTGCATACCTGCTCGCGGACATAATCGTCATTCTCACCGATTCCGGCTGTAAACGCGATACAGTCCACGCCGTTCATGGCAGCTGCATAAGCGCCGATGTATTTTGCCACGCTGTATGAGAATACATCCATAGCGATCTTTGCCTTCTTATCCCCTGCGTTCATCGCGTCTGTCAGATCACGGAAATCACTGGAAAGTCCTCCTGAAAGTCCGAACACACCTGATTTTTTATTCAGGACATTCATCACGCCCTCAATGTCCATATTCTCTTTCTGAGCGATAAACTCCATAATTGCCGGATCAATGCTGCCGGAACGTGTTCCCATCACAACACCTTCAAGCGGGGTCAGCCCCATTGAAGTATCTACGGATTTTCCATTCATGACAGCCGTAACGCTGGATCCGTTTCCGAGGTGGCACACGATTGTCTTGAGATCCTCATATGGTCTGCCCATAACTTCAGCTGCTCTCTTGGACACAAAGCTGTGGCTTGTTCCGTGGAATCCGTAGCGTCTCACTTTGTATTTTTCATAATACTCATACGGAAGGCCATACATATAAGCCTTCTCCGGCATTGTCTGGTGGAAAGCTGTATCAAACACGCCTACCATCGGAGTATTCGGCATCAGTTTCTCACATGCTTCAACACCAATCAGGTTTGCCGGATTGTGGAGAGGCGCAAGTTCATTGCACTCTTCGACTGCTTTCTTGACTTCATCAGTAATGACAACTGAAGATGCGAATTTCTCTCCGCCGTGTACTATACGGTGTCCTACAGCACCGATCTCATCCAGGCTCTTTACAACACCTGTCTCAGAATTGGTCAGTGCCTCGATCACATACTGGATAGCCTCTGTATGAGTAGGCATCGGTTTGTCTGATTTTTCCTTTTCTCCGCCTTTCGGCTGATAGGTCAGTCTTCCGTCGATTCCGATTCTCTCGCAGATTCCTTTTGCAAGTACTTCTTCCGTCTCTGCATTGATGAGCTGGAACTTCAGTGAAGAACTTCCACAGTTAATTACTAAAACGTTCATTTCCTTTCCTCCAAACAACATTTATTTTTCCAGGACTTCTCCTGTAATTTTCCGTCTTACTGAGCCTGCGCCTGAACAGATGTGATAGCTACAACTCCCACGATATCTTCTGCGCTGCATCCTCTTGACAGGTCATTGACCGGAGCCGCGATTCCCTGTGTAAGCGGTCCGTAAGCTTCTGCCTTTCCAAGTCTCTGAACCAGTTTGTATCCAATATTTCCTGCATCCAGATCCGGGAAAATGAGGACATTGGCATGTCCTGCCACTTCACTGCCCGGTGCTTTGGAAGCTCCCACCTCCGGTACGATTGCCGCGTCAAGCTGAAGCTCTCCGTCCAGTTTCAGTTCAGGATCAAGCTCATGCGCAAGCTTTGTTGCCTCTACGACTTTGTCGACATCCGGATGTTTTGCACTGCCCTTTGTTGAGTGAGAGAGCATTGCAACGATCGGCTCGTGTCCGGTCAGTGTGCGGAACGACTCTGCTGAAGAAATTGCGATATTCGCCAGTTTCTCCGGATCCGGATTCTGCTCAAGCCCTGCGTCTCCGAAGATAAATGTTCCGTGGTCGCCCATATCACAATCCGGAACTACCATTAAGAAGAAAGCAGATACAAGTTTAGTTCCCGGTTTTGTCTTCAGAATCTGAAGGCACGGACGCAGCGTATCAGCTGTAGAATGGCACGCGCCGGAAACCATGCCGTCTGCGTCTCCCATCTTTACCATCATAACTCCGTAATACAGATAATTGTTAAGAAGAAGTTCTCTTGCCTGTTCTTCCGTCATGCCTTTTTTCTGTCTGAGTTCAACAAGCTTGGCGATATAAGCTTCCGTCTTGTCATTTGTTGCCGGATCAACAATTGCCGCTCCGGAAATATCATATGTACCTTTATTCTTCTCGATTTCCTCTTTGCTGCCGACAAGAATCAGATTTGCAATCCCTTCTTTTAAAACCGTCTCCGCAGCTTTATAAGTTCTTTCGTCCTCTGTCTCAGGCAGGACAATTGTCTTAACGTCTGCTTTAGCCCTTGCCTTGATTTCATCAATAAATCCCATGTTTAATGTGCCACCTTTCATTTTTAATCACATAGATTTATTATAAAGCAAATTAATTTTGTATACAAGGGATTCCACCGCATTTTATCGGCATTTTATGTGCATTTTCGAGTACAATGCACCTTTCTCCTCTCTTGCTTTTATATGATTGTTACAAAAATAACAAACTTTCCCGTATTCCTGCCGGCTGAAGCCCGTTCCTGCTTACAGCTTAAAAAATGCCGTTACAATATTAAAGTATACAAGAATCGTACAGGTATCCAGTATCGTTGTAATAAGAGGAGCCGCCATGATCGCCGGATCCAGCCCGATCTTCTTGGCTGCCAGAGGAAGCACGCACCCGATACACTTCGCCATAATAACAACCGCGATCATAGTAATGCCGAGAGCCAGAGCCAGCATGACATTCCAGTCATACATCAGGCAGATTCTCAGCCCGTTCACAACAGCCAGCAGCGCACCCACGATCAGCGCAACTCTGATTTCCTTAAATATAACCCTGAAAATATCTTTGAATTCAATCTCGCCCACTGCCAGCCCCCGGATCATCAGTGTAGAACTCTGCGAGCCGCAGTTACCGCCCGTCCCCATGAGCATGGGGATAAATGTAATAAGCACCGGCATCACTGCCATAGTATTTTCATAGTAGCCCAGAATCTCCCCTGTCACGGTAGCCGAGAGCATCATCAGCATCAGCCAGGGTGCACGGTTCTTTGCCTGTCTGAATACGGAAGTCTCAAAATAAGAGTCCTCGTTGGGGCTCACACCTGCCATAATGCTGATATCTTCCGTCGTTTCATCCTGCAGGACAAGCATCGCATCGTCAACTGTTACAATTCCCACAAGGCAGTCTTCATGATCGATGATCGGGATCGCCACAAGACCATATTTGTTGATCATGTTTGCCACATGCTCCTGATCGTCAAGAGTCCTGGCATAGAGCACATTTTCATCCATGATTTCTTCTATCTTACGGGATTCACCGGCGGTGAGCAGATCTTTTACATCCACCATACCGATCAGCTTCTTTTTTTCCGTAACATAGCATGTATAGATTGTCTCCTTGTTGATGCCGACCTGCCGGATCTTCAGAATCGCATCAGCCACCGTCATCTCCTTGCGCAGACTGATATATTCAATATTCATGATACTGCCCGCGCTGTCCTCCGGATACTGAAGAAGCGCGTTGATCTTCTGCCTTGTATCTTCGTCCGTAACCATGAGAAGACGATCCACCACATTCGCCGGCATTTCTTCCAGGACGTCCACGGTATCATCGACATACATCTCATCCATGACCTCTTCCAGCTCCGAGTCTGTCAGTGCGTTGATCAGATCTTCGCGCATATCACTGTTCATATCAGTAAATACTTCCGCCGCCTCTTCCTTTGCCAGCAGCCGGAATACAAGTGTCCTCTGCTTCTTGTCCAGTTCTTCGAAAGCGTCAACAATATCCACAGGATGCATGGATTCCAGTTCTTCCTTCAATTGTTTGAAATCATGTTTCTCAAGCAGATCTCCCATACGCTCCGCATCCATCCTGAAATCCTTTCCGAACTCTTTTTCCATGCAATCACCTTTTCCCATTCTCTGTAAATTAATCGATTTTTTCCCTCTATGTGAAGTCATCTTTTTATAGTATAATATGGTAGAAATTGATATACAAGGAGATTTTCATGAAAATTGTCGGACTGATCACTGAATACAATCCCTTCCATAACGGTCATATGCACCACATAAAGGAATCACTGCGCATCACCGGAGCTGACGCTGCTGTTGTAGTCATGAGCGGAGACTATGTGCAGAGAGGAGTACCCTCCATCATGCCAAAACGTATACGCGCCGAGATGGCTTTAAAATGCGGAGCTTCCGCCGTATTCGAGCTTCCCGTCTGCTATGCGTCCGGAAGCGCGGAATACTTTGCTATGGGAGCCGTATCTCTCCTGGACAGCCTGGGGATCACAGACTTTCTCTGTTTCGGAAGTGAATGCGATGACCTCGATGCTCTTGAACGCATCGCAGATATCCTTCTGGACGAACCGGCAAAATACCGGATTCTCCTAAAAAAACAACTGAAGAACGGTCTGTCCTATCCCTCCGCGCGCATGCAGGCGCTTTCCGAATACACGGGGGATGCCGGCTGTACCGCCATTCTCAGTGAGCCGAATAATATCCTGGGCATAGAATATCTGAAAGCTGTCAAAAAACTCAACAGCAGGATCCTGCCTTACAC
>DWWI01000201.1 GCA_019119745.1 Candidatus Mediterraneibacter gallistercoris | reverse complement strand
TGAACTATGGTATTCGGACAGGGAGCGGAAATTTAGTTTAATCGGCACGATCACGATTTCTTCCGGCGGAAGAACCCTTTCTTTTTCTGCGGCTGTTCGATAGAACCGCCTCTTACACTCTTGATCCCCGTTATGTAAAGCCCGCTGACTACGGCTTTAACTTCTTTCTTTACGGGAATAACTTCAAATACTTTGTTATCGCACATCAGAGTCATGATCTTCGGTCCGATCTTTGCCTTTACGACCGATACTTTCGTACGTCTTAAATATTTCGGCGTATTTTCAAGCACAATGGCCGGCAGGCCGGCTTCTTTTAGTTTCATTTTCTTTTTATCAATGACAAGCATGCTGACTGTCTGAGCTGCCGCTTCCATCTGTTCCTGCTGTTCCGCCTGACGTTTCTCGGCTTTCTTTCCGAAAAAATACAGGGCGATGCAGGCTGCGAGCAGGACGACAATTATGACGATCATCACAATAGAGAATGTGGTCATGTTAGTATCCTCCTAAACCTTAGTTTTTCCGCTTATGCGCATCTAGTATTTTAACATTGTTTCAGGGTAAGTGCAAGATAATACACGGAATTTCAGGCTGTATTGCAACAACAGGTTTTATACATTTTTTGAGGATTGGGGTTTACTTTTCCGAGCCGGAACGAGTATACTGTTATAGTAATGCCAAACGGACATGAGGACATGTGCGTCTGGTTCGCTGTCAGCGAAAATAAAGGAGTTTGATTGAATGGCAGAAATGATTTGGAACGGAGTAGTGACAGTCTATGATTTTATCATGGACAATATCGTCATTATCAATATCCTCTTCGCGTTGATCATAGTGTTCTTCCAGAGGAGATCTCCGCAGACTGTATGGACATGGCTTCTTCTGCTTTATTTTATACCGATACTGGGATTTATTCTTTATCTGGTCATCGGGCAGGATTTTCATAAGAGCCGGATGTTTAAGGCCAAGGAGATAGAAGGAGAACTGAAATATGCCGTGCGGCGGCAGGAAGAGACGATTTACCACAAACGTCTGAGGCTGGCCAATCCCGAGATGGAGCGGTTCAAGGATCTGATCCTGTATAATCTGGAGGCGGGTGAAGCTGTCCTTACAGACAATAACGACATCCGCATTTATACGGACGGTAAAGCCAAATTCCGGGCGCTGATCGAAGAGATGCGTCAGGCAAAGAGATATATCCATCTGCAGTATTATATTATCAGAAATGATGAACTGTGGCAGGAGATTGAAAAAGTTCTCATAGAGAAGGCGAGAGAAGGTGTGGAGGTCCGGGTGCTTTTCGACAGTATGGGCTGCCGGACAATGAAAAATAAAGACTGGGAGCATCTGGAAAATGAGGGAATCCAGGTCGCAGAGTTCTTCCCCGCTCTGCTGGGGAAACTGCAGCTGCGTGTGAACTACCGCAATCACAGGAAGATCGTCGTCATAGACGGAAGAATCGGTTTCGTGGGAGGCTTTAATGTGGGCCGGGAATATCTGGGTCGGGACGAGAAGTTCGGTTACTGGCGTGACACGCATCTGTGTATTGAGGGTGCGGCTGTGACTTCGCTTGCTGTTCGTTTTGTTCTGGACTGGAATTACGCGGCGAAGGAGAATCTTTTCCTGGAGGATACTCTGTTTGAGATCCCCCAGTATGTAAGACACGGAAGGGATCCGGTGCAGATCATATCGAGCGGTCCGGATTCACAGATTAAGACAATCCATGATAATTACCTGCGCCTGATCCACAGCGCAAAGGATCATGTGTATATTCAGACCCCGTATTTCATACCTGATGATTCGATACTGGACGCCCTTAAGATCGCGAGCCGGTCGGGAATAGACGTGCGGATAATGGTGCCGTGCAAGCCGGACCATCCGTTTGTCTACTGGGCGACATATTCCTATGTGGGAGATATGGTGGCCGCCGGGGCCAAATGTTATGTGTACAACAACGGTTTTCTCCATGCAAAAACCGTTTGTGTGGACGGTATGGTCGCATGTGTGGGAACAGCCAATATGGATATCCGCAGCTTCGGGCTCAACTTTGAGGTGAATGCTGTCATCTACAGTGAGAGAACTGTGCAGAAGCTGGAGCGGGCTTTTGAAAACGACATGACTCAGTGTACTCACGTGACCAGAAAGGTTTATGACGAGAGAAGCCTGATCATAAAAGGAAAAGAGCAGTTTTCACGACTGTTGTCCCCGCTTCTGTAAGAAGCAGGGCGCAAATGTATTAATATAAAATCTGATAAAGACGGAAGAAAAGGAGAAAGAAAATGAAAAAGAAACTTATTGCCGTAATACTTGCCGCAGCACTGGCGGGAACGCTTGCCGGATGCAGCGGGGAGCTGTCCAACGATTATGTGACGGTAAAGCAGTATAAAGGTCTCGAGGTTCCCCAGCCGACACCGGCCGAAGAGGTTACAGACGATCAGGTAGAGCAGGTGATCCAGAGCAATCTTGACGCCTCTGCACAGACGGAGGAAGTGACAGACCGGGCTGCGGAAATGGGAGATGTTGTCAATATTGATTATACGGGCTACATTGACGGAACAGCCTTTGACGGCGGCTCCGCGGAAGGCGCGGATCTGGAGCTGGGAAGCAATTCCTTTATCGGAGCGACGGACGACTATAAAGGATTTGAAGAGCAGATTGTGGGACATCAGACCGGAGATGAATTCGACATTACGGTACAGTTCCCGGATCCGTATGACAGGAATCCGGATATGTCAGGGGCAGTAGCGGATTTCCATATTGTGCTCAATTCGATTTCACAGAAAACTACGCCGGAACTGACAGACGAGTGGGTGAAAGAGCACAGCGACAAGTCCGAGACAGTGGACGAGTACAGGGAGGAGATTCGTTCCCAGATCGTGGAGAACACAGAGGCGTCTGTTGAGTCCGAACTGGAATCTTCAGTGCAGAGCGCCCTGATGGATAACGTAGAGGTGAAAAAATATCCGGAGGACCGGGTAGAAGAGCTCACACAGCAGATGACGGACTATTATACTCAGCTTGCGGGCATGTACGGGGTGGACCTTGGTGAATTTGTAGAGACTTATATGCAGATGACTGAAGATGATTTCAATACGCAGATTGACCAGTCTGTCCGCCAGGGAGTAGCTCTCGAGGAAGCGCTCAAACTGATTGCCGAGAAGAAACATCTCGAACCGACGGATAAGGAATATGAAGAAGGCATGTCCGAGTATGCGGAACAGGCCGGATACGACGATGTGGATGAATATGCCGAGCAAGTGGGAGAGGACGAGCTTAAAGCGGCGGTTCTCCGTGATAAAGTGACGGATTATCTGGTGGATCACTGCATTCAGGTGGAGCAGACAGATACCGCCGAATAGAAATAGAATAAGATGGGAGGAAAGAGAATGAAACTGGAAAATCAGAGACTGTGTGTGGAAATTTCGGAATTGGGTGCGGAAGTGACGCGGATTTATGACAAGAAGAACAATGCGGAGCTTCTGTGGGAGGCTGATCCTGTATACTGGAAGAGGCACTCTCCGGTGCTGTTCCCGAATGTGGGAAAGACATATCGCAATACGGTTCTGATTAACGGGACACATTATCCTACATCCCAGCACGGATTCGCAAGGGACAGCAGATTCAAATGTATCTGTGAAAAAGCAGATTCGGTTTCTTTCCTTCTTGCGTCCAGCGAAGAGACAAAGGAAGTGTATCCGTTTGAATTCGAGCTCGTTATCACCTATACGCTGAAAGAGAAGAGTCTGTGCGTCAGGTGGGAGGTCCGCAATCCGGGAGAAGAAGATATGTACTTTACGATCGGCGGACACCCTGCGTTCAGGTTTGCGGGAAAGGACGAGAAGAAAACGGACTATATCCTGAAGTTCCCGGGAAAAGATTCCCTGAGCTATATACTTATCGATCCGGCGGAGGCGGCAGCTGATCCCGCAAAAGTATATACGCTTGATCTGGACGGGGAGTGCTGTCCGGTTACGGAAGAAATGTTTGAAAATGACGCGCTGATTTTTGACGACGGACAGATTGAAGAAGTGTGGCTGTGCCATAAAGACGGAACGCCTTATGTGGGAATGAAGTGCGAAGAATTCCCGAATTTTGGTATCTGGTCAGTAAAAGACGCTCCGTTTGTGTGTCTTGAACCGTGGATGGGAAGATGCGATAATGTTGGCTTTGATCAGGAACTTTCCCGGAAGCCGGATGTAAATATGGCAGCCCCGGGCGAAAGCTTCAGCAAAGAGTATGAAATTATAGCAGGCGACTGATACTGCTGAAATCCTCTGGCCAGGCGCCGAGGATATGAAGAGCAGAGTATTAAAAATAAGATCTCCGAAAGCGGTATATATCCGCT
The DNA here is from genome assembly GCA_019119745.1 of Candidatus Mediterraneibacter gallistercoris. The sequence continues at coordinate 6,832 of DWWI01000201.1, read as the reverse complement.
CAGGGAGATCTTATTTTTTATGCCAGAAGAAAATTAAGCGAACCGGACGGATTGTCTGTTCCTTTTTCGAGAAGAGCGACAAGCCCTTCGATAGTCTCTTCGATATTCTCTCTGGATGAGGGTACGATGGTATTATCCATTTTGACGGTGAGGACGATAAGTACGATCTCTGCCAGCACTTCGGGTCTGTCAAAATGAATCTCTCCCGCTTCAATTCCCTGACGGATGATCTCCGCCAGCACCGGTTTGAATTCGGAAATCACGTGGTTCATATATTTCTGGTGGAGAAGTGCCTTTTCGGGAGCGCTTACTCCGCTTTCTTTTCCTGATTTCAGGTATTCCGTGGATGAGTTGCGGCACGCCTGAAAAATCATGGCCATACGTGTAAACGGAGGAATGTCGGTCTGGCAGGCAAGATTTTTGGCTGTACTGAGCGGCTTTTCATAGTTCCGTTCCACGAGAGCCTCGAGAATAGCGTCTTTCGACGGAAAATAATAATAAATGCTTCCCTTGCCGATACCGGCTGTCTGGGCGATCTCGCTGACGGAAATTGTCTGCAGATTTTTGTTTTCCAGAAGTTTCTGCAGAGAATCAAGTATCAGATCATATTTCTTTCTTCTGCCTGGCATAATCTCCTCCTTTCTTATATTAAAACGTTCCTCGGTAAGCACATCAAGTATAGCACATCGCCTGTAAAAGAGCCAGAAAGAAAAACGCACAAAAAAGAGAATAAAAAATCTTCCCATTTTGACAGTGACGACGATTGACCGATAGTCGAAAAAATGATAATCTAACAGAGAAGAGAACATGACCGATGGTCGAAAAAATGACTTTTACGGTCGAAAAGGAGGATATTATGACCTACGCAGATATGTTTTCAAAAGTAAAAGGGATGCTGATGGAAGCGGATGTAAGCGACATCCACGAACATCTGGCATATCAGTTCAACATTACCGGTGAAGCGGAAGGCATTTTTTATGCCGAGGTGAAAGACGGGCAGCTCTATGTAGAGCCTTACGAGTATTTCGACCGCGACGCAATGTTTACCTGTACGGCGGAGACATTATTTAAGATTGCCGACGGGAAGACAGATCCGATCCTTGCGGTGACACTGGGCAAACTCAAAGTCGAAGGCAATATCGACAAGGCCCTGAAACTGAAAGATCTGATCAACAGCAAAAAAGCTGCCAAGAAGGCCGCAAAGAAAGTGGAAAAGAAACAGAACAAATAAGAAACAGCAAAAGCACGATGAATAAAAGCAGGTGATATAAATGGGCAAATTGTTAAAAGGAGCAGCGGCTGTTCTGGGACTGCTGACCGCGGCGGAAGCCGGCGGAACGGCGTATTTCTACAGAAGAACTATGAAACGTTACAATGCAAAGACTGAGCGCACCATGAAGATGTCAGGCGTAGACTGGGAAAAATACTTCCCGCTCATGCATGAGCGCCATGACTGGATGATGGAACAGCCCCACGAGGATGTGTGGATTACTTCCCATGACGGTCTGGAACTGCACGGTACATATTTTGAAGGGGACGGCGGAGATAAGGCGGTAATCTGCTTTCACGGCTATACAAGCCAGGGAACAAACGATTACGGCAGCCTTTCCTATTACTATCTGAATCACGGCTTCCGGATGCTCCTTATAGATGAGCGCGCTCATGGCGAGAGTGAAGGAACCTATATCGGCTTCGGCACCATGGACCGTCTCGACGGCATGGAATGGATCAAATGGATGATCGGCAAGATCGGTGATGATGCGCAGATCCTGCTCCACGGTAATTCCATGGGCGGAGCTACGGTATGTATGATGAGCGGATTGAAACTTCCGCCCCAGGTGAAAGGAATCGTTTCAGACTGTGCCTTCACATCAGCAAAGGATGTATTTACACATGTACTGCACAGCATGTATCATCTGCCGGCATTCCCGATGATCCAGATCGCGGACAAACTGAACAAGAGAAATGCCGGGTACGGACTGGACGAGTGCAACGCGGCAAGGGAAGTGAGAAAGGCAGAAGTCCCGATTCTGTTTATCCACGGGGAAAAAGATATCTTCGTACCCTGCTGGATGTGCGATGAAATATACAAGAACTGCGCTTCACAGAAAACGAAACTCATTGTCAAAGATGCGGGCCACGGCGAGAGCTATTACAAAGATACAGAAGCCTATGAAAGAGCCCTGGATTCATTTATCGGAGGAATAATGAAATGATGAAGACAAGAAAAGGACACAAAGTATACCCGTTGACTGTAGCGCAGAAATTCCATCTGTACTATCTGCCTTTCTGTCCCACAGCGGCAGTGCTGAACATTGGTACCAGCGTGACTATTGAAATTGAGATTGACTGGGATCTTCTGGCAAAATCTATTAATAAGGCTTATGCAAGAAGCGAAGGCATGCGGATCCGTTTTGCAAAAGATAAAGAAGGAAACTGGTATCAGTATGTGGCAGATCCGGAAGAGATGAAGATCGAGTTTGTGGATTTCTCCAAAGGGACTATGGAAGAAGCGGAAGCCACTATGCAGAAGTGGACTACCGTGCCCTTCAAGATGGAAGATTCTCAGATGAGCCGGATCGTTATGATCCAGATGCCTGACGGATTTAACGGGATCTATTTCCTGGTACATCATATGATCGCAGACGCTCAGTCTCTGATCTGCTTTATGAAAGATATTATCGAACTTTACTGTAATGAAAAATATGAAGGAGTTCCATATCCGAAAGAGATGGCTTCCTATATTGACCAGTTGAAGAAAGATCTTGCCTATGAGGCCGGCAGCAAAGCCCAGTTAAGAGATATTGAATATTTCCAGAAAGAAATTGAAAAAGGCGAACCGATCTACAACGGTATCCATGGAAGAGATAAGCTGGAAGCTGCCAGAGAGATGTTTAAAAATCCGGAACTTCGGACAGCTTTCAATGCTTCCGATGATACAAAATCCGCCCTGGATATTTTCCATCTGGAAGCAGAACCTACAAAGCGGCTGATGGATTTCTGCGAGAAATATCATGTTTCACTGGCCTGTCTGCTGCTCATGGGCCTGCGTACCTATTTCCAGAAGATGAACGGTTTTGAGGATGTGTCTATCAACAATGCCATTGCAAGACGTGCGACTTTGAAAGAAAAGAAATCCGGCGGCACAAGGATCCATTCTTTCCCTATCCGGACTATCTTTTCTGAAGATATGAAATTTATTGACGGCGTTTATGCTATCCGGGACAAACAAAACGAGATCTTCCGTCACGCAAACTATGATCCTACCGCCTATTTTGCTTACCGTTCCAAGATCTATCCCCAGCCTCATGCAGGTCTGACTTATGAACCGATTTCCCTGACCTATCAGCCGATGACCCTTCAGGAGAACGGACTTACAGAACTGGGGGATATCCGTTATAAGACAAAATGGTATCCTAACGGAAGCTGCCCCCAGGGAATGTATCTGACTGTTATGCACCGTCCCGAGGACAATGGACTGGACTTTAACTTCGAGCATCAGATCAAGGCAGTGTCCAGGGATGAGCTGGAATATCTTTATTACTATCTGTGCAAGATCATGTTCAAAGGAGCAGAAAACCCGGATCTGACCATTGGTGAGATCATCAAGCTGGTATAAAAATTCAGGAGGAAAAGATCATGTTTGAAAAATTAGTTGATATCATTTGCAGTTATGTAGAAGTGGAAAAAGAAAATATCCATCCGGAATCCCGTTTCATGGAAGATCTGGGATTTACCTCTTATGATTTTATGAGTATGCTGGGAGAGATCGAGGATGAGTTTGACGTGGAGATCGAGCAGACAGAGGCTATGAACATCCGTACAGTACAGGAAGCTGTAGATTATCTTGAAAAACTTGTTGCCGAAAACTGATTCTGAAGCAGGGAAAGGATGGAAAATATATGCTTTGCAGTACAGTTCGCCAGATTCTGGTAAATACGGAGGAAAAATACGGACCGGAAGATGCTATTCGCTATAAAATAAGCAAAAATGAAATCGGATCCAAAACCTATACCCAGCTGCGGGAAGACAGCGAAAGCTTTTCCAGAGTCCTCCAGGACCTGGGAGAGCAGGGAAAACACATTGCGGTGATCGGAATGACTTCCTATGCCTGGCTGGTTGCCTATTTCGGTACAGTCAACAGCGGCAGCGTGGTAGTGCCTCTGGATGTAAACCTGCCGGCAGAAGACGTCTGCGACCTTATCGCGCGGTCAGATTCCACAGTCCTTGTCTATGATGAAGTGAGAAAAGATGTTGCGGCTATAGCTAAAGAACGCTGCCCAAAGCTTAAGACCCTGATCTCCATGCAGCAGCAGGAACATGACGATCATGCCCGCGCTTTCTGGAAGCTTCTTGAGGAGCACAGAGGAAGTTTTGATTATACGCCGGATCCGGATCAGCTGTGTACGATTATGTTTACCTCAGGCACTACGGGAAAGAGTAAAGGCGTTATGCTGACTCACAGAAACGTGGCGGAAAACGCTACCTGTCTGGATATGAAGATCCCGGAACGCATTGTGATCATGACAGTGCTTCCCATCCATCATGCTTATTGTCTGAGTATGGATATTTTAAAAGGCGTATCTCTGGCAGCGGTGATCTGTATCAATGACTCTTTAATGCGTGTGGCAAAGAATATTAAGCTTTTCAAGCCGGAGATGATCCTGATGGTTCCCCTGATGATCGAGACTATGGCAAAAAAATTAGAGGAAGCTTCTCTTCTTCCGGCCAAGATCGTGAAGAATCAGGTCTTTGGAAAACAGTTCCATACCATCTGCAGCGGCGGCGCCTACCTGGATCCTTCCTACATAGATCTGTTCAAAAAATATGACATCACCATTCAGCAGGGCTACGGCATGACCGAATGTTCTCCGGTTATCAGTATTTCCCAGAAGTGGAACATCCGGAAGGATTCCGTGGGACAGCTGGTGCCCAACTGTCAGGCAAAGACTGTAGACGGAGAGCTGTGGGTAAAGGGCAGCAGCGTTATGCAGGGATACTATAAAATGCCGGAAGAGACAGCGGAGACCCTGGAAGACGGCTGGCTGAAGACCGGAGATCTGGGCTATGTAGACGAGGAAGGTTTTGTTTATCTCACCGGAAGAAAGAAAAACCTGATCATTACAAAGAATGGAGAAAACGTATCTCCTGAGGAGCTGGAAAACGCTCTCAGCACGAACCGTCTGGTAGGAGAAGTTCTTGTCCGCGACCATAACGGCGTCATCGAGGCGGAGATTTATCCGGATCAGGATTATGTGAAGAAAAAACGGATCAAAGACGTAAAGGCAAGTCTTCAGGAAGTCATTGACCAGTACAATAAGACAGCGGCTCCCCAGAAGAAGATCTACAGCCTGATCGTCAGAGATACAGAGTTTGAGAAGACGACTACAAGAAAGATAAAAAGATTTTAATGATACAAAAAATAATCCCTTAGTTGGACCAGCTGCTTCCCGGCAGGCCCGGCTAAGGGGTTTTTTGGTAACGGCGGCTCGAACAGATAGAATCAAAAATGGGCAGATAGCAGTGGTCTGGCTACTACGGTCCAGAAGGAGAAAGTTCTGGAATGCGGAGGTGGAAACTCCGGAAATCATTGAAAACTGGCGGACAATCTCTCTCTTCTTTTTGGAGACTGGAATATGCCCCTGGAAATTTGGCTGAAAATGTGGTATACCATTATTCTGTAAGATTTTAAAGACTGGAGGATATAGGATGTGGATCGCAGATAAATATATTGATCATGTAAAGGAACAGACCGTGGAACATCCGGGCGAGAGCTGGGAAAAGATGCTCCTGGGATTTAAGGCTAACAAGCTCCGTACAAAGCTTCTTCCAAAGAAAGGTATTTCCAAAGGATATCAGAAGCTGGAAGCTATGATGATGTCTTTGGTGGCAGATTCCCTGGGAAAGCCGGAGAGCTATGTATGGGGAAACATTTTTGCCCCTTCTGAGCTGATCAGCTGTTTCGGGCTTCAGACACTTTCTATCGAATGTCTTTCCTGCTATTTCAGCGGATATCATCTGGAAGATTTCTTTATCGATTATGCCCAGAATACGGGAATTGCGCCTACCCTGTGTTCTTACCATAAAACTTTTGTAGGGGCTATTGACAGCGGGGCGGTTCCTGTGCCGGAATACGCGGTAACCACTTCTCTTTCCTGCGACGGGAATCTGAACACTTTCCGGTATCTGGAGAAGAAAAAGGGAGTGCCCTTTACTTTTCTGGATGTTCCTTACAGAGATGACCCGGAATCTGTAGACTATCTGGCAGACCAGCTGAAAGGCTTTGCAAAAGAACTGGGAAACCGCTTTGGCAGGAATTTTGAGGAAGAAAAACTCCGGGAGGCTATCCGGATCGAGAATGCGACCAGAGAGGCACTGATGGAATTTTTTAAGCTCCAGAGTGAGAGGTATTATCCGGGAGAACTGATCAGCCATCTTTATATGATGATGGGCATGCACCTTCTCATCGGCAGACAGGAGTTCCTGGATCTGATCCGGTTTATGATCCGGGATATCAAGAATTATCCCAAATTTGAGGGAAAGAAGATCCTGTGGATCCATCTTCTCCCATTTTATCAGGAAACCCTGCAGAGCTATTTTAATTCCAGCCGGAAGTACCAGATCATTGCCAGCGATATCATCATGGATTCCATGGAGGAAATGGACGAGACAAAGCCTTTTCATGCCCTGGCAAAGAAGATCATAAGGAATCTTTATAATGGTTCTTATTCCCACAAGGCGGAAATGGTAGGAGAGCTGGCAAAGACACTGAAGCCGGATGCGGTGATCCAGTTCTGCCACTGGGGCTGCAAGCAGTCTTCAGGAGGAAGTA
>DWWI01000020.1 GCA_019119745.1 Candidatus Mediterraneibacter gallistercoris | reverse complement strand
AAGACTTTCTCTTATTCAGAGCAGTGGAGATACAAAGGATCTGTGAAGCTGCGGCAACCCCTTACATGGAAGGTGCCAACCTGAGCGAGTGATCGAACAATAAGAGGATTGTAGCGATAAATATCGGCAGTCCGCTTTGCGGACTGCTTTCTTTTTGTCTGAAAAGGAATGCCTGTGCAGGTGTTCCCGAAGAAGATCAGACGGACGATCCAAAGGAGAAAGTTGGGCTTAACTGTTGCAGTTAAGTCGGCATATCTGCATAACAGCAGGTATGCGGTGTACAGAGAAAGGAGTTTTATTGTATGGAGAAGTTATTGTTTACATCTGAGTCAGTCACCGAAGGACACCCGGATAAAATGTGCGACCAGATTTCTGACGCTATTCTGGATGCTCTGATGGAGCAGGATCCTATGAGCCGTGTTGCGTGTGAAACGTGCTGTACGACAGGTATGGTCATGGTCATGGGAGAGATCACCACAAAGGCGTATGTCGATATCCCGAAGATCGTGCGCGATACAGTCCGTGAGATCGGATACACAAGAGGAAAATACGGTTTTGACGCAGACACATGCGGTGTGATCACAACGATCGACGAGCAGTCCGCAGATATTGCAATGGGCGTGGACAAAGCCCTTGAGGCAAAGGAACATACAATGTCAGAGGATGACATTGAAGCAATCGGCGCCGGGGATCAGGGAATGATGTTCGGTTATGCATCTGACGAGACGGAAGAGTATATGCCGTATCCGATAGCTATGGCGCATAAGCTGGCCCGTCAGCTCACAAAAGTAAGAAAAGACGGTACACTGCCGTATCTCCGTCCGGACGGAAAGACACAGGTGACGGTAGAGTACGATGAGAATCATATGCCGAAGCGCCTGGATGCAGTCGTTCTTTCCACTCAGCATGATCCGGAAGTCACACAGGAGCAGATCCATGAGGACATTAAGAAATATGTCTTCGACGAGATCATCCCGGCTGACATGGTTGACGACGAGACAAAGTTCTTCATTAACCCGACGGGAAGATTTGTCATCGGCGGCCCGCACGGAGACAGCGGTCTGACAGGACGTAAGATCATTGTTGATACATACGGCGGTATGGCACGTCACGGCGGCGGCGCGTTTTCCGGAAAGGACTGCACGAAAGTAGACCGTTCCGCGGCCTATGCGGCACGTTATGCGGCGAAGAATATCGTGGCGGCAGGGCTTGCAAAACGATGTGAGATCCAGCTGTCCTATGCGATCGGCGTGGCACAGCCTACATCAATCGCTGTAGATACATTCGGGACAGGCAAAGTTTCAGATGCGAAGCTTGTTGAGATCCTCCGCGAGAACTTTGATTTCCGCCCGGCGGGAATCATAAGAATGCTCGACCTGCGCAGACCGATTTACAAACAGACAGCAGCGTACGGACACTTCGGACGTACGGATCTGGATCTGCCGTGGGAGAAACTGGATAAGGTTGACGATTTGAAGAAATATTTGTAAAATATTCTGATAGCAGTCGTTAAAAGTACCGGGTGCTTTTGTATAGGTGCCCGGTATTTTTTGTAATGACGGCGGGCCAAAGTCCGGGCCTGAATGAGACTCTGGCGGCCGTTTGAAATCCCGGGATGTGCTTTTGGCCACTTCCTGCGATTTGAGAAAGGAGCGTTCAATGAAACTCAAGACAAAACTTGTTATTGTGTTTCTGGCAGTTATGATTCTGCCGATGATTTTCATGACTGTTGCCGTAAATACCATTGGAACCGGCGAGGCAAATGAGATTCAGCAGTTGTATATGATCCTTGTATGCATTACGACAGGGCTGCTTATTTACTGGATCTACCGTTCCGTCTCTGTTCCGCTGACCAAGCTGCAGAAAGCAGCCCGCAATATTAAAGAGGGAAATCTTGATTTTGAGATCCGGCAGGAGTCAGATGATGAGATCGGGCAGCTCTGTCAGGATTTTGAGGAGATGCGTCTGCGCCTGAAGGCGAACGCGGAGGAGAAGGTACAGTTTGACCGGGAAAATAAGGAACTCATCAGCAATATCTCCCATGATCTGAAAACTCCGATTACTGCCATCAAAGGTTATGTGGAGGGAATCATGGACGGTGTGGCGGATACGCCGGAAAAGATGGACAGATATATCAAGACCATATATAATAAGGCTAATGAGATGGATCTTCTTATCAATGAGCTGACGCTGTATTCCAAGATCGACACCAACAGAATTCCTTATAATTTCGCGACGATCTCTGCGAAAGAATATTTTGAAGACTGTGCGGAGGATCTGCACATGGAACTGGAGGCGAAGGGCGTGTCTTTCAGCTACCGCAATGCCATGGAGGAGGACTGCAAAGTGATCGTAGATCCGGAGCAGCTCAGAAGAGTCATCAACAACATCGTATCAAATTCCCTGAAATACATGGATAAACCGAAGGGAAAGATTACGATGGAGGTAAAGGATGTGGGAGATTTCGTCCAGATCGAGCTGGGCGACAATGGAAAGGGAATCGCGGCGAAAGATCTGCCGTATATTTTCGACAGGTTCTACCGGACGGACGCATCGAGAAATTCGTCCAAGGGCGGAAGCGGTATCGGACTTTCTATTGTAAAAAAGATCGTCGAGGAGCACGGAGGCAATATCTGGGCCACCAGTGAAGAGGGCGCTGGTACGACAATGTATTTTGTAATCAGAAAATATCAGGAGGTACCGATTGATGAGTAAGCGTATTTTGATCGTGGAAGATGAGGAGAGCATTGCTGATCTTGAAAAAGACTATCTGGAACTGAGCAGCTTCGAGGTGGAAGTGGCAAATGACGGAGAGACCGGTCTTAAAAAAGGCCTTGAAGGCGACTTTGACCTGATTATTCTTGACCTGATGCTTCCGGGTGTGGACGGGTTTGAGATCTGCCGCCAGATCAGAGACAAGAAGAACACGCCGATTATTATGGTATCAGCGAAGAAAGATGATATCGACAAGATCAGGGGACTGGGCCTTGGAGCGGATGACTATATGACCAAACCGTTCAGCCCGAGTGAGCTGGTTGCACGAGTGAAAGCCCATCTTGCGAGATACGAAAGGCTGATCGGAAGTAATGTGGAGGAAAATAAAGTCATCGAGATCCGCGGTCTTAAGATTGATACGACGGCCCGGCGCGTATGGGTGAACGGCGAGGAGAAGTCATTTACAACAAAAGAATTTGATCTCCTGACGTTTCTTGCCAGTCATCCGAACCACGTGTACACAAAGGAAGAGCTCTTCCGCGAGATCTGGGATATGGAGTCTATCGGGGATATTGCCACGGTGACTGTGCATATCAAGAAGATCAGAGAGAAGATCGAGTACGATACATCACATCCGCAGTATATTGAGACGATCTGGGGTGTGGGATACCGGTTTAAAGTATAAAGCAAAATAAAACAGACATCTGCCGTCCGGCAATACCAGCATGGTATACACCGGATGGCTTTTTTATTTTTATGAAAAGTGTAACAGTTTACAGGGCCGGAATGTTATATTAGTAGAAGAAATCCTA
>DWWI01000200.1 GCA_019119745.1 Candidatus Mediterraneibacter gallistercoris | reverse complement strand
GGGAGTTTCCGGCGAATTTCTGCCTGTGCGAAGAGGAAGACATCAGGACGGCATATGATGATGTGGAAGAAAAAGATCAGGGATTTATGCTTTTTGATATGGATTACTCGGACAGGAATAATATCCAGCCGATGTTTTTCCGGGCTGTCATGAAGCGGGGCGTTTTGGATCTGAGAGACTGTGAGGTGATACGATGATCTTACAGGCTTTGGTAAATCATTATGAAAATCTGGCAGAACAGGAAAAAGTGGATCAGGAAGGATGGTGTAAAGCAAAGGTTTCCTATGCAGTCAACCTGTCAAGGGATGGGAAAATCTCAGGTTTTTTTTCTTTAAAGACGGAAGAAGAAAGAGGAAAAAAGACTGTATGGGTACCTCGGCAGATCAAGGTTCCGGAGATGGTGACACGTTCATCGGGAGTTTCAGCAAATTTCCTGTGCGACAACTCAAAATATATTTTGGGGATTGATGCGGATGGCACAAATCAGAGAGTTCTTGACTGCTTTGAAGCGGCAAAGGAAAAGCATCTGTCGCTGCTTCGTGAAACAGAAGGTGAGATGGCAGAGGCAGTCAGGAACTTTTTTGAAACATGGGATCCGGAGAGGGCATCGGAATGTACTGAGATTAAAGAAAGATGGGAAGAACTTACGGATGGAGGAAATCTGATCTTCTGTATGGGTATAAATTATGCACAGGATGATCCGTTTATACAAGAAACATGGGAAACTGCAAGAAATGAATCGTCAGAAGGCGGGCAGACCGGAATCTGTCTCGTAACGGGAAAAGAAACAGAAATTTCCAGAATCCATAAAACTATCAAAGGTGTTCCGGGGGCTCAGTCCAGCGGTGCGGCGCTGGTTTCATTTAATGCGCCTGCATTTGAATCTTACGGAAAAGAACAGAGTTATAACGCACCTGTCGGGAAATATGCGGAATTTGCTTATACCACAGCATTGAATTATCTGCTGAATCAGAGAAAATATACATTTCAGCTTGGGGATTCCATGATCGTATTCTGGGCGGAAAGCGCGGAGGAAGAATATCAGGCAGCATTTTTCGGAGCGGCTGATCCGAAACCCGACAATCAGGAAGAAATAAAAGGAATATTTGCCAATCTAAAAAATGGTATGCCGGTTTCTATCGGAAATATTACTTTAAATCCGGAGCAGAGATTTTATATACTTTCGCTTGCCCCGAATGCTGCAAGACTTTCTGTACGGTTTTTTTATCAGGATTCTTTTGGAAACATCTTGAAGAATCTGTCTGCACATTACGAGCGGATGTCAATTGTAAAGCCATCCTGGGAAAGCAGGGAATATATGGGAGTCAGGGATATGCTTTCGGAGACAGTCAACCAGAATTCAAAGGACAAATCTCCTGTCCCGAATATGGCAGCGTTCGTACTTCAGGCAGTTCTGTCAGGCGCCAGGTATCCGGCAAGTCTTTATACAGATGTTCTTATCCGGATTCGCGCAGAGCAGGGCAATGTTACCTGGGGGAGAGCAGGGATTATCAAAGCATATCTGATACGAAATGCAAACTGGAAGGAAGGAGAGAACTATATGGGACTGAATGAAGAGAGCAGGGAGACAGCTTATGTACTTGGAAGACTGTTTTCTGTATTAGAATCAATTCAGATGGATGCAAACCCGGGAATCAAGGCGACGATCCGCGACCGTTATTTTAATTCCGCGTGTGCGACGCCTGCATCGATCTTCCCGGTGCTTATAAAATTGAAGAACAGTCATATGAAGAAACTGGAGCGGGACAAAGGCGGCGCTAAAGTATATTACGAGAAGCTGCTGACTGAGCTTATGGGCAAATTGGATGAATATCCGAAACGTCTGTCATTGGAAGAACAAGGAAAATTCATTCTCGGATATTATCATCAGGTACAGAAAAAGTACGAAAAAAAGGAGGAAAAGTAGATGAGCGAAGTGATCAAAAACAGGTATGAGTTTGTAGTGCTGTTTGATGTGGAAAACGGAAATCCTAATGGAGATCCCGACGCCGGCAATATGCCGAGGATCGATCCCGAAAGCGGGCTGGGGCTTGTGACGGATGTATGCCTGAAGCGGAAAATCAGAAATTATGTTGAGACAGTCAAAGAAGATACAGAGGGATTTAAGATCTATATTAAGGAAGATGTACCTCTCAACAGAAGTGACAGAGAGGCGTGTAAAAGTCTTGGTATCGAGGAGACAGAAGATAAAAAAGTGACAGATGCGCTGAAAAAATTAAAGAAAAGCGATCCGGATGCAGATATCAAATTAAGGGATTATATGTGTAGAAATTTTTATGACATTCGTACATTCGGTGCTGTCATGACAACTTTTGTGAAGGCTTCGTTAAACTGTGGGCAGGTCAGAGGCCCGGTACAGATTGGATTTGCGAGGAGCATTGATCCGGTCATCAGCCAGGAAGTCACGATTACAAGAGTGGCGATCACCACTGAGAAAGATGCGGAAAACAAAAGCACCGAGATGGGAAGAAAGAGTATTGTTCCCTATGGATTGTATCGTGCAGAGGGATATGTATCTGCGAATCTTGCCAGAAGAGTGACAGGTTTTTCAGAAGAGGATCTGGAGCTGCTGTGGGAAGCAATCATCAATATGTTTGAAAATGACCACTCGGCTGCAAGAGGAAAAATGGCAGTCCGGGAATTGATCGTATTCAAACACAGCAAAGAACTGGGAGACTGCCCGGCATATAAATTGTTTGATGCAGTGGAAGTTAAGAAAAAGGAAGATGTGGAATATCCTAGAAAGTATCAGGATTATATAATAGAAGTACATGAAGAGAAGATACCGGATTCAGTCGAAGTGAAAAGGATGGTATGATGGAATATTCGGAAGATGATTATCTGATGATTTCAGGAATCCAGCATTTCAAATTCTGTCGAAGACAGTGGGCTCTGATCCATATTGAACAGCAGTGGGCGGAAAACGTTCATACTGTCACAGGAGAGCTGATGCATAAAAAGGTTCATGACCCTACTCTTAGGGAAAAGAGAAAGGACGTGATCATTGCCAGAGCACTTCCGGTCTCTTCCAGAGAACTGGGGATCAGCGGCGAGTGCGATCTGGTGGAGTTTCATAAATGTGAGGAAGGGATAAAGCTGCATGGTCACAGAGGGCTTTACTCGGTTTATCCTGTGGAATATAAGAAAGGAAAACCCAAATTGTCAGAGGAAGATAAGCTTCAGCTGGCAGCACAGGCAATGTGTTTGGAAGAGATGTTTTCCGCGCTGATACCGGAGGGAGCAATATTTTACGGTGAGACAAGAAGGCGCGAAGCTGTGGAGATTACAGGAGAACTGCGCGATGAAGTGAAAAATATGTTTCGCGAGATGCATGAGTACTATTCAAGAAAGTATACGCCGAAAGTGAAATACAGCAAGTCCTGTAATGCGTGTTCGCTCAAGGACATCTGTCTGCCTAAACTCGGAAAGTCAGTTTCAGTGAAAACATATATTGATCAGATGCTGAAGGAGGAAGAAGAATGAGAAAACTGCTGAATACACTGTATGTTACTTCTGAAAACAGCTATCTGTCTCTGGATGGGGAAAATATAGTTGTTCTTGAGGATAAGAAAGAATTGGGAAGGATACCTCTGCATAACCTGGAAGGAATTGTTTCCTTTGGTTATCGTGGGACAAGTCCGGCATTAATGGGGGCTTGCGCGGAACGGAATATTTCTCTGTGTTACCTTACGCCACAGGGGAAATTCCTTGCGCGTGTTTCTGGAAGAATCAAAGGGAATGTGATATTAAGAGAGCAGCAGTATGCAAGCAAAAATGATGAGAAAATCAGTCTAGGGATTGCGAAAAACTGCATATTAGGCAAGGTTTATAATGCCAGATGGGTTCTGGAAAGAGCAATGCGAGACCATGCTCTGCAGATTGATGCGGACCGAGTGAAAGATGCATCTAGTTTTTTGAAAAATGCTTTGGAAAGAATTCGGAACGCGGAATCTAAAGAACAGCTCAGAGGCTATGAAGGAGAAGCGGCTAGCATTTATTTTGGAGTGTTTGATGAACTGATCCTTCAGCAGAAAAAGGATTTTGTATTCAAAGGGAGAAATAAGCGTCCGCCCCTAGATAATGTGAATGCGCTGTTGTCTTTTGTATACACTTTACTGACAAACAGTATTACTTCAGCTTTGGAAAGTGTAGGGCTGGATCCCTATGTAGGATATCTTCACACAGATCGACCGGGCAGAGCTTCGCTGTCTTTGGATATGATAGAGGAACTTAGAGCAATCCTTGCTGACCGTTTTGTTTTGACGTTGATCAATAAGAAGATTGTCAGTGCAAAAAATTTTTCTGTGAAAGAAAACGGTGCGATCCTTATGGATGACGAGTTGCGAAAAAAGGTATTGACAGAATGGCAAAATAAGAAAAAGGAAACTATAACACATCCTTACCTGAAAGAAAAAGTAGAATGGGGAATGGTTCCTTATGTTCAGGCAATGCTCCTTGCGCGATATTTAAGAGGTGATTTGGATGGTTATCCTGTATTCCTGTGGAAATGAGGTGGGAAAATGCTCGTACTGATTACATATGATGTGAATACTGAAACTGCCGCAGGAAGAAAGAGACTGCGGAAAGTTGCAAAGCAATGCACTAATTATGGCAGACGAGTGCAGAATTCTGTTTTCGAATGCATTCTGGATAATGCTCAGTGCGTTACGCTGAAGGCAATATTGGCAGATATAATTGATGAGAGCGTTGACAGCCTGAGGTTCTATTATCTGGGAAATAAATATCAGACAAAGGTGGAACATATGGGCGTCGATCGCGGAATCGCAGTAGATGATACATTGATTTTGTGATAATATAAGAGTGCGAATAAGAAGCGAACATGAAAATGCCGGGGGATTCGCACTCTAAAATGTGCACAAATAAAGTGGATTATAGAAAAAAGAGAGTGGGAAAAGGGGAAAACTAAGTATATAAAATGATAATTTGTTGATTTCTGCTGAAAATTGGAATGAATTTTTGGCTGAAATTGCGGTCGCTCCCTTCGCGGGAGCGTGGATTGAAACTCTCTTACTCCGTCCAGTGCTTCAAGTCCGCCACCGGTCGCTCCCTTCGCGGGAGCGTGGATTGAAACCTCTACCATCGACATTGTTTAAAAATGGACTTGTGTCGCTCCCTTCGCGGGAGCGTGGATTGAAACAAACCTGGATTGGGAAAATATCGGTCACCAGATCTGTCGCTCCCTTCGCGGGAGCGTGGATTGAAACCCGATACCACCGTTGTAGCTGACGGAGGGAACCATGTCGCTCCCTTCGCGGGAGCGTGGATTGAAACCCTACATTTATTTCACGCTCAACCTCTTCATCTGTCGCTCCCTTCGCGGGAGCGTGGATTGAAACTATAGGCCCCTGGACTACTGCATATGCAAGAGCCGTCGCTCCCTACGCGGGAGCGTGGATTGAAACCATGTCCTGTACGGAAAAAGGATGGACAAAATGGGGCGCTCCCTATCTGGGAGCAAAGACCGGAACAGAATAGAAAATGTGAATCCTGGAATTCATAATATTTCTTGCTGTTTGTAGAAGTCCGCTGTAAAATACAGCTGTATGAGATAAAATAAAATTTTTTTAATTGAATAATAAATTGTCACAATTTAGAAAAAACAAGTTTGTGAAACTTAATGAATCAGATTGAAAAAAGTTTTTGCACTTTCTTTCAGAAGGATTCCATTGATACAAATCAGACAATTATGATAGAATTCCCCCTGTCAGCCTGGCACAAAATAAAATTTTTTTGAAATTTTTGAATAATCCGGAAATATGAGGAACAAATATATCTGGATTGAGGGAGAGGAGAATTTTATCATGAATCTGGCGATGTTATCATTGGCTATCATCGGTGTCATGCTTTGTATCGGTATGCTCCTTAGAGCCAAAATTCCTTTTATAGGGAAGATGCTGATTCCGGCCAGTGTTATCGGAGGAATTATCGGGTTTATTTTTATGAATGTGATCGAACCTGTTACACCTCTGAACCTGGACTGTGGAACTTTCGGGGATCTGGTTGATACTATGTTTGTGTTATCTTTTATCTCTATTGGTCTTACCGGCAGTCAGAAGGCAAAGAAAGAGAAAGAACCAGACGGAACCAAGCAGACAGGACCTGTCCTGGGCGGCGTTGGAATGGGGATCATCTGGTGCCTTTTATACGGATTAACTCCTGTGCTCGGGGGAATCCTGATATTTATAATCGGAAGAGCAGTAGGAATGAGCGGATGGTATGGGATTCTGATACCATTCGGTTTCTGCCAGGGGCCCGGTCAGGCTTCTACATATGGACGTTTGTTTGAAAACGTATATGGATTTGAAAATGCGGAAATGGTAGCTCTTACTTTTGCTGTTGTAGGATTTATAGCAGCATTTGGCGTAGGGGTTCCTATGGCAAGATATGGCCTTCGGAAGAAACTTTGTCTGTATGAGGGAAAAATCAACGCTTCTGTAGAAAAAGGGTATATGGGGCCTTCTGAAAAGGGAGAGTCTGTAGGATATGAAACAACACACAGCGGAAATATTGATACCCTGGCATTCCATTTTGCAGTTATGGGCATTACTTATATTGTGACATTGATCATTGCCCAGCTTCTCAATTTTATACCGGTAATCGGTTCTTCTTTTGCAGCAATGCTTTTCTTCTGCGGTATGCTGGCTGCATATCTTGTAAAAGCAATTATGAGAAAGCTGAAAATCGATTATCTGATTGATAATTCCCTGCAGTCAAAGATATCAGGATGGCTTTCTGATTTTCTTGTTACAGGCGCATTTATGTCCATCAAGATCAATGTGATCGGAGAATGGATCATTCCGATTTTAATTGAATGTGTGCTGATCACAATTGTGACTTATGCTGTATGTATGTACTTTGGAAGCCGTCTGGGAAGCGATCATGACTTTGAACGTGTATTAGGACTTTATGGTACAGCTACAGGCACGACTCCAAGCGGTCTTTCACTGGTCCGTATGGTTGACCCGAAACTTCAGTCAGGGGCAGCAGATGAACTTGGCATTATGAATGCATCTATGATATTAACTACACCGGTTATGATCCTTGTAACTCTGGGAGGAACTAAGGTTATTTCCTTCTGGGTGATGATCGGCGGTATGGCTCTGTCTTGCATACTTTATCTGATACTGCTGAAAGTGTTCAGAGTATGGAGGAAACCATCTTTTAGCTTTGCTAAAGGAGAGAGGTATTTTGAAGAAATAAGCAGTGAAGAAGAAGGCGGAGAAAGAGAATATCCAGACACACCGGATATGGGCGGAGCAGTGAAATTATAAAAAGACTGTTTCTGTGAGAACAGCATAATCGGCAACTTTTGGAAAAGGATGGTGTTCGTCAAATGAAAAAAATTTATTATAACGGAAAAATCATAACTATGGCAAAAGAAGGAGAGTATGCGGAAGCTCTCCTGACCATAGATGACAAGATTATAAAAACAGGGAGACTTGAGGATCTCAGACAATCTCATGAAGATGCAGAATTAGTAGATCTTCAAGGAAAAACATTAATGCCGGGATTTGTAGACGGACACAGTCATTTTCTTCTGGCCATGCAGACAGCGGGAATGGCAGATTTAAGCAGGTGCTCCAGCTTTGAAGAAATTGTGGAGACTATGAAGAACTATATAGAGAAAAATCATATTTCCGAAACGGGAGCTGCCATGGGCTGGGGATATGACCACAATTTTCTTCCAGGGGGAAAACATCCGGACAAAAAGATCCTGGATCAGATTTCCGGGTCGGTTCCGGTATGTGTGGTGAACACATCCGGACATATGGGCTGTATGAACTCTGCGGCGTTAAATGCAGCAGGCATCGGAGCAGACACTCCTGATCCTCAGGGGGGAAAGATCGGAAGGATTGAGGGAACTTCCCAACCAGATGGATATCTGGAGGAAGCGGCTATGTTTCAGGGAATGGGAATAGTTGCAGCCCGCCTCGGAAAGGCGGCTGTGCCGTCTATTTCTGCAGCTGAGAATCTTTATCTGAGCAATGGAGTGACCACCGTTCAGGACGGGGGCGCTACAAGACAGACTGTGGAAAGCCTTCTGGGATATGATCAGGGGGGACAGCTGCATGTGGATGTAGTGGTTTATCTTATGATGGAAGAAGAGGGCAGAGAGGTCCTCAGGGATTATTCCCAGCTGGCTGGAAAGTATAAAGATCATGTGAAGATCGGAGGATATAAGCTGATCCTTGACGGATCTCCCCAGGGGAAATCCGCATGGATGACAAAGCCTTATGAAAACTGCGGAGATTACTGCGGCTATCCCCGGTATACAGATGAGCAGGTGACAACCTTTATAAAAGAAGCATTGGAGGATGACCAGCAGGTACTGGCACACTGCAATGGCGATGCCGCCGGAGATCAGTTTTTACGATGCTATAGGAAGGCTTATGAAGAGGCACAGGATCCGGAAAAAAAGAACCTGCGGCCTGTAATGATCCACTGCCAGACTGCCAGAAAAGATCAGATGGAGCAGATGAAAGATCTGAATATGATCCCTTCTGTTTTTGTAGGCCATGTATATTACTGGGGCGATATCCATATGAAAAACTTCGGACAGGAAAGGGGAAGTCAGATCAGTCCCTGTAAGTGGGCTGAAGAGGAAGGCCTGGTTCTGAACCTCCACCAGGATATGCCTGTAACCCGCCCGAATATGCTCCACTCTATCTGGTGTGCAGTAAACAGAGTGAGCAGGACAGGAAAGATTATAGGAGAAGAACAGAAAATCACTGTTTACCAGGCATTTCGGGCAGCATCCTATGGAGGGGCTTATGAGTACAAAGAAGAAGACAGAAAGGGAACTCTGGAACCTGGAAAAAGAGCGGATATGATCATTTTGGATAAAGATCCTTTTGATATTGATCCCATGGAAATCAAAGATATCCAGGTCCTGGAAACAATTAAAGACGGAAATACTGTATATACAAAAGAATAATAATCAATATTTCCTTAATAGCTAAAAATACTCCTGATAGAAAGTAAAGATTCTTCAGGAGTATTTTTGTTTTGAAGCTGATAAAAGGACAATGATTAAAATTAAAAAAATATAAAGAAGTATAAAATAAGTGATAAAATCACTGACAAACTGTCAGAAATCTGATAGAATGCAGATAGCAGCTAAAGGATAAGTTTTTCAGGAGGATGGAATTATGATGATAGAATTATTTTATATGTTTATAAATACAGATCTGGGAGAAAAGGTAAAGAACGTTTTGAATGATTTGTTCCCAGGACTTATTAAAGAACCGAAACGGGTGCCTGTACGGGTGCCGGTGCCCCAGCCAAGGGAGAAAAGATACAGATAAGATAAAACAAAAAGCAGCGGAAAACTATCCGCTGCTTTTTAATGTAAATAAAAAAGCGCGAGACGGGACTCGAACCCGCGGCCTCGACCTTGGCAAGGTCGCGCTCCACCAACTGAGCCACTCGCGCATAAGCGGGTGATGGGAATCGAACCCACATATCCAGCTTGGAAGGCTGGTGTTCTACCACTGAACTACACCCGCAGGTTATGAAATTGTTTGTCTCTCTCAAGG
>DWWI01000199.1 GCA_019119745.1 Candidatus Mediterraneibacter gallistercoris | reverse complement strand
TTGTGTGGTAACTTAACAATACTTCTATTTGGACTTGCTTTCCACTGTTTTTGTTATAGAAAACAAAAAAATCGCTATGCGACAGCTTTCGCAGGCCATCGCGTAGCGATTTTGTTCAATTCGTGTTTGTTTAATAGATGCCGCTGCAGCAGCAAAGATATAATAACTGAATAAGGGACGCAGCCGGAACTTTGTTGACAAAGCCCACCCCTTCGACCGGTTTTTTGTAAATTCAGTGATTGTTGGAGAGGCGTTTCCGATTGAGAAAACGCAGAAAATCAAATGGATACAGCCTATATGATGCACCTTTCAGATTAGGTGGGATTGTAATGCGGACGGTGACTGTGGAGAAAGGTTAGATAAACTTTAACCCTGAGATATAGCGTTGATCTGCCGGACGGACTTGTTTGAACATCGCGAGTTGTGCGTCCGGCTGATTGTTTTTAGCTATATTTCAGGGTTATTAGTTTTTCTTCCTTTTGTAACCGGAGCCGGAAGCATTGCACTCCCGGCTGATCCGAATACGTGAGTCATTTCTGGAGTAATTTTCGGACGTTTTATCGAGAAAATGCCTCTCAGATAAACACGAATTCATTCCGCTATATATTTGCACGCCGCCAGCGCCGCCACCGCTCCGTCAGCTGCCGCTGTGGTGAGCTGTCTTACTTCTTTGGTGCGGCAGTCCCCTGCGGCAAATATTCCCGGATGGGATGTAACGCAGTCTTCAGCCGCGAGGATGAAGCCGCTGCCGTCCAGTTTTACAGTATCGGCAAATGCCTCATTCTTCGGAATCTGTCCGACAGCGAGAAAGACACCTGACACATTCAGCGTAGATTCTTTTCCTGTCTTCTTGTCGTTCAATATCAGTCCTTCGACCGCCGTATCTCCGATAATTTCCTTTACAGTAGTGTTCAGAACAAATTCTACATTTTCTTTTCCTTCAAGCCGTTTTACAATGCTGTCCTCGCCGCGGAATTCATCTCTGCGGTGGATGAGATATACCTTGCTGCAATAATTTGACAGAAACTCTGCGTCCTGAAGAGCCGTACTTCCACCGCCTACGACAGCCACGTCTCTTCCTCGAAAGAACATTCCGTCGCATGTGGCGCAATACGATACTCCGGCTCCTGTCAGGCGCTCCTCCCCCGGCACTCCCAGATGGCGATGTGTTACGCCTGTAGCAAGAATAATACTTCTGCAGGAGTATTCTTTTCCCGTAGTCTCTATTACCTTTTCTTTTCCCTCATCACGGATTCCCGTCACCTGCTCCATCACTGTCTCAGCTCCCAGCTTTGTGGCCTGATCCAGAAGATTCATGGAAAATTCACTTCCGCTCACACTGGCAATACCTGGATAATTTTCCACATTAGGAGATGAGGTGATCTGTCCCCCGAATGTACTTCCTTCAATAATGATTGTCTGTTTTCCTGCACGCTGTCCGTAGATGGCAGCTGTCATCCCGGCAGTTCCACCGCCGATGATTCCAATATCATAGATATTCCCCGTCTTTTCCATATATGATCTTTCCTTTCTGCAGTTTCAACACGGCGTCGTTTTCCGCCGTTCTCTGCTTACATATTTCTCGACATGTCAGCGCACGCTTTCATTGCCTCGATCACAGCACTTCGGAAACCTTTCTCTTCAAGAATACGTACTGCCTCAATAGTCGTTCCTGCCGGAGAGCAAACCATATCTTTTAATTCTCCCGGATGTTTCCCCGTCTCCATCACCATCTTAGCACTTCCGTATACTGCCTGAGCCGCGAACTGGTAAGCCTGCGGTCTTGGCATTCCCTCAGCCACAGCGGCATCCGCCATTGCCTCGATAAACATGAATACATATGCCGGGGAACTTCCGCTCACTGCCACAACGGCATCGATCAGATGTTCAGGCACGATCTCCACTTTTCCAAAAGATTTAAGGATTCTAAGTGCATACTCTTTTTCTTCTTCTGTCACATACTGGTTTGTACATGCCGCAGTCATTCCCTCACCTACGAGAGCCGGAGTATTCGGCATGGTACGAACGATTTTGACCGGCTTTCCAAACTGCTCCTCCAGCCATGAAAGTGTCTTGCCCGGCGCGATCGTTATGATAAGCTGATCTTCACTGACACAATCTTTAATCTCGGCAATAGCATCTGCATAGTACTGCGGCTTCACAGATAGTATAAGAACTTCCGATTTTTCGGCTGCTTCTCTGTTGTTGTCCGTCACATTGATACGGTACATATCTTTTACACGCTCACGCCCTGCTGCTGATATATCGGCTCCGATGATTTCTTCCGGCCGGAAGATTTCATTCTTTATGATTCCTCCCATAATAGCGCCTGCCATATTTCCTGTTCCGATAAACCCTAATTTCATACTGTTTGTTTTCATTATTATCTTCTCCTCTTCATGTTATTAATATTTTTGTGACAGAATGTCACATTTCGAACAGTGACTGACGTCACCTCACGGAAAAACTCCTTTCATCATCTCTAAGCGGGATCTCTGTAGTATCCATCCATTCGATGGTTATAAACCTGTCGTGATTCAATCCGACAAGCAGTTTGTTAATCAGTGTCTCCCGTCCCTGTATCTCCATAGTCACTGTTCCGTCCCATTCATTCTGCACCCATCCGGTGAGATCCATGGACAGTGCGAGATATTTTGCCGTGTACCGAAATCCAACACCCTGAACTCTTCCGTGAAATACAATATGTTTTCTCACTTCTGACATATAAACACTTCCTCTTTATGTTATTGTTAGTCCGCAGTCTGCCGCTGTACCGGCAGAACTGTCCATAAGAGTTTTTTCTGTTCCATATTTACCAGTATACCATCTTTCCATATAAAATCCAGTTCCTTTTCCTCTTACCGGCAGCAACATTTTCTTGTATAATATTTTTTCGCATGGTATACTTTAGAAGACATACGTTCTGACTGCAAAGGCCGTGACCAGACGACCTGCGCAATAAGGCGCACATACGGAAGTAATATAGAGGAGATTTTCCTCTTTACTTTTGATACCACAGCGCCTTGAGGCGCTGTTTTTTTCATAATAGGAGGATTTTATGGAGACAAGAATCGCTCTCATCGGCATCATCCTTGAGTCAAGGAAATCTGTCGATGAACTCAACCATCTGCTGACCGAATACGGGGAATATGTAATCGGCAGAATGGGGATTCCTTACAGGGAAAAAGGGATCCACGTCATCAGTGTGGCGATGGACGCCCCCAACAATATTATCAGTGCTCTCTCCGGCAAACTGGGGATGCTGCCCGGCGTGAGCACGAAAACAATCTACGGGAAGAACATATGACGCCCAATGACAGAGAACAGAAAGTAACCGCACTGATCGACAAGCTCTGCCTGACGCGGAAGCTTAAGCGCAGCGAATGGATAACGATCATACGGGAGCGCACCCCTGCCGCCGCCGAACATCTCTTTGAGCTGGCGCGGGCAGTCCGCATTCATCATTACGGACACGACATCTATATACGGGGACTTATCGAGTTCACGAACTACTGCCGCAACGACTGCTATTACTGCGGCATCCGCAAGAGCAATGCAAACGCCCTGCGCTACCGGCTCTCCAAAGAAGATATCCTCACCTGCTGCAAGGAGGGATACCGCCTCGGATTCCGGACATTTGTCCTTCAGGGCGGCGAAGACGGATGGTTTACCGATGAAAGGCTCTGCGATATCGTTTCTGCGATCCGCGCACAGTTCCCCGACTGTGCCATTACCCTTTCTGTTGGAGAGCGTTCTTATGACAGCTATAAAAGGCTCTACGACGCCGGAGCAGACCGTTATCTGCTCCGCCATGAGACATACGACGAGAAGCATTACAGCAGGCTCCATCCGCCTCAGCTGTCTGCCACCCATCGGAAGCAGTGCCTGTGGAATCTGAAAAAGATCGGCTATCAGGTTGGAACAGGATTCATGGTAGGTTCTCCATATCAGACACCGGAAAATCTTGCGGATGATATGCTGTTTCTCGCGAAACTGAATCCCCAGATGGTCGGGATCGGACCGTTTATCCCCCATCACGAAACACCGTTCGCCCGGATGCCCGGCGGCACTGCGGAACTGACCGTCTATATGCTCGGCCTGATACGGCTTTTGCTGCCCCGCGTACTGCTCCCGGCTACGACAGCTCTCGGAACGATCGCAGAAGACGGCAGGGAAAAGGGCATTCTCGCCGGAGCCAATGTTATCATGCCGAACCTCTCTCCGGCACAGGTCAGGGAGAAATACCTGCTGTACGACAACAAACTCTGTACCGGCGACGAGGCCGCGGAAAGCCTGAATCATCTCAGGGAACGAATGGAAAAGATCGGTTACCATATCGCGGTCAGCCGCGGCGACTCACTAAACATATGAACAACTTTTACAAAAGGAGGACAATACAATGTATGACGTAAATTCAAAATGTGCAGATGATTTTATCAACCACGAGGAAATCCTCGAGACGCTCGCCTACGCAGACGAGAACAAAGAAAATGTCGAGCTCATTGATTCCATCATCGAGAAAGCGAAAAAGAGAAAGGGGCTCTCACACAGGGAAGCATCCGTACTTCTCGCCTGTCCTATCGAAGAGAAAAATCAGGAGATCTACAAGCTGGCAGAACAGATCAAAAAGGACTTCTACGGCAACCGCATCGTTATGTTCGCGCCCCTGTACCTGTCCAACTACTGCATCAACGGCTGTACCTACTGCCCGTACCATGCAAAGAACAAACATATCCCGAGAAAGCAGCTGTCACAGGAGGATATCAGAAGAGAAGTCATCGCTCTTCAGGACATGGGACACAAGCGTCTCGCCCTTGAGGCCGGCGAGGATCCGGTAAGAAATACGATGGACTACTATCTGAAATCCATCGAGACAGTCTACAGCATCAAGCACAAAAACGGGGCTATCCGACGTGTAAATATCAACATTGCGGCAACGACTGTTGACAATTACCGTCTCCTCAAGGAAGCCGGGATCGGTACCTACATCCTGTTTCAGGAGACTTATCACAAGGAGAGTTATCTGGAGCTTCATCCGACAGGACCGAAGCATGATTATAACTACCATACAGAGGCCATGGACCGCGCCATGGAGGGCGGCATCGATGATGTAGGCTTAGGTGTTCTCTTCGGGCTGGACAAATACCGCTATGAATTTGCAGGACTTCTGATGCACGCAGAGCATCTGGAAGCGGCATTCGGCGTAGGTCCGCACACGATCAGCGTGCCGAGACTGAAACACGCCGACGACATCAATCCGGATGATTTCGACAACGGAATCGACGACGACACATTTGCCAAGATCGTTGCCTGCATCCGCATCGCAGTTCCATACACCGGCATGATCATCTCCACCAGAGAGAGCCAGAAGACAAGAGAGCGTGTCCTTCACCTCGGTATCTCCCAAATCAGCGGAGCTTCCAGAACGAGCGTGGGCGGCTACTATGAGCCGGAGCCGGAGGATGAGAAGTCCGAACAGTTTGACGTCAGCGACAACCGTACGCTGGATGAAGTTGTCCGCTGGCTCATGGAGATGGGTTATATCCCCAGCTTCTGTACCGCATGCTACCGAGAGGGACGCACCGGCGACCGTTTCATGTCGCTGTGCAAGAGCGGTCAGATCCAGAACTGCTGCCATCCGAATGCGCTTATGACGCTCAAAGAGTACCTGATGGATTATGCGTCACCTGAGACAAAAGCAATCGGTGACAAACTGATCGAGAAAGAAGTACTCAACGTGCCGAATGAAAAGGCACGGGCTGTTGTACTTGAAAATCTGAGACTGATCGAACAGGATAACAGAAGAGATTTCCGGTTCTGATTTAACCGTAAACGGTAAGGGGGACGTAGTAAAACTCGGTTTTACTACGTCCCCCTTACCGTTTTTTATAAACAGCGCACATATCTGTAACTCCATCTCTGTCCCCGGCTCATCCGCTCCATCGCCGCTTTTCTGAACTGCTTATAAAGTCCGCGCATTTTCATCCAGTCATCCTTTTCATTATCAAGATGATAAAACAGACTTCTCATTACACAGGTGTACATCCATTGCCACTCTTTTTCTCCCAGTTCGGGATACAGCTCATACAGATGCTCTGTAAGCTCCGCATTCAGAGGCTCTTTTATTTTTTCTCCCTGAAACTTTGCCGTCTTTATGACAGCCGCATACATTTCCCGTATTCCTTCTCCGCCTTTCTTCTTCCGGAACCTCTGTTCCCGCCGTGCCGTCCGCACGGCTGCCTGAGCGAAGAAAAGGACCGCGCATAATCCGAATGCGAGACATACAGGAATCAGGACAGGCAGCACGTCATGCACTATCCTTTCTCCGATCGATTCTTTATAATCGGAACTTGCTGCCGGTGGCTGTCCGGCAGTGTCTCGTGGTGCGGATGGCGTGTGTTCCATATCCGTCCACCCGCCCGTGTCTTTATCATATACCTGACACCATGCATGCCCCATGTCTCCTGTGACTTGGGCTTCATATGTTCCATTTTCATTATCATGGAAGGCGGATGCAGGGATGGCATACCCTTCTGCGTACCGTGCAGGATATCCGCAGTACCGGTACATAAGAGTTGCCGCCGTAGCAAAATGAACACAGAATCCCTTATGATTCTCGAAGAGAAAATAATACAGAAATTCCTCTCCTGCCGGCGGTGCGCCGGGCTCTGTATCGTAGACGGCCCGCTGATGAAGCTCCCGGCTGATTTCCCGGCTCACCTCATCTATAGTTCCATCAGCCCAGTCACTGCACAGAACCGACAGTGTGTCTTCGAGTTCATCCGGATACGACATACATTCTTCCGGCTTTATCCCATTTCCCGGCCAGCCGCTTTCCGAATCCCCCACACTGGTCATTTCCCATGTATCATCAAAGTAGCCTATTCCCCAGTTTTCCGGGTAATAAACAGTGCTTTCCGGCTTCTTATCCAGTTCGATAGAAAATGTGCCTTCCGACGAAGGAACAAAACGGGCAATGCTTCCCAGATCCGTAACTTCCTGTGAATCTGAGGACGGACCTTCAAAGATATCTGTTCCGCCGGTATTTTCCTGCTCAGCCTCATCCTGAAACAGATTATCACCCCCGGGATTTTCCTCCCTTTCATCGCTCTGCGTTGAATCATCAGCCAATAGAGCGTCGGGATCCTCGTCATCCTTAACTTCCTTTGTCTGATCCGGCTCCGTTTCCGTCTCATCCTCTCCTGACAGCTGCTCCGCCAGATCCTGCATTTTACCCACCACTTCGGTCGTAAGTATTCCTCTCATCCGGAAGTAAAAGCTGCTTTCTGTTTCTCTTCCTGCGTCCAGAAACAGTCCTGCCCGGCAGGACAGAAAAACCAGCACCGCACACACTGCCACTGCAAACACGGCATTTTCCCACATGAAGAGCCCTTTTCCTGTTCTGCCTGCTCCGGGTGCCAAAGTGGCAAAGTATGCCGCTGCCCCGAGAATCAGGAACCATGACGGCGGTCCTGTCTGGAACCATCCTGCACAGGCCGCCGTAATAAACGGTGCACAGAGAATCACTCCCGCCAGAACTTTTCCCTTCCCCGTCCGCTGTATACACAGGAGGATTTCCAGGACCGGAACGCCGGCCAGCACGGCAACATAGCTGAATGCCCGATTTCCGGCTGTCTGCACAGAAAACAGTGTCTCATAATTCTCCTCTATCCACGTATACAGCCGGATGAGTGTATCCCTGTTGTACCAGAGAAGCACTGCAGCCCCGGCGATACCGGCGATTACAGCTGCCGCGCCGAATCTCCGGTTCAACGCCCCGAGCAGGATTACCGCGGCTGCTGTAATGCCGTACAGCCATATTTTGTCAACCGGCAGACGGAACACAGACAGGAAAGCATTCCACCACAAAGCCATCAGAAGACTCAAAACCACCGACTGCAGAACAAAAAGAGACAGACTTCCTCTGTCTCTCTTATGCGCTTCTGTCTCAGCCTGATATACTTTTATCCCTGACTGCCTTCTTCCCATTCTTATCTCTCCCGATATTCCTTGCTCTGCCTCAGATATCCCCCGCCGAAAATTTCTGCCAAGGATCTCCTGCCGCTGGTTTCTCATCACAGTTTCAGGAAATCAAATGACTCTCCGTCCTTCTTCATCCCGCCGTTCCCGTCAATTGTCACAACACAGGCAAATTCCTGTCCCCGGAATGTATCATCATAGCAGACCTGCTTTTTCGCAGCATCTGAATACGGCCGGATTTCCATAAGATTCCAGATCATATCACAGGCGCTCTCCTCATCCGTTATCCGCCATCTGACTACCCGCTCATTTTTCTCTTCGTACCACGCCGCCATATGAATACATTTCTCTGAAACCAGAGTGATCGAAAGAGAAGCCGCCGTCTCCAGCATCTTTGAAAATCCCCCGGCCGACTGGCCGCCGCGCTTATAATCTATATAAATCAGCACAACACATCCCAGTGGGAAACCGTGCTCCTTGATCATAAGTTTTTCTTCCCGCGCAGTCAATTTCCAGTGGATATCTTTCAGTGAATCCTTCTCTCTGTATTCTCTGACCTGATAGATTTCCGACGGGTCGTCTCCCCGCCTATCCTGTGAAAATTCCTGCGCATCAGCCTGAAATTCTCTTGTTCTCCGGGTGATCTCGAGAGGCATGAGTTCAAATACCGGCATGACTTTGACCTGTGCTTTTCTCCGCCATCTGACTCTCCTGTAAAATATACCAAGGAAATCATATACATTCATACTGTCAACGCTGATCTCCACAGTCCCGCAGTATATTGTGTCAAATGTAAACCAGACCGTCTCCCCTCCTTTCGGAAGGAGCACTCCCCGGAACTTCTTTTTCACCCGTTTCTTTCCGCCGCTGGTCCCTGCTGTCACCTGAAATTCATACCGGGTACTCATATGAGACGACCGGTTTTTTACCGATATCCCGGCCTTGATCTTTTTCCCTTTTTCTCCCAGCGGCGGCACTCT
This sequence comes from Candidatus Mediterraneibacter gallistercoris, assembly GCA_019119745.1. Next base: position 27,483 of record DWWI01000199.1, on the reverse strand, counting down.
CTCCAGATCGGGCACCGCATTTTTACCCGCTATCGCAAGATAAACGCCGGATGCTGCCGGATAAAGAAGCAAAAATACAAGAATGCCGGAGAGAACCGGTGCGTCGTACATAAAAAACAGGTACACGGTGACAAGAAGTACCGCAAAATACCCTGCCGTTCTTCTGATCATCTCTCTACCGCCTTGTCTTAAGTGCCGGTTTCTCGGTATTTTCAAGAATCCGCCGCACAGTCTCCTCAACTTTCACATGTGCCACTTTTGCTTTCATATTCAGAATGATCCTGTGCGCCGCCACACACGGAAACACTTCTTCTACGTCAGACGGCACCACATAGACACGGTTCTTCAGATATGCATATGCCTTTGCCATAGCCGTCAATGCCACTGTGCCGCGGGGACTTAATCCCAGCTCTGTCCACTCATTCTCCCGGGTAGCCTTTGCCAGCTCTGCGATATACCTGCAGATTCTCTCATGCATATAGACGCCTCTTGCCTCCTGAATCATATCCGCCAGTCCCGGCGCATCCAGAACCGGTATGATTCCCGCCGTCCGGTCTGCCTCCTGGCTCCTGCGCATGATTTCCATCTCTTCCTCAACTGTAGGATACCCCATACTCACACAGATCATAAAACGGTCCAGCTGTGATTCCGGCAGGAGCTGGGTACCGGCAGAGCCGGCCGGGTTCTCCGTGGCGATCACGATAAACGGATCTCCTGTCCTGCGTGTCACTCCGTCCACCGTAACCTGATGTTCCTCCATTACCTCGAGAAGAGCGGACTGAGTCTTGGGTGACGTCCTGTTAATCTCATCAGCCAGCAGCAGGTTGCACATGACCGCGCCCGGCTGGTATACGAACTTTCCGGTTTCTTTCTGATATACCGTAAAGCCGGTCAGATCAGACGGCAGCACATCCGGAGTAAACTGCACTCTCCGCGTTTCCAGCCCCATCGCCTTTGAAAATGCAAGAGCCATCGTTGTTTTGCCCGTTCCCGGTATATCCTCTATCAATATATGTCCGCCGGCAAGGATCGCCGTCATGATCTTTGTCAGTACGTCCCGCTTGCCGACAACCGCCTTTTCTACTTCATCGATCACGTGCTGTGCACTATATCTTCTCTCCGGCATACTCACCCTCCTTAGTTCCTTCGGGAATAAAGCGAATTTTTATTTGGTGGACGGCATGAATTTCATTATCTCTGCCGCAACGCCCGACAGCGGCATTGTCTGCAGCCACACGCGTCCCGGTCCTGTGATAATGGTATTGAAGATTCCTTCTCCGCCGAATACCATGTTCTTAAGTCCCGGCACGCTCTTGATATCCATCTGGCATGTTGCATCCATAGCCGCCAGATATCCGGTATCTATCACTATCTGCTGTCCCGGCTGCAGGTTATACTCCACTACATGTCCGTCAAATTCCAGGAACGCCATTCCCCGTCCGGAGAGTTTCTGCATGATAAATCCCTCTCCGCCAAACAGGCCCGCTCCCAGCTTTTTCTGGAAAAATACAGACAGTTCTACACTTTCTTCAGCCGCAAGGAAACCGGATTTCTGAACGATCACTTCATTGCCCGGCCCGATCTCCCATGGTCTGATCTGTCCGGGGAAGCTGGAAGCAAACGCGATCAGCCCGTTGCCGCCCTGTGCCGTATACCGGTTCTGGAAAAGCGCTTCTCCGGCGAACATCCTGCCCAGTGCTTTCCCGATCCCACCGTTTGAAGTTGTCTCCATCTTCATATTCGGTGACATCCAGCTCATAGAACCGCGCTCAGTAATCATAGCCTCTCCGTTTTCCAGATAACAGATTACTACCGGCAGTTCGTTTCCTTTAATCTCATACTTCATACTTTTTTCTCCTTTTACCTATCATTTTTTCTGCTGCGATGCCATCGCAGAAAATGAATCGCCGCTATATACAGTCATTGTACCATAAAATCCCGGCAGAGTAACTCCCCTGCCGGGATTCTTTACACCAATCAGATATCGTGTTACTTTTTTATTCTATGCCTGCGCAGCCCCTTCGCCATCTGCTGCTCCCCGCTCTCCGGCTGCCTCTGCCTCTTTCTCTGCCTGCTGCTTCTGTTCTTCCTCCGGCGGGATATCAAGCTTCGGCAAAGTAATATCTGCTTTGAACAGATCGGCCTCCGTAGATATCTTCAACGTACCGTGCTGCAGTTCGATAAAGCTCTTGGCAATCGCAAGACCAAGTCCGGAACCCTCCGTATTTCTCGAAACATCTCCCCGGACAAAACGATCTGTAATCTCCTCGGTATCAAAGTTCAGTTCTGCTGCTGAAACATTTTTCATGGAAATGTGTACGTCATTTTCCTGCTCTGTCATCTCGATATAGACCCGAGTATGGGGCATCGCATATTTCGTGATATTAACGATCAGATTCTCAAATATGCGGTATGTCTTCTGACTGTCCAGCCACATGATCAGCTTGTGTTCCGGCAGCTTCCAGCGGAAGTCAAGATTTGCCTCTTTGATCTTACTGTCATTTTCCAGTCCCACCTGTTTGATGAGATCCACAATATCCACTTTCATATAGTGCATAACGACGCTCTTGCTTGCCGCCTTACTGATTTCAAAAAGATCTTCGATCAGCACTTTCAGACGAAGCGATTTTCTTTCCAGCACATCGATGTATTCCTTCCGTTTCTCTTCATCCTTCTCGTTTTTCAGTAGATCCGTGTAAGTGATGATTGCGGTAAGCGGCGTCCGGAGATCATGGGATACGTTGGTCACGAGCTCTGTCTTCATCCGCTCATTTTTCACTTCTTCGTCCACTGCTTTCTTAAATCCTTTCTGGATCTTCTTCAGCTCATCCTGAATCGGATTGAACAGTCCGATATCTCCCTCGATCGGGACGTCCAGATGCCCTTCTGCCAGCTGATTCGTGGACTTTAACAGCAGCTTATATTTCCCCTGAAGATCTTTCACGTATTTTCTCAGGAAAAGGAACAGAAGCACGGAATATATGATCAGGGCGAGTGTTCCATAATACCACAGGAAACATACGACCGCCAGTATGATATAGTTGATGATCACGATCTTTAAGATCGTCCGGTTCGTCTTCTCGCGGAAGTCAAGATGCTGCAGCGCGTCATACTGTTTTGCGAAGAATGCCTTAATCCTCTTCAGGATACCGCCTGCCTTTCTCACCATCTCTTCATCACTTTGTGTCCCGTTGCCGCGGTAATGGCGGATCAGCTTCATTGTCAGCGTCCTGTCACGCCAGTACGCGCCTTTCATGCGGATCATTGCCCGAAGGGAAGTCACGCTCCAGAATACCAGTCCGAAAACGAAAAACCACATTGCGAAGTTAATAATCGCCGCAATAATCTCCATACCGTGCCCCATGCCCGGAAGCAGGCTGTTCTCCACTGTCTGATCTACAATTCTTGCCGGAAGTTCATTCAAATAGGTAATATATATGAACAGCCACACAAGGATCGGAACTTCAAATGGTACATCAAACATCTTCATCTCACTGATATCCAGCTTTCTCCTGGCCGGAAGAAGCAGAGCTGCGGCAATCACTACCCAGCACAGGGGGGCCAGTGTATCACTGTAGTGAAAAGTGTCCCGCACACTGTAATATGGAACAGAATCATCTTCCCAATTGTCCGCTGCGTATGCCTCTGTAAACACATTCAGATATTCCTGACTCATCCCATAGATGACAGTAATGCCTTTTGGCTCCGCAATACTTGAAATCGACTCACTATATTCCACCTCCTGGGCAGAAGTCACATAATCCGATTCAAGACTATATTCTTCCTCCGGACTTAACGCTGTTCCGTCGATCTGAACAGAAGAGATCTCCCCGTTCCCGGAAAATGTATAACGCGCCCGGAACGCATAGCCTGCTTCATCTTCGCTGTTTGCCAGAAGTCTCTCTGCCGTCTCCTCATCCACATTTTTGAGGAGCTGCTGGCCTTCACTGTCAAACACTTCGTAATCGAAATACTTTTTCGCCAGCTCAAAGTTTCTCTGCCCGTATTCATCCAGCACCTCTGCCGGGTCCGTCTCATCGGCATATTCATTATAGAGAAGATAATTCCCCTCAGCCAGATCCATGCTGATCGATGAGAGTACACTTGTATAAGGCACAGGCGCCTCTGCATCTTCTGTAGCCTCAGAATTGGCAGTGTCCATCTCATACTTCATCCCGTCATACTGTGACATCATGATAAGGGAACATATGCTGAGTAATATAACGACTACAATAATACCTGCCTTACGGCTGTTTTTCGATTTTGTATCCAACTCCCCACACCACCTTTAAATATTTCGGATTCTTTGGATCTAATTCAATCTTTTCTCTTATGTTTCTCACATGCACCATAATGGTATCTGTATTGATAGCTTTTTCCTGCCATACGCGCTCATAGATTTCCTCGGATGAGAATACTCTGCCCGGATTCTTCGCCAGCAGGAGAAGAATCTTGTACTCTATGGGCGTGAGTTTCACCGGTTTTCCGTCCATCGTCACTTCCACCGCGTCCTCATTGATCTCCAGTCCTCCGATCACATGCACATTTTCCTGCGGAGTCAGCTTTTCCAGAAACTTCCGGTATCGCCTGAGCTGGGAATTCACCCTCGCCATCAGTTCCATAGGCGTAAACGGCTTTGTCACATAATCATCCGCCCCGATATTTAAGCCCGTGATCTTATCCACTTCCTCGGATTTTGCCGACAGCATGATCACCGGGAAATCATGCTTTTCCCTTAATTTCATTGTCATGCGGATACCATCCATTCTGGGCATCATGATATCCACAATAGCCAGATGGATATCCTCCTTGTCTATGATCTCCAGCCCTTCGATGCCGTCCGCCGCCTGAAATACTTTATATCCCTGACTCTGCAGGTAAATCTGGACGCCCTCCCGGATTTCTTTATCGTCCTCTACGATCAAGATATTGTTCGTCTCCATGTTGTCTCCTCTTCTCTCCTCATTTTAAATTTCTGCCTTTCTCCATCACCTGTATTCAGAGAGTTCCAGGCACTTTTCTCACGTTTTTCTTCCCGCTTTCCTGTCCGCATATTTCCTCACAGTCAGGTTCCGGCGCCGCTGCAGGCAGCTCCGGTATCCGGCTCTTCTTTACCACACCGTAATTTTTCACCGCAACTGTAACGGTTGTGTACGGCAGGGGGATCACATATTTATCCCAGCGGTGCCGAAGCCGCAGACAGGAAGAATAGGACAGGCTGATGCCTACAAAATCTTCTTCAGCGTGTTCTGACAGATAAAACGCCAGCTTCTTCGGCTCATGTCTGGGTCCCAGCGGTCCGTCCAGCGCAACAGCGATGGAATGAGTCTTTTCGTAAGAATCCTGCACGATCTTTTTAAGTGCCGCAAATGCCTTAAAGCCGTCCGGCACACGCAGTGCATTTCCGCCGCATCTTCTCACCATGTTTTCTATATAATTCCCCCGGGTGTCCGCGGTCACGATCACATCTACCGGCGTAGTCTTATGCGCCAGATTCTCAAGAACGAGATTCATAAAGAAGCTGTCCTCATGCCAGAATCCGAATATCTGACTGTCTCCGTATCGGTTCTCCTCAATCCACCGGATCGTAACAGTCCGCTCGATCCATTTCAGATAATTAGTGAAGAGCCATTGCAGAGCGCTCTCTCCGATCTTCTTCAGCCTCATAAAGTTTTTCTCCTTTCCTGAACCCACATTGATTGTAGAGCATCTCCTCATAGATGGCAAGTCTCGAGGAACGGTAATTTTCGGCAGAGATAAGCGCCGCCCTCTTCATCCTGCTGTTCGTCTCAGGTTCGAGCGCCTCAGTCACTTTTGCCGCCCACACTTCTTCTTTCTCCTCCGTCAGGAATCCGTTTACACCGTCTTCAATAATATCGTCCGCACCGGTTGCATGTACTGCCGTGACCGGTATGCCTGCTGCCATTGCCTCAGCCAGAACGATGCCCTGTGTCTCTGACTTCGATGCAAACAGAAACAGATCACTCGCGGCCAGATAGTCCCTGACCTGTTCATTCGGTACATTTCCTACGAAAGTAACCACATCCTGTATACCAAGGATGGACGCCCTGACTTTCAGCTCCGCCTTCTGGCTTCCGTCTCCTATGATCAGTACCTGGAAGTTATCCCCTGTCTCCCGCTTCAATTCTGCAATTCCCCGCAGAAGAAAGCCGTAGTTTTTCTCTTTTTCCAGTCTTGAGACCGTGACAAGCAGATGTTTCTTTCCTTTCGCATACTGTTTTCTGATCTCCCGCGACCTTTTTTCATTCTTCCGGAAAAATGATCCGTCCAGTCCGGTGGGGAATACTGCTGTCGGAGTATGAACTCCATATCCCCTGATCATCTGCCTCATTCCGGCAGACGGCGCGAGTACGAGATCACACTTATTGCAAAACCAGCTCATATAGGACGGAATCACATTCCTTTGCAGCCACTCTACCGCTTTCTTCTTCACAATCGTACTCCTCTCATTGATCCGGAAGCACGGAATATAATGAAGATAGTCTTCATATCTTGTGTGATATGTATAGATAACCGGAATATCATATTTCTTTCCCAGCCACAGCGCCCACGGTCCCACGAACATAGGATGATGCACATGAATACAGTCAAATCTTTCCCGTTCAAACACCTTGAATATCTCTGCCGGATAAATTCCCGGATACACCATGCCGTTTTCCATCTTTTTCTTCTGTGAATGATACCGGATTACCCGCTCCGGCGCCTTCTTATCCTCTTCCAGAATCTTTTCCCGGAAACTTTCAGCCTGTTCTTTATCCTCACTTTCATACACGGGCGCAAATACTGTCACCTGATGTCCGAGCTTTACAAGCTCCTGCGCCTGACGCTCAACTGAGATCGGCACGCCTCCCACGAAAGGCCTGTAATTATTTGTAAGCATTGCAATTTTCATTTTCTGTGCCCCCTCTCTTATGTAAAAAACTTGATAGCCGCGTCGCCGAAGAAATATCCTGCCCCGACAAATGTCAGATTCCATAAGAATATCCCGCACACGGAACTTACTGTATATTTGACAAAATCCATCTTCACCATGCCTGCCGGAATCGAGATGAGGGTGCGCACCATGGGGAGCAGCTTGCTGACAAATACACCGATGCAGCCTTTCTCCCTCAGATAATTCATCTTCTCTTCAATGACCGGCTGGTGCTTCGGAAATTTCTTGAAATAAAACCCGAGCACCTTGCCCCCGCCGTATCTGCCCAGCAGATAGAGCGCCCAGCTCCCGGTAAGTCCCGCCGCAACTGTCAGCACCATAACAACCGGGAAACTGATCTCACCCTGCGCGGCCCAGATTCCTGCAAGCGGCATGATAACGCCGGCGGGAAAGCCCGGAAGATTCAGATATTCTAAAAGTACGATCAGATAAATGAAAAAAGCACCGTATTGGAGAAAATAATGGGTAAGTTCAGATATGTTCATAAAAAATACAGCCCCCTTTCATGATTACAGGATATCCTGTAAATCTAAAGGGAGCTGATATAAGATTCCAAAGAATTTCTTAAGATTCGCTGCCGCCCCATTCTACGACCGTGAATCCGCTGCGTTCCGGAGTGGAGAGGGACTGCTCCGGAATCTCCTGATAGTGGTCAAGCGGCTTATATGCCATAAAGACACGGATCACAGTGTTAGGCTGCGGCTGCACATTGAGACGGGCGCAGTCTGTGTATGCTTCACTCTGGAAAGAGATAAGATTATACTCGTTCTGTTCCATCTTCGGCAGCCAGTATACGATAAATTCATTTGCCTCTCTGCGGGTAAGGCCAAGCCTGTCAAGAGCATTCTCGAGGAACTTGGCGGTATCCTCTCCCGCCACGCAGAAGCCCTCGGAGAAATCATACTCCTGATCCGTCTCTCCCTCCCAGTAGAGGTAATTGTACTCCTTCCCGCTCTCATCTGTCAGCGTGCCGTCCGGCTCGGCAGTCACATCCCAGCCGTTGTCATACTCAGGATACGTGCAGGTCAGTTTCCCGTCATAGTCCAGCCTGACAGATACCTCCTGTTCCTGTTCCGGATACAGATAGATCACCGGCTTTTCATTTGTCGTATAAGCAGCACTGTTTCTGAAAAGCCAGCCCATAAGACAAAATACCGCAAGAATCGCAATTCCCCCTAAAACAATATACAGGATCCTTTTCATAACAACAGTTCCTCCTTCCCATAAAATATAGATTCTCCGAATTCTGACATCATATCATACTTGAATTATACCATAACCTGCCGCCTAATCCATATGTATCCGTATTTGCAGGTAAGAAATTTAAACTTTACCGAGAAAAATCTGATTTCTTCCTGGTTTTCGTCAGCTGCATATTCTAGCGGAGAGAATCTTTCGACCGGATGAATGTAGAAAATCAGGCAAATACAGACCATTTATCAGACCTTCCGTAACAGGCGGAAATGGAATGTGAACGGTGACTGTGAAGGGATATTAAGACAAAGTTAAAGCCTGTGATATGGCATTGATCAAGAAAATGAATATGTCTGAGCTTTTGCGAGTTTATTCATTTTCTTGATCGTTTTTAGCCATATCACAGGCTTGTTACATTGTCTTATATCCTGTAACCGGAGGCGGGAACATTTCATTTCCGCCTGTCACGAATATCTTATCTATATACCATATCTGCCTGATTGTCGGACACTTATCCAACTATCTGGCTCAGATTCTCCCAGCAAATATGAAGATCACGCCTCATCGATCGCTTTGCCGATATCGTGTCTCATATACTTATTCTCGAACTCTACCCACTCGGTAGCAGCGTAAGCGTTCTTTCTTGCTTCTTTTAAATCTTTTCCTTTTGCCGTCACGCCGAGCACACGTCCGCCGTTTGTCACGATCTGTCCGTTCTCGAATTTGGTTCCGGCATGGAAGCAGTAGTAGCCGTCGTGCTTTTTGAACTCGTCAAGACCTTTGATCGGGAAGCCTTTCTCATACTTCACCGGATATCCGTCGGATGCAAGCACTACGCAGACCGCCGCATTGTCCTCGAACTGCAGATCGATCTGATCCAGTGTGCCGTCGATACATGCCTCAACCACGTCGATGATATCGTTTTTCATACGGGGCAGTACGACCTGTGCCTCCGGATCACCGAAGCGTGCATTGTACTCCAGCACTTTCGGTCCGTCCGCTGTAAGCATCAGGCCAAAGAAGATCACGCCTTTAAACGGGCGCCCCTCTGCCGCCATAGCGTCAACTGTGGGCTGATAGATATATTTCTCGCAGAATTCTTCTACTTCCTTTGTATAGAACGGACTCGGAGAGAATGTTCCCATTCCGCCTGTATTCAGGCCGGTGTCGCCGTCTCCCGCACGCTTGTGGTCCTGTGCGCTTGTCATAGTCTTGATCGTCTTTCCGTCCACGAATGAGAGAACGGATACTTCACGTCCGGTCATGAACTCCTCGATAACCATCTCATTTCCCGCTGTGCCGAACTTCTTGTCCAGCATGATCGTCTTGACACCCTCTTTTGCCTCTTCCAGATTCTGGCAGATGAGCACGCCCTTCCCGAGTGCAAGTCCGTCCGCTTTCAGTACGATCGGGAACTTCGCTGTCTCAAGATATTCCAGCGCTTTCTCCGGATCCGTAAAGTTCTCATAAGCGGCTGTCGGAATATTGTATTTCTTCATCAGGTCTTTTGAAAACGCTTTTGATCCCTCGAGGATTGCCGCGTTTTTCTTCGGTCCGAATGTGCGGATGCCCGCTTCTTCCATAACATCCACGAGACCGCCTACCAGCGGATCGTCCATTCCTACGATACACAGGTCGATATTATTTTCCTTTGCAAATGCCGCCAGTTTGTCGAACTCCATGGCGCCAATGTCGACGCACTCCGCATATTCCGCGATTCCCGCATTTCCCGGAGCACAGTATATCTTATCTGCTTTCGGACTCTTTGCCACACTTGCCGCAATGGCATGTTCTCTTCCGCCGCTTCCAACGATCAGTATTTTCATCTCTAAACCTCCTCACTCAGGATGACTGTCTTTTTGTCCTCGACCCGCACTTTTCCGTTTGCGATCAGGTCGATTGCTTTCGGCAGGATCTTCCACTCTGCCTGTTCCATGACTCTGCGCTGAAGCACCTCCGGCGTATCGCCCTGCTGTACTTCAACGGCTTTCTGCAGAATGATCGGTCCCGTATCTGTTCCCTCATCTACAAAATGCACGGTAGCTCCCACTACTTTTACGCCCCGGGCAAGAGCCGCCTCATGGACCTTCAGGCCGTAGTAGCCTTTCCCGCAGAAAGAGGGGATAAGAGACGGATGGATATTGATCATCCGGTTTTCGTACTTTTTGATCATTTCCGGCGGAATCACAACAAGGAAACCGGCCAGCACAATAAGATCCGGCTCATAGCTGTCCACTGCCTCCAGCAGCTTTTCGTTGAATATATCCCGTGTTTCAAAATCTTTCGGAGATACACACATGGACGGAATATCATTTTCTTCCGCCCTCTTCAGTGCATATGCATTTTTATTGTTGTTGATCACTCCCACGATCTGTGCGTTTGTGATCGTACCGTCTTTTACGCTGTCGATGATCGCCTGAAGGTTTGTCCCGCCTCCGGATACCATCACGACAACGCGCAGCGGCTGATCTGCCGCTGCACCTGTCCTCTCTAGCATAATTCTACTCCTTTATCTCCTGCCTCAATGCGTCCCACTACATACGGCGCATCTCCGGCAGCGCGGATCGCCTCCATGGCGCGGTCTGCGTCCGCCTCATCCACTGCGACGATCATGCCAAGTCCCATATTGAATGTATTATACATCATCTGTTCCGCAATATCTCCGTCCACAGAGAGCATATTGAAGATCGGCGGGATCGGGTAGCTGTCTTTTCTGATCACTGCCTTTGTGCCTTCTTTCAGCATACGCGGAACATTTTCGTAGAAACCGCCGCCTGTGATATGGCTGCACGCCTTGACCGTCACGCCGGCATCCTTGATGCTCTTGAGTGCTTTTACATAAATCCTCGTAGGAACGAGAAGAGCCTCACCCAGCGTAGAACCGAGGCTGTCATAATATGTATCCAGAGCCTCGCGTTTCATGCTGAACACCTGTCTCACCAGAGAATATCCGTTGCTGTGAATACCCGTTGACGCCATACCGATGAGCACGTCCCCGGCTTTTAAGTTTTCTCCCGTGATCATATCCTTCTTATCGCAGGCACCTACGGCAAAGCCTGCAAGGTCATACTCGTCCGGCGCCATAAGTCCCGGATGTTCTGCTGTCTCTCCGCCGATCAGAGCCGCTCCTGCCTGAAGGCAGCCCTCAGCTACGCCCTTGACAATATCCGCGATCTTCTCCGGCTCATTCTTTCCGCAGGCAATATAATCCAGAAAGAAAAGCGGTTCTCCTCCTGCGCACGCAATGTCATTAACGCACATTGCCACCGCATCAATTCCGATCGTATCATGTTTATCCAGAATCATGGCCAGCTTCACTTTAGTACCGCATCCGTCCGTGCCGGACAGAAGCACCGGCTCCTCCATCTCCTTGATCTTTGCAAGGGAAAACGCACCGGAGAATCCTCCGAGTCCTCCGAGCACTTCAGGACGCATTGTCTTTTTTACATGCTCTTTCATCAGTTCTACCGATTTATATCCGGCTTCGATATCAACGCCTGCTTTCTTATAATCCATTCTCTGCTCTCCTGTTAATTATTCTTGATTTTTCGTAATTTTCGTTCAGCAGCGCTATTCGCAAAACCGCACTTCGTGCTTATTGCGGCTATCGCCGCTGTTTTGCTCATATACTGGCGCTCAGTTCATCTGACTGTCAGGCGCCGGATTCTTATGCAAGCATAAATCCGTCTCCTGACGTCAGATGACTGAACTATTGCTTTATATATGCTTCATATCCGATCTCGTGCAGCTTGTCTGCCTTTGCCTGAACACCGGCTTTCATCTCTTCCGAATAGTCTTTCAGTTTCTGAAGGATCTCCGGATCTGACACGGCAAGGATCTTCGCCGCAAGGATCGCCGCATTCATTCCTCCGTCAATGGCAACTGTCGCTACCGGGATTCCCGGCGGCATCTGTACGATGGAGTAAAGTGCGTCCATACCATCCAGATTCTTTCCGGACATCGGCACACCGATCACCGGCATCGTGAAGAGCGCTGCGCACATTCCCGGAAGGTGAGCTGCCATTCCTGCTCCCGCGATAATTACCTTTACGCCTCTTCCTTCGGCTCCTTTCGCCCAGTCAAAGAATGTATCCGGCATCCTGTGCGCGGAAATGATTGTCATCTCATAGTCGATTCCCAGTTTTTCAAGCATTGAAGCAGCCTTGCTCATAACCTTCAGGTCCGAGTCGCTGCCCATTACGATTGCTACTTTTGGCATCATAACTCCTCCTTATTAATGTTTCTCTAACGGCTCGTTTAAAACTTCCGTCCCCGGCAGAACAAATCTTCCGTCTTTTATTAGTATAATGTGTTTCCCATCTTTTGTCACTACACTTATTTCTTCTAACTCTTCATAAGGTATGGTTATATCTGTATGGCAGTTAAAGTAGGCTTTTGACACATCCTCTTTCCGGTTCAGTGAAACCGAATTATCCTTTGCCACGATCTCCTTGCCGTTCGGATTATAAACACGGATATCCTCGCTCCATGAATAGCAGGTATCGCCCACCGCAAAATGAGGACCGGTCTTCTCTGCGATGAGGATCGGCATCTTGTCCTCGATACCGTATTTCTTTCCCGCCACATAGGCTGTCGTATTCGTGCCGATGGCAAATTCACCGAGAGAAAGTGACTGATGGCCTTTCAATACATTATCCTCAATATATCTGCGTCCCTCTTCGGGATCATCAAAGTTCCCGCAGCGGTAATCCGTAATTTTCCCATCCTCGAAGGTCAGCTCCAGATCCGTATACTGCAGTCCCTCCAGATATACCCGGCTGACGTGGAGCACCCCCGACGTGCCCTCAAGTACGGGAGAAGTAAATACCTCGCCCACCGGTATGTTGACATCCGCCACACAGTTCTCAAAAATTGTCTCTTTTTCGGGATCGTTAAGGTGATACAGTTTTACTTTAATATCTGTCCGGTTCTCTCCCTTGCCTTTCACATGAACGTATTCTCCCTGATCAAGGGCATCGATCATTGTCTGCTGTACTTTCTCGTATAGCTTCGCATCCAGTGTATTGATACGGATCACTTCATCGAAGATTTCCGGATATTTTTCTCCGATCTCAGGCACCGGATAAGCTACAATGGTAAAGCTGCGCTCTTCTCCTTTGATATATTCATTGGTCAGCTGTCCGGACCGGCTGTCATAACTGACCGCCAGTTTCTTCTGTTCCTCATTATAAGAAGGAGCCTCCGGCACCGCCTTCGGTGAGAACGGCTTTTCCCCGAATGTCTCCATGACCGCCGGGCCGGCAAACTGCGCGGCCTGATCTTTATGCTGCTCGTAGACCGTACGCGCCACTTCCAGACGCCGCTCAATATACCGTTTGTCCATAAAGAGCGCCTGATCCTGACGGTGATCGTACTCATACTGCCAGTTCGGCACCGCGCCGTAATATCCGATCTTGTGGTGCTCCCTCTTTGTGATAACGCCGGAAGCAGCGCGGTAGATGACCGGTTTAAGTCCCATCTGACGGAAATTCTCTATGGCAATACGGATCACTTTTTCAAAACCGAGACTGTAACGGATATTCACCACCGACTTTTTCGACAGATCCTTCCCTGTGTTGATAAATCCGATGCGGTACCCTTCTGTATATACATCCGCCATCTTCTTGAGTGTCTCTTCCGGCAGCGTACGCAGATGCCGCGCTGTCCCAAGCTCATTTTCCGTAATATATTCACCGAATCTGTAGAGATAACGGTCATTTTCCAGATCCGCGTTTTCTATGATATCGGCTGCAAAGGAATATGCCGGATCGATCTGCTCCATAATTCTGTCGGCAAGGAACACATCGCAGTAATCGCTTGCATACCAGTAGAAAATATCACGGATTTCATCCGGTTCCGGAAGGGTTTCGCTTTCAAATCTGTTGTAAACTTCAATAAACAGCTCAAACAGAATGGTCAGATAATCCATCCTGTTCTCAAATGAATATGGGATCCCGGAACGCATCTCTGCATAGAGCATACTCAACAGCTGTCCCATTTCCAGACCGAATTTTTCTGCTGCATAAGCCGGATTGGCATAACTGCTGGCGTAATGTTCTCCCAGAACGTCACTGTAGAGGATCTCGTTAAGGCTCTTCATCTCTTCGATGCTGTACCGTTCCCATTCACCGTTTTCCACTTTACGTCTCACGTTTTCAAGTTCTAATAAAAAGATCGCCACATCCTGGAAATAAGACAGATACTGCTCCGGCACCGTCTCCTCGGAGACGATCCCCCTGAGCCTGCCGACCGCAAGGACATGGCGCTCTTCATACTGCTCGTTCTTTTCTTTTTGTATTTCTCTTATATTCATTCACTAAGACCTCCTTTTATCAACTTAAGCCGCCTATGAATATTGCAAGAAAAAAGATTACTGACACAAAACCGGCCGGGAGACCGATCTTGCATGTCAGGTAATTTCGTTCACGCTCATGGAAACCGCCGATTGCAAGGCGTATTCCGTTAATAGACAGTACCAGCGAAAGGACGGCGAGCCCGCCGATGATCCCGTTCGCATTTCCTCTTGCCAAAAACGCATAGAAAATACAGCCTGCCAGAATAACCAGCCCGCCGATACTGCTTATACAGGACACAACACCCTTACGGGAATGCTTATAGTTAGCCTGCCCGTATTTCCTTGCTCCCCGCTTTTTCCTCTCTTTTTCTCTCTGACGCTCCTCAGCGCTTTTTCCGATTCCGAACATGATATCTTCTCCTTATTCGATTACATATCGCAAATAAAATATACCCCAGCACACCTCCGATGGTGTTGAGCAGGATATCATCTACGTCAAAACTGCCCACTCTTGTAAAGAGCTGTACGATTTCCACGCACAGGCTCAGCCCCATACTGCAGAAGAGAGTTTTAAAAAAGCCTCTCGACTTGCTTGCCATAGAAATAAAAAATCCATACGGGACAAAAATAAGTATATTCCCGAACAGATTGGCAAATACCGTAAATGTGCCAAGCTGTTCTCTGTATGTGATGAAACGTCTGATCTCTTTGAAAAGTTCCAGATTATACCGGTAGTCTTCCGCGATCTCAGTTCTCCCATACCACTCTGCAACAAACAGAAAATAGATCAAAAACCCGACATATAATAGAAACAGGACTTTTCCAAACGCCCTGATAACACTCGCCTTTTTTATACCCAAGATAATTCTCCTGACACTCTGAAAAGGGGACCGGCCTTCTGCCGCCCCCTTATACTGTCTGTTCTCACTTAAAACGTGATTTCTTTTTTATGTTTCAGCAGGTTCGCGCCGCTCACGATGGAAAGGACACCTGCCGTGATCCCGACTACCAGAATTATGATCCCGACTGCAATGTTTCCCGCACCGCTGTTTTTCATTGTCATATATGCCTTTTCCATAACACGCGCCTCCTTATTTTACACCGTATGTTTCATAGTATGTATCAATCGCTGCCTTTAATGTATCATCGATGACAACTTTTCCGTTATATTCTTTATTGTACAGGCACTCGACCACTTCTTCCATCGTCACGATCGCCGCCGTGTCGAATCCATAGAGATCTTTAATCTCGTCCAATGCGCATTTCTCTCCGCCTTTTCCGACTTCCATTCTGTTCAGAGATACGATAAGTCCGACGATTGTGACATCTGCCGCTCCTCTTACCTTCGGCACAGTCTCCTCCATAGACTTTCCGGATGTAGTCACATCCTCGATCATGATCACGCGGTCCCCGTCTTTTAACTTGCTGCCGAGGAAGCTTCCCTTATCTGCGCCGTGGTCTTTCTCCTCTTTGCGGTCTGAACAATAGCGGACTTCCTTTCCGTACAGTTCGCTGTACGCGATGGCTGTCACAACACTGAGCGGGATTCCCTTGTATGCCGGCCCGAAAAGTACGTCGAAATCATCGCCGTATGTGTCGTGGATCGCCTTGGCATAATATTCGCCCAGTTTCTTTAACTGTGATCCTGTCACATAAGCTCCCGCATTCATAAAGAACGGGGACTTTCTGCCGCTTTTCAGTGTGAACTCTCCGAATTTAAGTACATCGCTGTCCACCATAAAATGTATAAATTCCTGCTTATACCGTTCCATATTATAACCTCCCTGTTATTATTTCACAATTCCGACCATTTCGTCAACCGTCCGGAATCCCTGTCGTTCCATATATTCTTCTATTCCGTCCACAATCTTCATCGTCACACCCGGATCATGGAAATTCGCCGTACCGACAGACACTGCACTTGCCCCTGCAAGGATCATCTCAATGGCATCCTCTGCAGTAGATATGCCCCCCATTCCGATAATCGGCACACTCACGGCATTTGCCGCCTCATATACCATGCGCACCGCGATCGGATGGATCGCCGGCCCGGACACACCGCCCGTCTTGTTCGCCAGAACAAAGCTCTTACGATTTATATCTATCTTCATTCCCGTGATCGTATTGATCAGGGAAACCGCATCAGCGCCGCCCGCTTCCACAGCCTTTGCCATCTCTGCAATACTTGTCACATTGGGGCTCAGTTTCATGATCACCGGCTGTTTTGCGTATTTCTTCACCGCTTTTGTAATATCCTCTGCCGCTTTCGGATTCTGGCCGAAAGCAATGCCGCCTTCTTTCACATTCGGGCATGAAATATTAATCTCCAGCATATCCACGTCCTCATCTGCCAGCCTTTCTACCACCTCGCAGTAATCCTCCGTGGACTTTCCGCACACATTGACGATAATCTTCGTGTCATACTGTCTTAAGAACGGAATATCTCTCTCACAGAACACATCGATTCCCGGATTCTGAAGTCCCACGGCATTCATCATTCCCCCATAGGTCTCTGCAACTCTCGGAGTCGGATTTCCCGTCCACGGTATATTTGCCACACCCTTAGTCGTCACTGCGCCCAGACGGTTCAGATCCACATAATCCGCGAACTCTGCGCCCGAGCCAAATGTACCGGATGCCACTGTCACGGGATTCTTCCACTCTACACCGGCGATATTTACTTTCATATTCATCAGATCTCCACCTCCGTAGAAAGGAATACCGGACCGTCTTTGCAGATCCGCTTGTTGTGTACGTTGCTGTGATGATCCTTCTCTTTCGACTGGCACACGCACGCCAGACAGGCGCCGATTCCGCAGGCCATGCGTTCCTCAAGAGAAATGTAACACTCGATACCGTTCTCTTCGGCATACGCCTTGATCGCGCGCAGCATGGGCGTCGGGCCGCAGGCGTAAATGATATCCGCCTCAAGAGCATTCTCCCGGATGGCGTCCATTACATTTCCTTTGGTACCGACACTGCCGTCTTCCGTCGAAATATATACTTCTCCGTTCTGCTCAAATTCTTCCTGCAGGAACGTCTCAGCATTACGGTAACCCACAACGATCTGTTTCTTCTCACATTCCATCTGCTTTGCCAGCTCAAGGATCGGCGGTACACCGATGCCTCCTCCCATCAGAGACACCCGTTTTCCAACTGCTTTCTCTACCGGGAACCCGTTCCCGAGAGGTCCGATCACAGGGATCGTATTCCCTGCCTGAAGTTTTGAGAACTCCTCTGTTCCCGTATTCTTTCCCGTGACACGGTACACGACACGGAGACTACTATTTTCCTTATCAATCTCACAGATACTGATCGGACGGGGAAGCAATTTGCTTCCGTCGTTGGTATACATGGAGATAAACTGCCCCGGTTTCGCCTCTGCCGCAGCCTTCGTTTTAATCCACATGCTGTAGATATCCTGCGCGATCTTCTCCTGTGAGATGACCTGCGCATTTTCTTTTTTCTTACTTGTCATAACTGCTCCTTTTATACTTATTTCCCTGCAAGCGCTCCGCTGATGTCGGCGATCATTGCTTCAACCGCTGCTCTGGACGCGTCGCCGAAGTTCTCTGCGCCGTATTTAGCATAAGCTTCCTGCTTATATGCCGCAATGATCCCTCTGGATGAGTTTACGATAGCTCCCAGACCGTCTTCATTAAAGAAATGAACCAGATCTTTGCCCTGTCCGCCCTGCGCGCCGTATCCCGGCACAAGGATATAAGCTTTCGGCATGATCTTTCTGAGGACTTTTCCCATCTCCGGATAAGTTGCTCCGACTACGGCTCCCACATAACTGTACTCATCGCCCATGCAGTCTGCGCCCCACTCGGCTACCTTCTCGCCGACCAGCTCGTAGAGCGGACGTCCGTCGATCAGTCTGTCCTGGAATTCTCCGCTGGACGGATTGGACGTCTTGACAAGTACGAAGATTCCCTTCTTCTCTTCTTTACATACATTGATAAACGGATTTACTCCGTCGGATCCAAGATACGGATTTACCGTTGCAAAATCTTCATCAAACGGAACATATTCTTTACTGCCCACTTTCACTTTGCCGAGATGCCCTGTCGCATAGGCAGCGGAAGTAGAACCTATGTCACCTCTCTTGATATCTCCGATCACTACCAGATCTTTTGACTTGCAGTAATCCACCGTCTTCTTAAACGCCATGACACCCGGCACTCCGAACTGCTCATACATTGCGATCTGCGGCTTTACAGCCGGGATCAGGTCGTAAGTCTTATCCACGATCTCCTTGTTAAACTGCCAGATTGCCTCTGCCGCTCCTTCCAGTGTTTCTCCGTATTCTGCAAACGCCTTCTCCTGCACATGCTGCGGGATGTAGTTCAGCATCGGGTCAAGTCCGACTACGATCGGCGCTCCTGTCTTTTTAATCTTTTCCACTAATTTGTTTATCATCTGCTCTTCCTCCGTTTTCACAATCTGATATACCTGTCCATTATCATACCATATCTCTGCCCCTTAGTAAAACAAAAAGAAACGCCTGAAGTTTTTGTTTCTTCAGACGTTTTCACCAAATCAGTGCAAGTCCCCCCGGAGCAAGCAGCGTAAACGGAAACACAGGGATATTTCTAAGAGCTCCGTATATGAAGACAATCACCAGAATCCACACCAGCAGCTTTACGCTGATCTTGCCATCCACATGATTGCCTCCCGTTATCATCCAGTCAACCGCGCGGGCCGCAATATACAAACCGATCAGAGGAAGCAGGACCGTCATAAGCGGATTATAACAGAACGCATCTATAAACCTCAGATGAAGCATGGAATAGCATGCTCGTCCCGCACCGCATCCCGGGCAGTACAGACCGGTTATCAGATGAAAAACGCAGGGCAGCGGATGGCTGTAAGGATTATGATAATACAGATATACTGCCCCGGCAGCCGCAACCGCTCCCGCGCAAAGCACGAGAGCGATCCTCATCTTTCTGTTCTGTTGTATACGCATTGCCAATTTCAGCATTGATAAAACCGATTCCTTTTAATAATAGTAATAATAGGATCCGAAAATTCCCGCATATGTCATTATAACGAAAACAATATTAACCAGAACGCCGACTACCGCTGAAACAATAATCCAGATTTTTGCAGTCCTTGCGGCTCTCTCGGCCTCCGCATAGTCTCCTGTGTTTACCGCACTGTTGATCTTTGCCGCATATACAATGCCGACGATACCAAACGGAAGGCAGCAGCATACCGTTGTTATGATCGACAGCACCAGATACGGAACCCAGTTGATCGGTTTTTCCGGTTCGTAGGAGGACTGGTATACCGGCGGTGTCTGATACTGATTGTTCTGATAATCGTATGCAGAAGTATTCTGACTGCCAGCTCCGTAATTCTGCGTATCCTGATACTGAGCGCCCTGGCTCTGATACTGTCCATCCGGCTGCGCGGCTGTGTCAGCCTGTACTTGTGCATGATCAGCGCCCGTTGCCTCCGGCTGCATTGCTCCGCAATGTGGGCAGAATCTCGAGCCGTCCGGTATTTCCTGATTACAATTGGTACAATTCATTTCGCATACCTCACTCTCGTAAATAGTATTATACTTATTATAGTACTTTGTTAATAATACCATTACATGAGCCAAAAATCATCAAAAATATTGTAATTTTGTGTCAGAACAGATTTAAACCGTCCCTGCGCTATTCACTTTTGCAGGGTGGATCATTCCCGTTTTCATCAATACCGGCCTGAGTGCATTATACAGAACGCCTGCAATGACAACCGAGAGGATCGCATTGACAAAAGTTGTAGCCGTACTCCATTTTGCCAGTACTTCTGCTATCTGCTGAGGCTGTCCCAGAATATACTGATTATAGAAAAATCCGACAAGCGGATCCGCGATCACATTAAACGCAAGTCCCGCAACTGAAGCGATCATACTCCAGCGGAAAATATATTTCTTATCTGTACTCTCATTGATCTTCGCAATCCTGTGAGCGATCAGTCCCGTGATCAGTCCGATGCAGAGCTTCAGGACAAATGTCTTGGGAGCGCCTGTAATATATACCGGATCCATCATATCTGCAATTCCCATCCCGATCGCGCCGGCAAGACCTCCGTACCATCCGCCCAGGATCAGGGCCGCCAGCACACAGAATGCATTTCCGACATGGAAAGACGTGGCTCCGCCTCCCGGCAGTGGAATTTTTATCTGCAAAAATGTGAATGTCACAAAACACAGGGCTGCCATCAAACCGGTCTGCGCCAGTTTTATCAACGTTTCATTTCTTCGTTCCATAGGTGATTCCTCTTTTCTGTATGTTCTTATCTGTTACAGTATATTATCACCCGACTGGTTTTATTAAAACGTCCAGTTTCCGCTTTTTTATACAGGCCAGTT
Organism: Candidatus Mediterraneibacter gallistercoris; assembly: GCA_019119745.1. The sequence goes on along the minus strand of DWWI01000199.1, from coordinate 6,669 downwards.
TTTCTTCCCCAGCCTTACCTGTTCCACCTCTTTTGCAGTATCTTCCTGCAGACAGTCAAAAAGATATGTCCGTAAAATGTCTCCTCTGCCGAGATGCTCACCGCGGATTTCCTGTATTGCAAGCTCCACTTCTTCTTTCAATCCCGCGGCGGACATACGATGCGCGCCCTGCCCGAGAATAATGACCTGTTCCAGGGCGTCTGACGTTGCCACGGTCACATGATGATTCTTTGCCATCTTTCGTACAGTTTTCTCGATATACTGATCCGCCGTCTCTGCTTCCTTCGTGTAGACGATATGGATATTGTGGTATTTGGATACCTCACCGGGATTGCCCTCCACTTTATAGGCGTCGAACACAAGGATCAACGTACATTTCCGGTATCCCTGATAATTGCACAGGATATCCGCAAGTTTCCCTCTTGCCGCCGCCAGATCGATCTCTGAGAGTTCCCTCAGCTCGTCCCACGCAAAGATAATATTATAGCCGTCTACAAGAAGGTATTCCTCTCCATCTGGTTTCTTTCTCTTGTCTGCCGGCATATCTGAACGTGTCTTTCTCCGCTCATTGTCCGGATCAGCCGACACTTTCACCGGCGTGCTGCTGACATTTTTCCGGACAGGATCCGGCGTGCGCACATAGATTGCATCCAATTCTTCCTGCGGCAGTTCTATCGTCCTTGAAGAAGCCCGGACAGCGGCAGTTTTGGCAGACTGCCTCCGCTCCTCGCTTTTCTCCTGCTCCAAAGTACTTTTCAGAGGACTCTCCACATGCATATATTCTTCCACCTGATACCACGGCACAATAAAGCCTGCTCCGTGGGCACAGAACACAGAATCCGCCGTGTTTTCAATATCACTTTCCGGATCGTAGCCGATTTCCCCGATAACTTCCTCAGCATTACTGCACACATCGTAACCCTTCAGTATGCAGGACATTCGCCCGAAGCCGCCGGTATACGCCGCGAACTCTTTCTGATAACCGCGCATTTCCGATACCGGGGCGCTTCCTGTCAGGACGGCCAGATCTTTTTCCGTCTCCGGTCCCGAGAAAGTTCCATTCATCCGCTGAATATCATTCATGGCACGTCCTACATTTTCCATCGGAAGTTCCATACGGAATTCATAATACGGTTCCAGCAGTACACTCCGGGCTTTCATCAGCCCCTGGCGTACCGCCCGGTATGTAGCCTGTCGGAAATCTCCCCCCTCCGTATGCTTCTGATGCGCACGGCCGGATATCAGGGTAATGCGGACATCGGTCAGCGCTGATCCGGTCAGCACACCCCTGTGTTCCTTCTCGTCAAGGTGAGTCAGTATCAGCCTCTGCCAGTTGCGGTCCAGCACATCCTCACTGCACTCCGATGAAAACTGCAAGCCAGATCCTCTCTCTCCCGGCTCCAGCAGGAGATGTACCTCCGCATAATGCCGCAACGGTTCAAAATGTCCGACTCCCTCTACCGGTCCGGCGATCGTCTCTTTATATATGATCCTGCCCTCTCTGAATTCTATAAGAACTCCGTACCGCTCCTTTATCAAACGCTGCAGCACTTCTGTCTGCACTTCGCCCATAAGCTGGATATGGATTTCCTGAGCCTCCTCAACCCATACTATATGAAGTTCCGGCTCTTCCTCCTCCAGCTGACGCAGATTGATGAGCATTGCATGAACGTCGCACCCTTCGGGCAGTTCAACACGATACGTAAGTACCGGTTCAAGAGCCGGTATATCCGAATCTTTTTCCTCTCCGATTCCCTGCCCCGGACTGGTCTCTTCCAGGCCGGTTACTGCGCAGACCATTCCCGCCTGTGCGCTTTGGACCATTTCATACCTGTCACCGGAATAGATTCGGATCTGGTTTACCTTTCCTTCCACTCCCGGAAGTGTCTCCTTCACTTTCAGTTCTCCGCCTGTGACTTTCAGATAAGTCAGTCTGTTTCCCTGCGGATCTCTTGCGATCTTATATACTTTCGCGCCAAATGCTTCCGGATACTCCGGACAGATACTGTATTCTCTGATTCCTTCCAGAAGCTCTGTGATTCCTTCTGCTTTCAATGCCGAGCCAAACCAGCAGGGGAATATCTTCCGTTCTGCCACCGCGCGTCTCACGGTGTCTTTCGCGATCTTACCGGTCTCGAGGTACTCTTCGAGCATAGCATCGTCACAGACCGCGAGGTTCTCGAGATCGTCCGGTTTCCCGTCCGACATCAGTTGAAAGTCAGTACACCCTTCATCCAGCCGGCTTTTAAGCTCCTCCATCAGCGCGTTTCTGTCCGTTCCTTCTCTGTCCATCTTATTGACAAACAGAAATACCGGTACATCGTATCTCTTCAGCAGCCGCCACAGCGTCACGGTATGGCCCTGTACTCCGTCTGCACCGCTGATCACCAGAACCGCATAATCAAGCACCTGCAGCACACGCTCCATCTCAGCAGAAAAATCCACGTGCCCCGGCGTATCCAGCAGCGTGAGCTCCATATCTTTCCACTTCATGACCGCCTGCTTGGAAAAGATCGTGATCCCGCGTTCTCTCTCCATCTCATATGTGTCAAGAAATGTATCTCTGTGGTCTACTCTTCCCATATCCCGGATACTGCCGCTTAAATAGAGCATGCCTTCCGATAATGTGGTTTTTCCCGCGTCCACATGGGCGAGAAGACCAATATTGAGGTGCTTTGACTTCTGCCCTGTTGTCTTATTCTCTTTATTATCAGACGTATTTCCCATAGAAAATACCCCTTTCTGTTTTATGATCATACAATCGTAATCATATCACAGAAAGGGGTATAAGTCGAATATTTCCAGCCTGTTAAGCTTTTAACTCATAATTTTAAAATGGTACTGCCGGCTCTCTCCAATAAGGAACTCAGTGTCAGTTTTGTACATCATGGTGACTGACATAGCTGTCTCTGTCGATTGCCCGGAATTCATATCCCTGATCCGTATAGTATTTCAAAACATACGGCAGTGCTTCAACCGTCGCATCCTTTGTCTGGGTATCATGAAAGAGTATCATTACATGATGGATCTTATCTGTCGTAGCATTCTGCTCGATCTCTTCTTTTCCGCATCCGGCGGCATCTCCGCTGTCAAGATTCCAGTCATAATACTGATAGCCCTTTTTCTGTACAGACTTGACCAGCCTGGTCATAATGCCTTTATTATACTCTGCCGATATCATATTGGATGACCCTCCCGGGAACCGGATAAAACACGGTACAAATCCAATCTGTTCCTTCACCACCTGCCCGACCTGTTCCAGATCATCAAAATACGCTTCGTCAGATTTATAAACTTTATCGTAGTCATGCGTATATGTATGCAGTCCGATAGTATGGCCGGCTTCATATGCTTCTTTTATATAGGGTCTGCACTGTTCATTTGCGCCTGTTATAAAAAAAGTCGCTTTCGCATTATATTCAGCGAGAATATCAAGAATCTTCTTTGTATTTTCAGATGGACCGTCATCAAATGTAAGATATACAACTTTATCGTCATCTGTCGGCTCTTCCGTCCCGACCGGCACTCCCGGCTGTACGGATGATGCTTTTGCCCGCTGTTTTTCGACAGCGTTTTTTACTGCTGTCGCGGCCGCTTCCGCTGTTGCCGGTTCCTCTGTGATCAGTCGCTTTGCCTCCGCCTTGTCTCTGGCTGCCTCGCGGCTGTTTGCCACCATACAGAATGCTGTGGCTCCGATCACAAAAAACACCAGCGCACACAGGATAATCGCGTTATAATTGTAGCGGCTCCTATGATGCTGTTTTCTCTTTTGCATTTTCTTATTTATCTCCCATTTATCTTATGTATATTTATTATACTTTTTACATTATATAACATATTTATTATAATGGGGATTCTTTAAGAAAATACTATCATTAATTTAAAAATTATTAATATTCCATGACATTATTGTATAAAACCTGACGGACTCAGGTTTTCTGCTCTTTCTGTCATTTCATCATCACTGTTTGCCCGTCAATATCTATATTTTCCAAATTCTGAAAAAACCAGCCGCGCGATTGCGGAGAATACTGAATAACCACCGGAACCCAGCAATCGTTGACAGCCAGATATAAATACTGCCCCGGTCTGACATTGACACTCTTCGACTGTTTCTCATCGGTAATATAGATACCTGCATTTGAATTAGTATTCAACACTCCCGTTACCATACATAACAGCTCCTTTCATTCAGAATTACATTTTTTACGGAAAAATGTCAACACAGTAATACACTTCCGTATCTGTCGCTATAGTATAATGATAAACTATGAACATTATATGGATTTTTTTGTAAAATGTTTTTAAAATTTATTAAAAGAATTAGAAATTCAGAAAAATCACCCCGAAAATTTAATTATAAAGAAATTTAAAAAAGGGCTTGATTTTTCTGTTGAGTCTGCTATAATAACCATGTTGCTTGTGAGCGACAGAAAAAAATTGATGCGGAATGGTGTAATTGGCAGCACAGCAGACTCTGACTCTGTTAGTAGGGGTTCAAGTCCCTTTTCCGTAGCTGGGAATTTGCTAAAAGCATTTTCCCTTTTTTATCGGAGTGTGGCTCAGCTTGGTAGAGCGCTACGTTCGGGACGTAGAGGTCGCAGGTTCAAATCCTGTCACTCCGATTTTTTATTTGCCAAAAAACGCAAAGCCTGTGGACTGCAGCTTTGCGTTTTTCCTTTATTACTGAAATATTTTCTTATTCTTTCCATTCTCCGTCAAATACCACTTCCGCCGGCCCCGTCATGTAGACCGTATCTTTTTCCCGATCCCACTTTATCTGAAGATCGCCGCCCAGAAGCTTTACGGTCATCTCATTCTCCGTCAGTCCGTTGAGTACAGAGGATACCGCAACTGCACAGGCGCCGGTTCCGCAGGCAAGTGTCTCACCGGATCCACGCTCCCACACGCGCATCTCCACCGTATTTCTGTCCAGCACTCTTACAAATTCCGTATTGATCCTGTTTGGAAAGCGCTCATGATTCTCGAATTTCGGTCCGATTATCTCAAGCGGCAATTCCTTTACATCACAGTCAACATATACGACTGCATGAGGATTTCCCATGGATACACATGTCATATGATACTCCTGTCCGTCTACGACGATCGGTACATTCACTGCCCGATCTCCATCTGCCACAACAGGGATCTTAGCCGGTTCAAGTTCTGGTTTCCCCATATCTACCTTAACCAGTTTTACTTTGCCGTTTTCCACTGTCAGATCAAGGTATTTGATACCGCCCAGTGTCTCTACCGATATCTGCGTTTTGTCTGTCAGGCCATAGTCATATACATATTTTGCCACGCAGCGGATCCCGTTTCCGCACATTTCCCCGCGGGACCCGTCCGCATTGTACATTTCCATTTCAAAATCCGCTTTATCCGACGGATTGATCATGATCAGGCCATCAGCTCCGACCCCGAAATGCCGGTCGCTTATCCTGACCGCCAGCGCCGACGGATCGTCAATCTTTTCCTCAAAGCAGTTTACATATACATAATCATTGCCAAGTCCCTGCATCTTTGTAAATTTCATAATTATACCCCTTGCTTTCAAATTACTGTTCCACCATCATTATACACACTGTCCGGCGGAAATCCAACCGAAAGCTGTCTGCCGCATCTGTTTTCCATCTGCTCCGGATGCTATTTATCCATCACGGTCAATATCATCCTCGCCGTCTCCACCATATCCGTTCCGCTTTCCATACTGGTCTTCTGCACATATTTATGTGCTTCATCTTCTGTCATGTTATTCCGTTCCATAAGCAGTGCTTTTGCTTCTTCAATGATCTGACGGTCTTTCGCGCTTCTCAGCTTCCCTGATTCACGTTTTTTTCGTCTCCGTCTTTCCTGCGTCTGCTGAATCATCTCGATCGTATTGACCAGATCATATATTTTAATCGGCATGGGCAGTCCTACAACGCCATCCGGAAGCCCGTCAGACCATTTATCAGCCGGTGCGATCAGGAGGATTTCAAAACCGTCCGGAAGGTATTCCCGCATCTGTGTATAATACATATCCTGCATCCGGTCCGCGCACACTACGATTCCGTCATTCCACATCTCCGCATACTGAAGCACTTTGGATCCCGTCTGACAGACAGCAGCCACTTCGAACCCGGATTTTACAAGGATGTTTCTTATATTTACCGCATTTTCCCTTTTTGAAAACGCAACTATGATATTACTCAAATCCGTGTCACCTCCTGCTGTCTTATAGTCTCTGCCATATGCCTGAACTGGCTTCTGCCGCCTTTTGCAAGCTGGCTTGCACGGTGGCAGCCGCCAATTCTGCTTCTCTGCTCATGCTCTCAGTTCGATTCCGCCTTACACGGCTCCATCTCACTGTATGGCGTCCGCCATATGCCTGAATTGTCTTCTGCCGCCTTTTGCAAGCCAGCTTGCACGGTGGCAGCCGCCGGCTCTGTTTCTCTGCTCATGCTCTCAGTTCGATTCCGCCTTACACGGCTCCATCTCACTGTATGGCGTCCGCCATATGCCTGAATTGCCTTCTGCCGCCTTTTGCAAGCCAGCTTGCACGGTGGCAGCCGCCAACTCTGCTTCTCTGCTCATGCTCTCAGTTCGATTCCGCCTTACACGGCTCCATCTCACTGTATGGCGTCCGCCATATGCCTGAATTGTCTTCTGCCGCCTTTTGCAAGCCAG
>DWWI01000198.1 GCA_019119745.1 Candidatus Mediterraneibacter gallistercoris | reverse complement strand
ATAATCTTTCTGTAAAAGTTTATTTAGTCGCATAAATAAATTTTACACCAAGAGCCAGGCCTTGCACAGACCTGGCTCTTATTCTCTGCAAAAAGTGCTGCCGCACTAATTATTTAGTGCGACAGCCCCTTCATCATATCCACTCACGCGTAATGCCTCACTCTGAACCCGATCCCCATCGACGCCGCCAGCCTGCGGCTTGCTTCAATGTCATCTTCCGATAATACATCCACAACCGTAAACTGCACTTTCTCAATGTGCTTCGCACACTCTGATGCAAATTGAAGCATAGCCTCAAAGGCGCCGTCAAACTTTGGCCGCGTAACAGCCATATATTCTTCTGCTGTCGGTGCATTCATGCTGATGGAGACGCAGTCTGCCACCTCTGCCAGTTCCGGTACCACGTCTCTGCCATAATAAAGGTTTGCCAGACCGTTTGTATTCACCCGCACCCGGATACCGTATTTCTCTTTCGCGTATTTTGCAGACGCGGTCAGTATGTCAAGTGCGCAGGTAGGCTCCCCATAACCACAGTAGACCAGCTCTTCATATCCGCTAAAATCAAATGCATCGAGCGCGTCCAACACTTCCCGGAGTTCCGGGTCCTTCTTGTGCCAGAGCGTATCCGCCTCTCCTACGCTGTCGCGATGACTGCGGATACAAAATGTACATGCACAGTCGCATTTGTTTGTCAGATTCACATAAACATTATTCTTATACGTGTATAAAATATCCGCCATTTTTCTTCCCCTAAACATTCTCATATCACAGCAGCTCTGCACATGTCACTCCTGCTTCAGCCTGTTCTTTTCGCCCAGCATCCACAGGTACTGCTCATAATCCACACCGTCATTTCTCGGCACATGATTCTTTACAGATGTCCGGATTGCCCGCTCGATCATCTCTCCTGCCAGTTTCATTGTATCCGGCAGTTTGTCGCCTCTTGCTTTTCCGCCTGCGATCACCGAAGCAAACAGATCCCCTGTCCCCGAAAAGCTCTCTCCAATAAACGGAAAGGCGGAAAATGAAGCGCCGTCTTTTGTCACCGCCAGATTTCCCATCATCTCCTGTCCACTCTCTTCGTCGGTAAAACGTATTCCTGTGACAAGTACTTCTTTTGTTCCTTCCGTCATCAGATTTCTCGCCATCTGTTCAGCCACTGTCACCAGATGTTTTTCCTCCGTCATTACCTTTATCATGCGGTAGTCAGTGTCTGTAAGAAGACATAATTCCGTCAGATTCGGAGTAATGATATCTGCACGCGAAACGAGAGATTTCATCTCAGCCACTAATTCAGAAGTAAAAATCGGATAACGATTCCCATTATCTCCCATTACAGGGTCTACCAGAAGAAATGTATCCTTCTTATAAAATATATCCAGAAATTCAAGCACTTTTCTGATCTGATGTTCTCCCGACATAAATCCGGTATAGATCCCGTCAAAATGTACCTGCATCTTATCCCACTCTTTATATATAAGTTCCATTCTGTCTGTATAATCATCACAGTAATAACTAGAATATCCGGTCTGCGCGCTTAAGACTGCCGTCGGAAGCGGACACGGCTGAACCCCCATTGCGGCGATTGCCGAAATTGCCGCTGTCAGGGAGCATTTCCCGAAACCGGACAGATCATTGATCACTGCTATCTTTTTCGTCATATCTTTATTCCTGCTTTCTCATTTTTTATCTTCGCACAATAATATCACTCATCTGTACATTTCAAAACAGCCAGTTATTCTGTTTTTAACCGGACCACTTAAAAAGGGACCCGTATCGCTCCAGGTCCCTTTCTGCTTTTGAATGTCATTCTTTTATTCAACTTCCTCCGGCTCCATGCTTCTTACATGACCGTCATTTTTTCTGATGTCATATTTCTCACTGTATTCAGTAAAATATGAATAGTATTCCATGCCATCGCCAGCATATACTCTGGAATTATGTATATGGATATCCGCGTCATCCTCCCCTGCTTTCGTCAGAGCTGTCATCGCGCTCGCACAATGCGAGGCAATTCGCGTAAAACTGTTGAGGATATCAGTAAATACCGTTCCTTCTTCCAATCCGCAGGCACCGCTGCTCAGACGTCTCACATGATTATGTTTGAGTTCATCACACAAAGTAGTAATTACAACGCCGAGCGGCGCAACTCTTTTAGCCTCTTCTTTATCGTCATTCATGAATACCCGGCAGGTAATGTTAATAATCTCGCGGACCGCCTCCATGACCACATTCAGCTCATTTCGCGCTTCCTCAGAAAATCTGGTATGCTTTTCATTCATCTCACTGGATGTGTATGCAATAAACGCCGCATGATCACCGATCCGCTCAAAATCACTGATCGTACTCAGATACAGAGATACCTGGCGTGACTGAGCCGTAGTCAATCCCACTTTAGTAAGTTTCATAAGATAAGTTCCCAGCCTGGTCTCATATTTATCGATCAGATTTTCCTTGCGCTGTACCTTCTCAAACTTATCCTGCTGGTACTCATTCAGCAGATTCATAGCACGGTTTACGTTTTTCCGGACTTTTTTCGCCATTCCCGACATAACGCGGTGGCACTGTCCGATCGCAAGAGCCGGATATGTCACCAGACGTTCGTCAAGCAGGCCGAAATCAGCCTCATCTTCCAGCTCTTCTTTCGAGTCTTTCACCAGACTGCACACCAGCTTCTCCAGCTTCGGAATAAACGGGAACAGCACACATACTGTGGCTACACGGAACACTGTATTCAGAAGTGCGACACGTACCGGCGTCATGATCATATCCATAAATGTGAAATGGACAACAGCATTTATAATATAGAAAACACTGCCCCAGAACACCAGACCGAACAGATCATTCAGCAAATAGATAAGCGCGGTTCTCTTCCCGTTTTTATTTGCCCCGATCGAAGATATCAGAACAGGACAGGCTGCGCCGACGCCGATACCAAGCACAATCGGAAATGCGCTGGCAAAAGTAAGTATTCCTGTTACCGACAGTGCCTGAAGTACACCGACCGCAGCTGAGGCGCTCTGCAGAATCGCCGTAAACACAATTCCCACCAGAATACCCATCAGAGGATTCGAAAACATAGTCAGCATGCTGACAAATATCTCGTTCTCCCTCAGCGGTTCAACCGCGCCGCTCATGGTCTGCATTCCCACCATCAGGATGGCAAATCCGAGCATGATATTCCCTATGTTTTTATAGACCGACCGCTTACTGAACATTCGGAAAACGATACCGATCACGGCCACCACTGCCGAAATTGTTGAGGTTGACAGGATCGTTGCCACTCCCCCGGTGCCCTCAATATAGGACAGACATAAAATCCATCCTGTAATACTCGTTCCGATATTCGCTCCCATAATTATACTGATCGCCTGTCTCAGCGTCATCATCATGGAATTCACAAACCCGATCACCATTACCGTAGTCGCGGAGGAGGACTGGATCACACAGGTGACTCCCGTCCCCAGCGCAACTCCCTTGATCGGCGTATTCGTCATTTTGTAAAGGAATGCTTCCAGCTTATCGCCGGCTACCATTTTTAGTCCGTCTCCCATCAGCAGCATGCCATACAGAAACATTGCCACACCGGTGAGCAGAGACAGGATCATTGAAAGTATTTCCATAAATATTCTCTTTTCAGCAGGTCATTCCTGCCGCACTATTTCTCTGTTCGTTTTGTATCATTATATTGCTTCATACGGAAGACATCTAGAACCACGCCGGACGGACCGGTTTGAGCACCGCCGCCGAGTGCCGTCCCATATTGAGAACGATCTCCCCGTTTTCTACGATATACTCGTCATAGGCTGTTGTATATCCTTCTTCGTATGTATAGATCAGCCGTTTCATCCTGCCTTCTTTGTGTATGCCTGAAAGCCATACCGGCACTGTAATCTGCTTTAATTCCTTGCTGTTATTAAGTACAACGACAATCTGTTCATCTTCCTGGAATCTCGCGTACGCCAGCACATTATAATCAGCATACAGCAGCTTAATAGAACCTTTTCTGAGAGGCTTCTCTTCTTTGTGTATCCTGATCATCTCTTTATGGAACTCAAGAAGCTGTTTATCCTCTTTTCCCCACGGATACGTTCTCCTGTTGTCCGGATCCGTAAAACCGCACAGTCCTACTTCATCGCCGTAGTAGATCGTAGGCGCGCCTACCCACGTCATCTGGACCGTGACCGCCTCACGCATGACCGCGTGATTGATCCCTTCCTCGGCAGCCTTTGCCCCGACATGTTCCGCACGTCCCACAATATGATTTGTCCGTGTCAGAAATCTCGAATGGTCATGGTTAGACAGCTCATTCATCGCTACCTGAAGCGAAGGAGTGAGCATGCTGGCCATGAAGTGGCGCATCGCACCCACAAAATTGTCCGGATTTCCCCACAGATCCGTGCGTCTTTCATCACTGTGCTTTTCCATCCCGGTAAGAAACCATGTCAGCGGTTCCATAAAAGCGTCATAGTTCATGACACTGTCCCATTCGTCGCCCTGAAGCCACTCGATCGGATCACCATAATGCTCCGCAAGGATCAGCGCATCCGGATTCGCCGCTTTAACCTCTTTCCTGAAACGTTTCCAGAACATATGATTATATTCATTGCTGCATCCCAGATCAGCAGCTACATCCAGACGCCAGCCGTCCACATTATACGGCGGAGAGACCCACTTTTTTCCTATATCCATGATATACTGTTCAAGTTCCGGCGAGTCCTCATAAGCCAGCTTCGGCAGAGTATCATGTCCCCACCATCCGTCATAACTTCCATTGTACGGCCACGCCTCATCACGGTCGTCATGAAAATGAAAGAATCCTCTGTACGGGCTGTCCGCACTCACATAAGCCCCTTTCGGATACTCCGGCTGCGGCTCATAGATTCTCTCCCGGTCCAGCCACTTATTAAAGGAACCGCAGTGGTTAAACACTCCGTCCAGAATCACACGCATACCGCGTTTATGCATCTCGTCAACCAGCTTCGCAAACAGTTCATTACTGGCTTCCAGATTGCGGATATCGCCCACTCTCTTCTGATACTTTGTTGCATGGATATTATCCTGCGCCCCTTCCGGCAGCGGCTCTCCTCCATCAGCCACGATCTTTCCGTAATGAGGATCTATATAATCATAATCCTGAATATCATACTTATGATTGGAAGGAGATACAAACAGCGGATTAAAATAGATTACTTCTATTCCCAGATCCTGCAGATAATCCAGTTTATCCAGCACTCCCTGTAAGTCTCCTCCGTAAAAGTTACGGATATCGAGAGCCTCCGGCACCTGGTTCCAGTCCTTTATCTTCCTGCTCGGCGCCCCGATATAAATATACTCGTTATCTTCCACATCATTTGTCGTGTCTCCGTTATAGAAACGGTCCACAAAAATCTGATACATGACCGCGCCTTTTGCCCACTCCGGCGTCTTAAAGCCCGGTACGATCGTATAGGCATAATAATCCTCTCTGTGATCCGATACTCCGTAACGGTTATAGAACCAGATCTGTTCGCCGCTCTTTATCTCAAATGAATAATGGAACGGTTCTTCTCCCAGCTGCCACTCAATCTCATAAAAATCGAACTCATCTCCTGCACAGATCTTCCACATGGAATAGCTGCGGTCGCCAGTCAGGAGACTTACCTCTTCCACGTCATTGTGTGCTGTGCGGAAACGCAGTGTGATCTTTTCATTCGCTTCCGGCTCCGCAGGAATCACATAATCCTGGGTACCGTCGCAGAACAGCGCTTCTCTGTTCATAACATCAGGCCTCCTCTTTTTCGCTGTCCTCAAATAAAGCTTCAAACTCGTCTCTCGTAATCTTCTCTTTCTCGAGCAGAAGTTTTGCACACGCGTCAAGCACATCGTGATGTTCCTGAATGATCGCACGCGCTTTCAGATAGCACTCGTCAATGATCCTTTTCACTTCTTCATCTATCGTCCCTGCCACTTTCTCGCCATAACCTCGTGATGTATGGCCGAAATCGCGCCCGATAAATACTTCGTCACTGTCGTTATCATAGTTGATCAGTCCGAGCTTCTCAGACATACCAAACTTAGTAATCATGGATTTGGCGATAGCAGTCGCCTGTTTGATATCCTGGGATGCTCCCGTCGTAATATCATCGAATATTTCCTCTTCCGCGACACGGCCGCCAAGAGATACCGTAATCTCCTGGAGCATCTGGCCCTTCGTGTTGAACATGTCATCATGCTCCGGCAGAGGCATCGTATATCCGCCGGCTCCGCCTGTCGGAATGATCGACACGCTGTATACAGGTCCTACATCCGGCAGAACATGGAACAGAATTGCGTGTCCCGCCTCATGATATGCGGTAATGCGCCGCTCTTTCTCGGACACGATACGGCTCTTCTTCTCCGCTCCTATACCTACTTTTACAAAAGCGTGCCGGATATCCTGCTGCTGAATATATACACGGTTGTCTTTTGCGGCAAGGATTGCCGCTTCATTCAGCAGGTTCTCCAGATCCGCACCCGTAAATCCTGCCGTCGTCTGGGCGATCTGCCTCAGATCCACATCTTCTCCAAGCGGTTTATTCTTTGCATGAACTTTAAGAATTTCCTCTCTTCCGCCCACATCCGGACGGCCTACGATAACATTCCGGTCAAAACGCCCCGGTCTTAAGATCGCAGGATCAAGAATATCCTTGCGGTTTGTCGCCGCCATGACAATAATTCCTTCATTTACACCAAAACCGTCCATCTCCACCAGGAGCTGATTCAGTGTCTGTTCTCTCTCATCATGACCGCCGCCCAGGCCGCTTCCGCGCCGTCTCGCCACAGCATCTATCTCATCGATAAATACAATGCAGGGCGCATTTTTCTTCGCGTCCTGAAACAGATCGCGCACACGGGACGCTCCGACGCCCACGAACATCTCAACAAAATCTGAACCCGATATACTGAAGAAGGGAACTCCCGCCTCGCCTGCAACCGCCTTTGCCAGCAGTGTCTTACCGGTTCCCGGTGGTCCCTCAAGAAGAACGCCTTTCGGTATCCTGGCGCCGACCTGTACATATTTCTTCGGTGCTTTCAGAAAATCTACGATCTCCTCAAGCTCTTCTTTTTCTTCTTTCAGGCCTGCCACATCAGCAAACGTCACCTTGATCTCATTCTGGTTCGTCATCCGGGCACGGCTCTTGCCAAAATTCATTGCCTTGGCATTAGCTCCTCCGCCCTGCCGGTTCATCAGGTAAAAGAGCAGCATCACCGCGGCCAGCGCGATCAGCAGCGGAATCAATATGGTAGAGAAAATAGAATCCTCCGGCACTGCCGACACATCGTATAACACTCCGTTTTCATCGAGCATATCTTCTACTTTCTCCACATTTGATACATTGACCGATCTCGCCTCATTTTCTTTCTTCAGCATGAAGGACACTGTGCCCGTAGGCACGGCTCTGCTCTGATCAATATATACGTCCGTCACATTCTCGTCCTGCACCTCGGAGACAAAGTCCGTATATGTCATCTCCTGCCGGTGTATCTGCATCCGGCTTGCCATCCAGAGCGCAGCTACCACGATCACAATAAACATCAATATCGTAGAGCCGCTGACACCCCTGTATTTCCTGTTATTGTCCAAATCCTATACTCCTTCCTATTCCAGTCCTTCCACTACGCCGATGTAAGGAAGATTTCTGTATTTCTGGGCATAATCAAGCCCGTATCCCACTACGAATTCATCAGGGATCTCAAATCCGCAGTAGTCAACTTTCACATCTTTCACCCTTCTGTCCGGTTTATCCAGAAGCGTACACAGTCTCATGCTGGCCGGATTTCTCTTTTTCAGCACGTCAATCAGGTAATACAGTGTATTTCCCGAATCGATAATATCCTCCACAATGAGCACCTCTTTATTCTCAATAGATTCATCAAGATCTTTCGCAATACGCACAACGCCGCTGGACGCGGTTCCGTCCCCGTAGCTTCCCACGCACATAAAATCCATGGAAACCGGCACGGTGATCCTTTTTGCCAGTTCGCACATAAAGAATACGCCGCCTTTTAATACACAGATCAAATGGACCTGTTTTCCTGCATAGTCCTCGCTGATCTGCTTCCCGAGCTCTCTGATCCTCTCGTCAACTTTCTCTTCCGGAACCAGTACTCTGATCGTTTCTGACATTTTTCTTATCCTCCGTTATCTTTATCTCAAGAATCTTCTCTGTTCTGTTACTGATCTGACAGGCACGGCTCATCCTGTGTCCCGGTACCCATACAATATGCTGCCCGTCTGAAACGAGAAGCATCTCATGCCTCTCTTTTTTAGGGATCTTCTCATTGATGAACCAGGACTTCAGCTTCTGGCGGCTCCCTTTATCATCTACCACCAGATAGTCTCCGCTGCGCCGCGTCCGCACAGAAAGATTACATTTTATTATATCATAATCAATCCATTTCGTGTAGCTTTTTTGTGGGATCTCTTTTGCCTTTCCCGCCTCGGAAATGTCCACAAACCGGCATATCACTTTATGGATTCCGTCAGGCAGTTCCGTTACTCCGGGAATATTCAGGCTGATTTCCTCCGCCTGCCCGGCAGTGTGTCCCGGCGCAGGCTCACGGCTGATCACCACCCCCCGGTATGTCCGTTCTGCGATTACATTCCCCGGAAGATTTACTCTCCTTCCGCACTGTCTGCCGAACAGATCCATGACCGCATGCAAATGCGCAGAGCCGATATCTTTCTCACTGCCACGAACCGCTGACAGGCACTCTTTTATAAGCAGTTTCTGCACAGCCGGCATTTCTTCCCCGAAACACGCTCCTTCGATCAGCAGCTTTTTATATCTGTTCCGGTGCTCCGAAACCTCCTCCGCGCTTTCCCGATCCTGTACTTTCACGCAGTGCTTCCACGCTGCCTCCGTCCCCTTTTCCAGATATTCCCATACTTCCCGCGCCTGTGCGGAAAGTTCGTCCAGATGCCGTACGACGCCCTCGTTAACCTGACTCTTAAGCGCCGGCAGTATATTGTGCCGGATACGGTTTCTCGTATAGACATCTTCTTCATTTGTTGCATCTGTACACCAGGCAATCCCCTGGTCCCTCAGGAAATTTTCAATCTGATCCCTGTCAAGATACAGAAGAGGGCGGATCAGTCTGCCCTGAACAGGACGAATCCCGCACAGTCCTTTCAGCCCTGTTCCGCGCGCAATATTGAGAAGCATGGTCTCCGCATTGTCGTCCCTGTGATGCGCGGTTGCGATCTTCGTTCCACCGTCTTCCCTGCACATTATTTCAAATGCCTCACGACGCACGGCACGCCCTGCCTCTTCTGATGATTGTTTCCGTTTTCTGGCAATTAATTCCACATTTTCATGAAAAAAACGGCACGCTATACCGAGCTGTCCGCACAGTTTCCTGACATATGCTTCATCCGCATCCGCCGCTTCGCCTCTTATGCCGTGATTCACATGACACGCCTTGACCTCAAAACCCATCTTTTTCTGCAGCCTGCAGAGTATAAAAAGCAGGCATACCGAATCTGCTCCGCCCGATACACCTGCGATCACGACATCTCCTTTTTCGATCATGCCATGCTTTCTGATATACATTTCTGTCTGTTCTATTATATTCTTCCTCATATGTAAACTATAACCAATTCATTTCTAATTGTAAAGATAACAGTTCAGTCTTTCCAGATTCCTATTGCCATCACCGTCATGTCATCCGCCGGCTCTTTTCCCGTCCATGTAAGCACCTGTTCCAGCACATGGTGCGCCATTTCCTTTGGATTCGTAATCTCAGTTCCCTGTATGATAGTCTCAAGCAGGATATCCTGTTCTCCCACCGGCAGAGCATCCAGCACTCCATCTGTAACCATGATCACAAAGTCACCGTCCTCAAGCTGCCGCTTCACCGAATCTATCTCGATATGGTTCATCACTCCGATCGGCAGACTTGTAGAGCTCAAATGTTCCACATTATCTTTCTTCTTGATGAACGTAGACGAAGCTCCTGCCTTGATGATCTCACACTCACCGGTGTACAGATCAAATACCGTCATGTCCACTGTAGAATAATGTATCTCTTCCCGTCCTATGACAAGAGTAGTATTGATCATCTGGATTGCCGTTTTTTCAGGAAATCCCGCGCCGAGAAGTTCTTCCAGCAGTTCAACAACAAGGGTGCTTTCCCTGCACGCCGCTTCTCCTGATCCCATCCCGTCCGACAGTGCCACCGCATATTTCCCGCCGGGCATCTCCATAAGAGCGAAGTTATCTCCCGACACCCGGGCACAGTCTTTTCCGATTCTTGCCGTACCATGCATAATATAAAAAGCCGGTCCCTCTACACACACGACCGTCATATAATCGTTTCCGATCATCTGCGCGCTGTCCCCGGGAAGAATAAATTTCCGTCCCACGCACTCTGTCACCGCACCCACAACCTCCCTGACAGTAACTTTTTCTTTCTTCATACTTCTGACAGTAACATGGATCTCATATTTTCCCTCGCTGTTCATAAAAAAATAGATATACAGCACACGCAGTCCTTTCTTTTTAAGGGCTGTCATAATCCTTTTCTCGAGCCTCTCATCCGTGACGATACTGTTTTCAAGTTCCCTTGCCGTGTTTTCTATCATATCGGCAAATGTATCCATCTGAATCGCGCAGCTCTCCCTGCTGCGCGCGATCCGGTTGACCCACATGATATTCTGCCTCGCGTCGTGAAAGCCTGCGAGCATCTCCCGAAGAAAACGCGGCGCCATGATACAGCGCTGCATCAGTTTTCTTTTCACCTCTGTGTTCAGTTCATTTCCATACTGGTCCACGGCCGAAAGAATCTCATACCCCATCTGATACGTATGCACGAAATTCTCTCCCCAGCACCAGCCGCATTTTTCACACTTTCCGCATACCTTTTCCCTGACTCGTGAGAACATCTCCTCTATCTCTTCATTAGAGAACGCTTTCTTCTTTTCTTCCAGTCCCAGGAAAGTCCGCGAGAGCTGTTTCAGTGAATGTGCATATTTTTCTATTTGTTCCACGTAGGGGCTGCCGTGAAGTGCCTGTCCCTCATTCATGGTTTTTCTCCTTTCCCGATATTCCCGTCTGTACGGGCGGCATAATCTTTGTCAAATGAAAACTCCGGGAGAATTCTCCCGGAGTTTTCATTTGTATATTTTCTTTTTATTATTCAGTTTTATGTTTCTTATCATTTGGAAGGCTTAAATACAATCTCGTCCGGATCGACCAGTCCCAGTTTATCTTCTGCCGTCTTCTTGATATAGTCGTCCGTCTTAACGTACTCTTCAAATTCATCAATCTCTTCCGAACGCTGTTCTTCTTCCTCTATCTGAGCCTGAAGTTCCTCTTCCTGCTCTTTATATTCACTGTTCTTTGCATACAGGCTCAGGGAACTTACTCCGAGAGCCCCCATTAAAAACACGAGCACCATACAGATCATCAGTATGCTGCGTTTATAATGCCGAAGCTTGTAATTTCTCTTCCTGGTCTGCTGACGGCCTGCTCCCTGCTGTCGTCTTGTCTTGCTCATTCACACTCACCCTGCTTATTAATATATTTTTATACCCCATTTTCTAAATATTTTATCTGTTTTTTCTATACTTTTCAAGCCTTTTCTTTGCCTTTGCATAAATTTTACCGGCCAGACAGTATAAAAGATATCCGGTGCCTGCTCCGCCTAATATTCCGAGCACGAAAAACCACCGGATACTCCCATATGTAGTTTCATACATTTTCCGATAAATATAAACACTAGCTCCGATCCAGAATATCAGATCCTCTATTCCGGCCGCAAAGGCACTGTGCGATACCAGCTTTCTGAAACACACGAGTATATAGTATGTACACAGTACGGATATACCGGCTACTCCTGCATACAGAAAAATTCCACTCTCCGCCCCGATCCCCAATATCATCGTTCTACCTACTTAAACAGCTTTGACAGGAAATTCTCCGCCTGCTTTCCCGCCGGCGAAGCACTAGAATAAGCGATACTGTCAATATTACCTGACAAGTCTACTTCTCCTTTTTCCACACTGAGCCGGTTCACATGGAGATCTGTCCCTTTGACCATAAGCATCCCCTGCTCTGTCTCCAGCAGAATTTCGTTCAGATCAAAGGACAAAACATCAAGGACACCTGTCACCATACTGGTTTTTCTGTTATTTACCACAAGCTTGTGTGATTTTGCAATGCGCTGTTCTTCCATACGTGCTCCCTCCCACTCTGTTTTTAAATATATGAGAGGTTGTTCCGAATTATGCATACAGACGGCACAGTTCAGCACGCGCCAATCGCAAAGCCGCACTGACGTGCTCACTGCGGCTTTCGCCGCTGCTTTGCTCATGTTCTGACGGACAGACGGCTGAACTGTTTCTACAGGTATTTGAACAGCTCTGACGCCTCTTCTTTCTTTGTGGTATCCTGCAGTTTCAGCACCTCAACTTTCACGTTTCTCGTACCGAACTGGATTTCGATCGTGTCACCCGGCTTTACCTGCACCGAAGCTTTTGCAGGCTTTCCGTTAACCATGACCCTCCCCGCGTCACACGCTTCATTTGCCACAGTCCTGCGCTTGATCAGCCTCGATACTTTTAAAAATTTGTCTAGACGCATTTTTCTTCCTTTCTGTAAATCACCGGAAGCGCCAAACGGCACATTCCTCGATTATATTCGGCCGCCAGGATCCCGGGCAGGCCCGGGATCCGGCTCGCCGCCGATACAAAAGGCACTTACAATGGTTTTCATCGTAAGTGCCTGTTTTCTCAATCTATAGTCAATCCACAATTAGTTGATAGCGTCCTTTAAAGCCTTTCCTGCTTTGAACTTCGGAGCCTTGCAAGCTGCGATCTTCATTGTCTTGCCTGTCTGCGGGTTTCTTCCTTCTCTTGCTGCTCTCTTGCTCACTTCAAATGTTCCAAAGCCTACAAGCTGAACCTTGTCGTCATTCTTAAGCTGCTCTGTAACTACATCAACAAAGGCTTTTAATGCTTTTTCAGAATCTTTCTTGGAAATTTCTGCTTTTTCGGCAATAGCCGCGATCAATTCTGTTTTGTTCATGGATAAATTCCTCCTCTTTATTGTACATACATACAATTTCTATTCTGATTATTAAAGGGGAAAATGCCCAAACGGCCGCATTTTCCGCCTTTATGTATGTTATAACGGTTTAACTATGCTTTGTCAAGAATTTTCCCTGTTTTTTGCAGTATTATTCTATGCCATAACCGGTTTCAGAGCGTCAGCCAGTTTTTCCTTTTCTTTCTCGGCTTCAGCCAGGTCTTTACCCAGTGTTGTGTAATATATTTTGATCTTCGGCTCAGTTCCCGACGGACGTACGATCACAGTCTCATTATTCTCCAGTTTGTAGATCAGAACATTCGCAGCCGGAAGTCCTGTCTCTTCCGGTTTCTGATAGTCTGTTACGGATACGACCTTATATCCCGCAATCTCCGTCAGCGGATTATCTCGTAATCCCTGCATGATGCCGGACATCTTGTCCATACCGCTTAATCCCGGGAACTCAAAACTGTCGACCTTGTTCAGATAGCGTCCGTACTCGGCATAAATCTCCTCCAGCCTCTGCTTCAGAGAGCTTCCGATGCTTCTGTAATAAGCAGCCATCTCACAGATCAGCATAGAACCGATAACCGCATCCTTATCCCGCACATATGGACCTGCAAGATATCCGTAGCTCTCTTCGAATCCGAAGATAAAACGGTCTACTTCCCCAGCATCTTCAAGCTGCGCGATCTGGTCGCCGATCCATTTGAATCCGGTCAGCACGCTGCGGAGTTCCACACCGTATTTCTCAGCAACCGCGCCTGCAAGCGGTGTGGATACGATAGATTTCACTGCCACCGGTTTCTCCGGCATTGTACCTTTCTCAATACGTCCCGCGCAGATATAGTCGAGAAGCAGTACGCCAACTTCATTTCCGCTTACCAGCTCATATGAGCCGTCCGGGCACTTCATGGCAATGCCGACACGGTCAGCATCCGGATCTGTGGCCAGCATCAGATCTGCTCCGGTCTCTTTTGCAAGATTAAGCCCCTGCTCAAGAGCTGCAAAAATCTCCGGATTCGGATAGCTGCAGGTTGTAAAGTAACCGTTCGGGTACTCCTGATCCGGAACGATCGTGATGTCTGTAATACCGATATCTTTCAGCACCTGTGTCACCGGCATCAGTCCGGAACCGTTCAGCGGGCTGTAAACAAGCTTAAGGCCTGCCGTCTTACAGAGACCCGGACGCACCTGACGGGATTCGATGGCATCATAGAGAGCTCTCTTGCAGTCATCACCCACAAAACGGATCAGCCCTTCCTCAACACCCTGCGCGAAAGACATATATTTTGCGCCTGTCAGAACGTCCGTCTTCTGGATCTCATCATATACGATAGCCGCGGCATCGTCTGTCATCTGGCAGCCGTCCGGCCCGTATGCTTTGTAGCCGTTATATTTTGCAGGATTGTGGGATGCGGTGACCATAACACCGGCATTGCAGTTATAATACCGTGTCGCAAATGAAAGTGCCGGCACCGGCATCAGTGCATCATATATTCTCACCTTAATTCCGTTGGCTGCAAGTACGCCTGCCGCTGTCTTTGCAAACACATCGCTCTTGATACGGCTGTCATAGCTGATCGCAACTGTCTGTGTTCCCCCCTGAGTCTTTACCCAGTTTGCCAGTCCCTGTGTCGCCTGACGCACCACGTAGATATTCATGCGGTTCGTACCTGCTCCAAGGACTCCGCGCAGTCCGGCTGTTCCGAACTTCAGCGCTACTGCGAAACGCTCCTTGATCTCATCATCGTTTCCTTCAATTTTTGACAATTCCGGTTTCAGATCCGGATCTTCCAGATCCGCTGCCATCCAGCGTTCATACTCTTTCTGATACATTTTTACCACTCCTACCATTTTTTCTGTTGATTTTTTTATAAAAAAATCACAATAAATCCAG
>DWWI01000197.1 GCA_019119745.1 Candidatus Mediterraneibacter gallistercoris | reverse complement strand
ACCGTAAGCACTGCCGTGGCGATGCTGACCATATATCCGCCGAATGCGTATGCAAGTGTAGCCGAGAGAGAAGATGCAGAGATGTTGACGATATTGTTGCCTATCAGTATGGCGCTCAGCATCTTGGAAGTATGATTCTCCGTAATGTCGAGAACCATCGCAGCCCTTTTGTTTCCATCATCAGCCAGAGAGCGCAGCCGGATCTTGCTCACGGTCGTAAGCGCGGTCTCGTTTGATGAGAAAAATGCTGAGAGTATAAGCAAAATGATCAATATGATAAGTTGAAAGGTGTCACCAGAGTCCACTGTATTTTTTCCACTCCTTTGTCTGTTACAGTGCGCCTGATCTGACGCTGAAAAATTCAGAGATACCCGTACATTATACACTGAAACTATGAGTTTTGCAAGAAACGTTACTTTACATCCCTCTGTGGTTGGATTATAATAATGTGACGAATAAGCAAAGAATTAAGAAATGGAGTATATTTATGAATCTGTATAATGAACTTTGTGCCATCACCGGAGAGAAAAATGTCCTGAAAGATGAGCTGATGTCGGGACACACCACATTTCGCATCGGCGGGCCGGCAGACTACTTCGTCATGCCGTCATCTGCCGGGGAGATCAAGCGGATTATAGCTCTGTGCTTAGAGCAGGATGTCCCGTATTATATAATAGGAAACGGAAGCAACCTCCTGGTCGCGGATAAGGGCTATCGCGGAGTCATCATACAGATTTTCAAGAATATGAAAGACATACAGGTGGAAGGAGAGAACATCCGCGCGCAGGCCGGAGCCCTTCTGTCAAAAGTGGCCGCAGCGGCATACGAGGCCGGACTTGAGGGATTTGAGTTCGCGTCCGGCATTCCCGGGACTCTGGGCGGCGCGGTGCGCATGAATGCAGGCGCGTATGGCGGTGAGATGAAACAGGTGTTAAAGAGCGCTGAAGTACTTACCCCGGAAGGCGAGGTGCTGACGCTTCCTGTTGAAGAGATGAAGATGGGATACCGCACCAGTATTGTCTCAAGGATGGACTATGTAGTGCTCGGTGCGGAGATCGCCCTCAGAGAAGGAAATAAAGAAGAGATCCGCGCGAAGATGGATGAGCTGAAAGAAAAACGTGTGTCAAAGCAGCCGCTTGAGTTCGGCAGCGCCGGAAGCACATTTAAGAGGCCGGAGGGATATTTTGCCGGCAAGCTGATCGAAGACGCGGGATTAAGAGGTTTCCGCGTGGGAAATGCACAGGTATCGGAGAAACACTGCGGATTCGTGATCAACCGCGGCGGCGCAACCGCGCGGGAAGTAGCGGAGCTGATGGAGACGGTTGCCCGCCGTGTTGAGGAAAACTCAGGAGTAAGGCTGGAGCCGGAAGTGAAGAAGATAGGAGAATTTTGACAGATGCGTTTAGTGATTGTAACAGGAATGTCGGGAGCAGGCAAGACGACAGCGCTGAAGATGCTGGAGGATATGGGGTATTTCTGCGTGGATAATCTGCCGATCCCGCTGCTCACCCGATTTGTGGAGATGTTCAGTGACCCGGAGGAAAAGGTGAAGAAGATCGCCCTCGGGATCGACGTCCGCGGGGGCCAGGACTTCAGCGGCCTTCAGGAAGTACTCGATGAGATGGACGAGAAAAAAGTCAGCTATGAGATCCTGTTTCTGGATGCGCAGGACGATGTGCTGATCAAGAGATATAAAGAAACCAGGCGCCAGCATCCGCTGAGCGGATCCGGCAGGGTGGATACGGGAATCGCAAGGGAACGTGAGAAGATCATGTTCCTGAAGATCCGGGCAACTTATATCCTTGATACAAGTAAGATGCTTACCAGAGAGCTGAAGCTTGAGCTGGAGAAGATTTTTGTAAAAGGCGAGAGCTTCTGCAATCTGTATATCACGGTCATGTCTTTCGGGTTCAAGTATGGTATCCCGCAGGATTCGGATCTTGTTTTTGACGTGCGTTTCCTGCCGAATCCGTATTATATAGATGAACTGAAAGAGAAGACAGGAAATGATCCGGAAGTCCAGGACTATGTCATGGAAAATGAAAAGGCACAGGTATTTCTCGATAAACTGACGGACATGGTTGATTTCCTTATCCCGAATTATATTCTGGAAGGAAAGAATCAGCTTGTTATAGCAATCGGCTGCACGGGCGGAAAGCACAGATCCGTTACTCTGGCGAACGCCCTGTACCAGAAGCTCGACAAACAGGAGAATTACGGTGTCCGCATCGAGCATCGTGATATCGGGAAAGACGCCATCACAAAAAGGAAAGAGTGAGATTATGTCTTTTTCTGGAAAAGTAAGGGAAGAACTGGCAGGCAATATAAGTTCTGCGCGTCACTGTCAGATTGCGGAGCTGGCTGCGTTTATCGGATTGTGCGGAACAATCGTTTTCAACCGGTTTGACCGGTGCAGCATAAAAATCCATTCGGAAAATTTCCTTGTTGCAAGAAAAGTCTTTACATTGATAGAAAAAACATTTAATATTAGAACTGATATCTCGATAAGGAGAAACATTGCGAAACAAAGTGTGTCATATGCGGTTGTTGTGAAACGGCATGAAGACGCGTTCCGCATACTTCAGGCAACAAAGATGGTCGGTGATCATACGAACGGCGCAGATGATATCCATCCGTTCAGTCCTCTTGTGATCCAGCAGACATGCTGTAAGAGGGCGTTCCTGCGGGGAGCATATCAGGCTTCAGGCTCCATGAGTGATCCGAAGAAATCATATCATTTCGAGATCGTCTGCTCGCTGCAGGAAGCGGCAGAAAAGATCCGTGAAGTGATCTGCAGTTTCGGACTGGACGCCAAAATTGTGAGACGTAAGAACTCTTATGTTGTATACCTGAAAGAAGGTTCTCAGATAGTAGATATCCTTAATGTAATGGAAGCGCATGTAGCTCTGATGGAACTTGAGAATGTCAGGATCTTAAAAGAGATGCGAAATTCTGTAAACAGGAAGGTGAACTGCGAGACTGCCAACATCAATAAGACTGTATCGGCGGCAGTGAAACAGGTTGAGGACATTACATACCTCAGAGATACGGTGGGATTTGAGCATATGCCGGCTAATTTGGTAGAGGCGGCGGTCGCCCGTCTTGAGAATCCCGACGCCACTCTGAAAGAACTGGGAGAGACGCTTGATCCTCCGGTAGGAAAGTCCGGCATCAACCACAGACTGCGCAGGCTTAGTGAGATGGCAGACAAGGTAAGGCAGGAACAAGGAGGAATATTATGATTAAAACACCTGTTGTAGTTAAAACAGAAGACGGATTTGACGGCAGACCGATCGCACTGCTCGTACAGGAAGCGAGTCAGTACGCAAGCAAAGTGTACATTCAGGTTGGCGAGAAGAATATCAACGCCAAGAGCATTATGGGAATGATGAGCCTGAGCCTTGCAGATGGCGAGAAGATCACTGTAGTGACTGATGGAGAAGATGAAAGGAAAGCTGCAGAAGGGATCAGGACATTTTTCGCAAATAAAGTAAAATAAGATCAGGAGAAAAATTTCCGGCCGGTTATCCGGTGAGATTCAGATAAAGAGATGTTGAAAAAGAAGAGGCTGTGCAAAGGTACAGCCTTTTGCTGACTTAAAGACGGGATTATGTAAACATGGGAGGATATGGCTATGAAGAAAATGTTGTTTATCTATAATCCAAATGCTGGCACAGGAACTCTTAAACCAAAGCTTTCAGACGTCCTTGACATTTTTACAAAGGCAGGATATGAGGTGACGGCATATCCGACACAGAAATACCGCGACGCGACTGAAAAGATGGAAACATGTCCGGACGGATATGACCTGATCGTCTGCAGCGGCGGCGACGGCACTCTGGATGAAGTAGTGAAGGGGATGCGGACAAGGGGGTATGAAGCTCCGCTGGGCTATATTCCTGCCGGTACGACAAATGATTTTGCCACCAGCCTCGGTATTCCGAAAGATATCCTCGCGGCTGCGGATACCGCGGTTAACGGCGTGCCGTTTTCGTGCGACGTGGGGAGATTTAACGAGGACTATTTTATCTATATCGCCGCATTCGGTCTTTTTACGGATGTGTCCTATGAGACAAAGCAGAGTATGAAGAACATTCTGGGGCATCTGGCGTACGTTCTTGAGGGGGCAAAGCGGATTTTCAACATTCCGTCCTATAAGATACGTATAACGCATGATGGTGAAGAGCTGGAGGATGAATTTATCTACGGCATGGTCACAAATTCACGGTCAGTGGGCGGCTTTACCGGAATTATAGGACCGGACGTAGTATTTGATGACGGAGAATTTGAAGTGACGCTCATCAAAACGCCAAAGAATCCCCTTGAATTAAATGACCTGCTCGGCGCGATCATGCTCAGGCAGATCAATCCGGATCGTATGTACTCGTTTAAGTCCGGATGTATAAAGTTCGAATCCCTGGAAGAGATACCCTGGACCCTCGACGGCGAGTACGGCGGGAGCCATGAGGAAGTAATTGTCAGAAATAACAGACAGGCACTTCAGATCATGGTAAGACAGGAGATGGCGGCAGGACTCTCGGCAGAAAAAATGGCGGAAGAAAAGAAAGAGGCGACAGAAAGTTAAACAGTTCAGCCGCGCCATTCGCAAAGCCGCACTTACGTGCTTACTGCGGCTGCGCCGCTTCTTTGCTCATATACCGGCTGAACTGTAAAAAAATAAAAAATTTGAAAAAAGTACTTGCATCTCGTCGAATCATATGATATAGTAGTATTCGCTGTGAGGGACAACCAAACAGCGAATAAGAATATGGCTCCGTGGTCAAGCGGTCAAGACGCTAGCCTCTCACGCTGGAATCAGGGGTTCGATTCCCCTCGGAGTCACTTGATAAACTCAGAAGTATCTTTTCGGTACTCCTGAGTTTTTTTGTTTTGTAATTGTTTCCGGTGTTCACACAATATTCAGGAAATAAGTGGTATAATACTGCGTAATACGGCTATAATCACTCTATAGAAAGAGAGAAGACTGGATGAAAAGGATGAAAAAATGGATGATTGCCCTGATACTTGTCGTTGTGGCGCTTGTGATCTATATACTGGTGAGTCTATGGGTCTCAACAAATTATATTGTCATCAGGGAATACACGGCGGATACCGGAAAAAGTGATACGGGCTTCCGGGCTGTGGTCATCTCAGACCTTCATGATCACAGATTCGGCGGGGACAATGAGGAACTGGCGGAGAAGGTCCGAGAGGCGGATCCGGACATTATCATAATGGACGGCGATATGCTCAATGCGGAGTCGGAGAATGCGTCTGTACCGCTTGAACTGCTCGGCCTGCTTAAAGACACGGCGCCGATTTATTATGCGCTGGGCAACCATGAGCTTTCCTACATGGCAAACGGACATTCTGATCTGACGGAAGAGCTGGAGAACGCGGGGGCGGTCGTGCTGGATAAGAATTATGTGGACATAGAGATAAACGGAACACAGGTGCGGCTTGGCGGGCTGTACGATTATGCCTTCGGACTGAACGGTAACAATGATGCGCTTGCTGCGCCGAACGACACGCTCAGCTTCCTGAAGGATTTCCAGAACACAGACAGAATGAAGATCATGCTTTCACACCGGCCGGACAGCTTCATTTTCGGCGACGCCAGCAAAGTCTGGGATGTAGATCTGGTGATCAGCGGGCACAACCACGGCGGCCAGGTCGTCATTCCGTTCCTTGGCGGGCTGTATGGCGGCGATCAGGGATGGTTCCCGGAGTATATCCACGGAATGTATCAGAAAGACAATATACTTCTATTTGAGACAAGCGGGCTGGGAAGCGATAAGCAGAAACTGCCGAGATTCAATAATCCTCCGGAAATAGCTGTACTTACTATAAAGTAGATATATGTTATCTTTATAAACTGGCATATGGGAGCCGACCTTGCGCCTCACTTTCAGACGTAGTAAAATGTAATTACATTTGGAAGGGAGGCGTTTTGTATGGCCTGGATACCTCTGCCGGTCGGTGTGGATGATTTTGAAAAAGTAATACGGGGAGATTATTATTATATTGACAAAACACTTTTTATAAAAGAGCTGCTTGATATGAAAGGCGAGGTAAATCTCTTTACCCGTCCCCGCCGTTTTGGAAAGACTCTGAACATGAGTATGCTTCGGTATTTCTTTGAAATGGGAACAACAGACAATTCCGAGTTGTTCCGGGGATTAAAGATCATGGAAGCCGGAGAAAAGTATCTGACTCACATGGGAAAATATCCTGTGATCAGCATTTCGTTGAAATCCATGAAGCAGTACTCCTATGAGCTTTCCTTTGAGATGCTGAAAAAAGCAGTTGAAGGAGAGTTTACAAGGCATTGGCCGGAAGTAGAGAAAAGCGGAAAACTGACGGATGCAAAACTGGAACGTTATCTCCGGATCCGAGATCTGAAAGGGACAGAAAGTGATTACGCGGATTCTCTGAAATTCCTTTCTGAGTGTCTGTATACCTGTTCCGGACGGAGAACAGTCATCCTGATCGATGAGTATGACGTTCCTCTGGAGAATGCCTATTTCAGTGGCTTTTATGACAGGATGGCAGCGCTGATCCGTTCCTTGTTTGAGTCTGCCCTGAAGACGAATGACAATCTGGAATTCGCCGTTGTAACCGGATGCCTCAGAATCAGCAAAGAATCCATCTTTACCGGCCTCAATAACCTGAATGTGGTATCCATTACAAGCGACTCTTTCGCAGAGCATTTCGGGTTCGTGCCGGAAGAAGTAGAACAGATGCTAAAGGACTATGGACTGGAAGACAACCTGGAAACAGTAAAGCGATGGTATAACGGTTACCGGTTTGGAGAAACAGAAGTTTATAATCCCTGGAGTGTGATTAATTATGTAAACTCCTGTTATCGTGATAAAAACACATTTGCGAAGCCTTACTGGTCTAACACCAGTTCGAACAGCATCGTGAAAAATCTGGTGGAACACGCGGACATCTCCGTAAAGCAGGAGATCGAGTCGCTGATTGCGGGCGGTACGATTACAAAGCCGATTCACGAAGACATCACATATGATGATATGGATTCCACCCAGGATAACCTGTGGAACTTCCTTTTCTTTACCGGTTATCTCAAAAAGATCAGCGAGCGTCAGGAGGGGGAAACCATCTATATGGAGATGGCGATTCCGAACAGCGAGGTGCGGTATGTGTATAAAAATGCCGTTCTGCGGTGGTTTGAAGAGAAGACAGAGAAAAAAGAACTCTCCCCGCTCTATGAAAGCATCCTGAATGGAGACACAGAAAAGATGGAGGAGATTCTTTCGGAAAACCTGATGGAGACGATCAGCTTCTATGATTATCAGGAGAGTTACTACCACGGATTCCTTGCAGGGATGCTCAAGAATATCGGGAATTATATCGTACAGTCAAACCGGGAGTCAGGGAACGGACGCCCGGATATCCTGGTAAAATACCCAAGCGTAAGGGGCAAAGCAGTCATCATCGAGATCAAGGTAGCGCGCACTTACCAGGATCTTGAAAAGAAATGCGATGAAGCGCTCCAGCAGATAGAAGACCGGAAGTACGAAGAAGCGCTGAGGCAGGAAGGCTATTC
>DWWI01000196.1 GCA_019119745.1 Candidatus Mediterraneibacter gallistercoris | reverse complement strand
TTTACCAGATCTTTCAGATCTTCGTAATCCCATGTCTCGATCTTCTGGATCTCGTGGGATGTACGGAATCCGTCAAAGAAGTTGATGAAAGGAAGTTTTCCTTCCAGTGCAGCACAGTGAGCAACCGGTGTCAGATCCATAACCTCCTGTACGCTTGACTCACACAGCATAGCTGCGCCGGTCTGACGACAGGCGTAAACGTCTGAGTGGTCGCCAAAAATGGAAAGCGCGTGGCTTGCCAGTGCGCGGGCAGATACATTGAACACGCCCGGAAGCTGCTCGCCTGCTACTTTATATAAGTTCGGGATCATAAGCAGAAGTCCCTGAGACGCTGTAAATGTTGTCGTCAGTGCTCCTGCTGACAGAGATCCGTGTACAGCACCTGCTGCACCTGCCTCGGACTGCATCTCAACAACATTGACTGTCTGTCCGAAGATATTCTCCCTGCCTTCTGTTGCCCATTCGTCAACATGTTCCGGCATAACGGATGACGGTGTGATCGGGTAGATCGCCGCAACTTCTGTGTAAGCATATGACACGTGAGCAGCAGCCTGGTTACCGTCCATGGTCTTCATTTTTCTTGCCATTTTCTTGTTCCTCCTTAAGAATTACATTGAAAAAAATATATTAATTCACATGTATTTTTATTATATCGCCAAAAATGACAAAAGTCTATAGAGAGCGGTCGGGTTTTTTGTATCTTTTGACGTGCAGAAATAATGATGAGCATATCACAATACTGATCCACTGGGATGTGGACAGTCCCAGCAGCAGCCCCCGTTCACTGTCATCGTACCGTACAAATTCCAGCACGAACCGAAAAACCGCATACATAGCGAGATACAGCTGCAGACTTTCCGCTCTTTTCCCGTTTCTACGACAGATTCCCCCATAGAGGCACAGTACAGCCACAATCACAAGATTTCCCGCCGCCTCTACTGCCTGAACGGGGAAAAGCGGTACTCCTGTCGGCGCGGCAATCGACTCTGTATAGACGACTGCTCCCGGACCGTCATAGGGAACTCCATAGCAGCATCCGACAAATGCACATCCTATTCTTCCAAATGCGTGAGCCAGCGGAATGACCGGCACGGCCACACGGGCATAATCCATCACCGGTATATGCAGTATCTTTCCGCAGAGATACAAGCCGATCAGTCCTCCGATCAGCCCTCCGTAAAAGACAAACCCGCCTCCCATCAGCGCATTCAGATATTCCAGATCCGTAATCCTCGAAAAATCAATACTTTTCCACGATACAGCGAGATACAGAAGTTTCGCCCCGATCATTGCCCCCAGTCCCACAAAGCATACGATCTGGATAAAATCGTCAAATTTCATATGATTTATACGAATCAGTAAAAATCCCAAAATCATTCCTGCCGCAATTCCCAGCACGATGAACAGTCCATACCACGGTATAATAACCGCTCCAATCTCCAGCCCCATATTCTTTTCCTCTTTTCACAACATCTTTCGAATTCAGGCATTTTGAAATATTTTCGCTTTTCCTGAAATCAGTTTATCTGAAAAAGAAAAAGGAGTGTCTGCCACTCCTTTTCAACCGTGAATTTTTTAATTGAATTATACAATCAGTGCCAGGCATCCCACGCAAGCCACGCAGGCAATATATGTGAGAAGGCAGAGCACAACTCCGACAATAGAACAGATAAAGCCTGCCTGTGCCATGCCGGCCTGTTCCGGTTTCTTTTTACCCTCGATTCCAAGGACAATACCTATAATTCCGACGATCACGCCAACCCAGTTGAATCCGCCTCCGGCCAGCGTACCGATCACCATCGATATAATACCGAGTACCAGTGATGCTGTTCCCATTTTCTTTATCCTCCGTAAAATGCGCTATTTATCCTTAAACTTAAATATCCTGTCCTTCTTCTTCGGCGGTTTCTTTCCCTCGATTTTATCCGGCATCGGTTCATATACCTTTTCACTCTTTAAAAGAGGCTTCCGCTTATGGTTCTTACGCAGATAAAGCAGCGCAATTCCCGCAAAGACAACCACACATCCGGCAAGTGCCTGAGACACCGGGAAGCCGATTCCCGGGATGAGGAGCTGATCTGTACGCAGTCCCTCGATCCAGACTCTGCCAAGCGCATATCCGAAGATATACAGAAGGAAAAGCTCTCCTTCATATTTCTTATGCTTCCGGTACAGCACCAGCAGGATCAGAAGCACGGCGCACCATACTGACTCGTAAAGGAATGTCGGACTTACCTGTATATAATCCACGCCACCGATAGTCTCCATATGCTGCCACATCTTCTCTGTAATATCACCCGAGCGCACCGCATCTACCGGCAGCCGCATGGCGAACAGTCCGTCCGTATACTCGCCGAATGCTTCACGATTGAAGAAATTGCCCCAGCGGCCAAGCATCTGGCCGTTCAGGAGTGCCATTGCAATGGTATCCAGAATCTGAAAAGGCGAGAGCCTCTTCACTCTGGCGAGAACAAACACCGCGATCACAGCAGCGATCACGCCGCCGTAGATGGCAAGACCACCCTCCCGGAGATTAAAGATGTCCAGCAGATTATCCTTATACATATCCCAAGAAAAGATCACATAGTAAATTCTGGCGCCGGCAATGCCTGCTATCACTCCTATGATTCCCATGTCAAGATAATCTTCCGGATTCTGTCTCGTCCGTTTAGCCTCTGACGTAGCAATCAGAAAACCTATCAGGATCGCACATCCGATGATAATACCATAGTAAGCAATCGTAAAGCCGAATATATCAACGTTCTTTCCCACATGATCCAGATAGATGCCCAGATTAGGAAAGGAAATGTCATAATGCATGGAAATGCTCCTTTCTGTAGCTCTTTCTTCCGTTCAGCCGCGCCAATCGCAAAACCGCACTTTGTGCTTACCGCGGCTGCCGCCGCTGTTTTCCGCGCGCTTCCGCACCAGTTCAACCGCGCCAATCGCAAAACCGCACTTCGTGCTTACCGCGGCTACCGCCGCTGTTTTCCGCGCGCTTCCGCACCAGTTCAGCCGCGCTATTCGCAAAACCGCACTTCGTGCTTACTGCGGCTACCGCCGCTGTTTTGCTCATATTCTGGCGCTCAGTCCATGCGTATACCTGACAGAAAACCTATGCAAGCATAGTTTTCTTGCCAGAGCATACGCATGGCTGAACTGGTGCTATACGTTGAACCTGAACAGCATGATATCGCCGTCC
>DWWI01000195.1 GCA_019119745.1 Candidatus Mediterraneibacter gallistercoris | reverse complement strand
GCTCCACCCCGCGTCATCATATATAGTGTAACACCATTCAGGTACTACACGCAACTATTATTTTTTTAAATGGATGGAGGTGGATTCGAACCACCGAAGCAATTTGCAGCAGATTTACAGTCTGTCCCCTTTGGCCACTCGGGAATCCATCCAAATATGTTTATTGTAACAATACAATAATGGGACCTATAGGGCTCGAACCTATGACCCTCTGCTTGTAAGGCAGATGCTCTCCCAGCTGAGCTAAGACCCCATATTCTCGCGGGTTTCGAAGTTCTTTTCCGCAACCCGCTTTGCTATTATACTATCAATATCCAACAAATGTCAACACTTTTTTTCATTTATTTTCAAAAAATTTTTTTACTGTTTTTTTACTTAAAATAGTTGACGCCGGACTCGAATATCTTCATATCCTGCTCACCGTAAATATTGATCGCAACAGAAGAATCGCGACGCTCGGAATGCGCCATCTTTCCGAGAATACGTCCGTCAGGGCTGGTGATTCCTTCAATCGCACAGTACGAGCCGTTAACATTCCATTCTTCATTCATGCTGATATTACCTTCCGGATCGCAGTACTGAGTCGCCACCTGTCCGTTTTCAAACAGACGTTTTATCCATTCAGCACTGGCTACAAAGCGTCCTTCTCCATGTGATGCAGGATTTGTGTAGACGCCTCCAAGTTCCGCTCCCGCAAGCCACGGTGATTTGTTGGTCACAACTTTCGTGTATACCATCTTGGAAATATGGCGTCCGATCGTATTGTATGTCAGTGTCGGAGAATCCGCCGTCTGCCCCATAATTTTCCCATACGGGACAAGGCCAAGCTTGATCAGTGCCTGGAAACCATTACAAATTCCAAGGGCAAGACCGTCACGTTCATTTAAGAGTTTCTCCACAGCCTCCTTAATCTTTGCATTCTGGAAAGCAGTCGCGAAAAATTTTGCAGATACGTCCGGCTCATCGCCCGCGCTGAATCCGCCCGGGAACATAATCATCTGCGCCTGTCCAATAGCTTTTTCGAACTCACTCACAGACGATCTGATATCCTCAGCATCTAAATTGCGGAATACTTTCGTGACAACCTTCGCGCCGGCGCGCTCAAAAGCGCGGGTACTGTCATACTCACAGTTCGTGCCCGGGAATACCGGTATGAAAACTGTAGGCTGGCCGATCTTATGGCTGCAAATATGTACGTCTGAAGTATTGTAGAGCTTTTCTTCCACCGGACTGTCTGAACTTTCTTCTGATTTTGTCGCAAATACTTTTTCAAGAGTTCCCGTCCATGCGCCCAGTGCTTCACCAATGCCGATCCGGGTGCTGCCGTACTCAAAACTGTCTCTGTCGGTCACTTCTCCGATCACAGTATATGTAATCTGCAGATTACCGACCTGTCCGTCCTCTACTTCTGCGATAATATCTCCAAACGCAGGTGCAAACATATCGCGCGGATCCATACTATGTTCAATCTTTACGCCCATTCGGTTGCCGAATGCCATTTTGCTGACAGCGGCGATCACGCCGTGTCGGTCAAGCGCATAGGCAGACACAATTCTTCCGGATCTGATATCCTCCTGGAACTTTCCATACTGTTCCATTACCCTGTCATAAACCGGAAGATCATATTCATCTTTCTCGATTCTGAGCCATACAAGCTTATTTCCCGCTTTCTTAAGCTCCGGTGTGATAATGTCTTTATCAAGCGCCATATCAACGGCAAAGGATACAAGCGTAGGCGGTACATCAATATTCTGGAATGTTCCGGACATACTGTCTTTGCCCCCGATCGACGGAAGGCCAAAACCGATCTGTGCCGCATAAGCTCCGAGAAGAGAAGCAAAAGGCTGGCTCCACCGCTTCGGATCCTCGGACATACGACGGAAGTACTCCTGGAATGTAAAACGGATCTTCCTGTAATCTCCGCCTGCAGCAACAATCTTCGCTATTGATTCTGTCACAGCATAAACAGCACCGTGATATGGGCTCCAGCTCGACAGATATGGGTCAAATCCATAGCTCATCATAGAGACACTGTCCGTCTTTCCCTTCTGAACCGGAACTTTTGCTACCATGGCCTGAGTTTCGGTAAGCTGATACTTTCCTCCATGAGGCATAAACACTGAGCCTGCACCGATGGAGCCGTCGAACATCTCAACAAGTCCCTTCTGAGAGCACACATTGAGATCTGCCAGTGTATTGAGCCATGCTGATCTTACATCATTAATCTCATTTCTTCTGAAGAGACTGCCCTCCTGCTCCGGCATCTCAACTTCTACATTTGTTTCCTGATGCGCACCGTTTGTATCCAGGAAAGCACGGGAAAGGTTCACGATCTCTTTTCCTCTCCAGATCAGTACAAGTCTCGGTTCCTCTGTTACAACAGCTACTTTTGTCGCTTCCAGATTTTCTTCTTTGGCATAAGACATAAATTCATCTACGTCTTTCGGATCTACAACAACAGCCATACGCTCCTGAGACTCGGAAATCGCAATCTCAGTTCCATCAAGGCCTGCATATTTCTTCGGAACTTTGTCAAGTTCCACTCTAAGGCCGTCCGCAAGTTCTCCGATAGCAACAGAAACCCCGCCCGCACCGAAGTCATTGCATTTTTTGATCAGCCGGCTGACTTCCTCGCGGCGGAACAACCGCTGGATCTTACGCTCTGTAGGCGGATTACCTTTCTGTACTTCCGCGCCGCAGGTCTCTATCGACTCTTCTGTATGAACCTTAGAGGATCCTGTAGCTCCGCCGCATCCGTCACGTCCCGTCCGGCCGCCGAGCAGAATGATAATATCTCCGGGATCTGAATTTTCACGGATTACGGCGCGTCTCGGCGCTGCGCCGAGAACAGCACCGATTTCCATACGTTTCGCCACATAGTCCGGATGATAGATTTCTTTTACAAGTCCTGTTGCCAGACCGATCTGGTTTCCGTAGGAACTATAGCCGTGAGCAGCTTCGCGTACCAGTTTCTTCTGCGGAAGCTTTCCTTTCAATGTATCTTTTACAGATACAGTAGGATCTGCCGCACCGGTTACACGCATTGCCTGATATACATAAGTTCTTCCCGAAAGAGGATCACGGATAGCGCCTCCCAGACATGTTGCGGCACCTCCGAAAGGCTCGATTTCTGTCGGATGGTTATGCGTTTCATTCTTGAAGTTGATCAGCCATTCTTCTTCAACACCGTCAACTTTAATCGGTACAACTATACTGCACGCATTGATCTCATCAGAC
This sequence comes from Candidatus Mediterraneibacter gallistercoris, assembly GCA_019119745.1. The sequence goes on along the minus strand of DWWI01000195.1, from coordinate 32,937 downwards.
TCTTCCTGATCCGCAAGTTTCCCTTCCTTTTTCAGCCTTCTCATGGCCATAAGCGCAAGATCCATCAGGCAGACAAACTTATCTTCTCTTCCTGCAAAGATCTCACTGTGGTCTTTCAGATATTCGCGATACGTATCCTCGATCGGCTTTCTGTAATATCCATCATCAAATTGTACGTCTTTTAACTCTGTCGAGAAAGTCGTATGGCGGCAGTGATCTGACCAGTACGTATCCAGGACACGAATTTCCGTCATAGTCGGATCACGGTGTTCTTCCCCTTTATAGTAATTCTGAATATGCAGGAAATCCTTAAATGTCATGGCAAGGCCAAGTGAGTCATACAGCTTTTTCAGTTCATCTTCAGCCATATCTTTAAATCCTTCAAACACAAGGATATCTGCCGGTTCCTCAAATGATGAAACAAGCGTTTCCGGCTTCTCCTCTGACGCCTCTCTGGAATCCACCGGATTGATGCAGTGATTGCGGATTGCATCAAATTCATCATCAGAAATATTACCTTCAATCACATAAGTAGTCGCTGTGCGGATCACAGGACTTTCATCTTCTTTGATAAAACGGAGGCACTGTTCCGCCGAATCTGCTCTCTGGTCAAACTGCCCCGGCAGAAATTCTACGGAAAAGCTGCGGTCTCCCTCAGACAGTGGATACTCTTCCCTGTAAAGGATATCTACCGGCGGCTCTGCAAACACTCCGCTGCACGCTTTTTCAAATGTATCGTCGGAAATGTTCTCCACATCATACCGGATCAATACACGCACTCCTGTCACATCCATGATTCCAAGATAACGTCTGATCTCATGACGCAGTTCCTTTGCCGCAACGGCATAATCTGGTTTCTTTTCTACAAATACACGTCTTACGCTGCCCATATAAAATCTCCTTTGCATGATTATTCGTGCCTCGTGCACCCAAAATGATATCTGTTAGTATCGTACCACACTTCACTTCATTAGTATAATTAATATAACTTAAATTAGTTATAAGTCATGCTAATTTCTTTTTTCGATCCAGTATCTTCGGTATGAAGCTCAGCGCCAGAAGCACTACAAGCGAAGCCACAAAAACAGCCCCTATTCTCATTACCATATCGTAAAACAGTCCTTCGGGGAGCATCCGGATCATGTAATCTTCAGCCGGATCAAAGATCCACAGATCATTATCAAAAAATATGTGATGGAACTGTACAAACACAGAATCAAAGTCGACCACTGCCGCGATTCCAAGGAAAAGCACTGCCGTCCCGGTTATTCCCAAAGCAATCCAATATGACCGCGGTATAATCTTTTTTATATCCGCCCGTGTAATTATAAGAAACAGAATACACAAAACAGCCGCAACGCATGCCCCGAACCGGATATTCAGCCCTCCGATAAACAAGTCGCGCACTTCTCCCATATGAAACCGGTCCTGTTCGTTAAAGAAATCCTGCTCCTGTCCCTCAACTGTTGTCATCACAGAAAGAGTATCCCCTTTCCCTCGCAGATAATCCATCATTTCATGGGTCACATACATCACATCATCCATGTTCATATCCAGATCGGACAGCACATCATACTTTTCATACTCATACCGGTACACATCAAAATCCGAATACATAGCTATCTCAAAACTCGTAATAAGCAGTGCGGCTATAACAGAAAATCCCAGGATTATTCCTGCGCACCAGTGCAATTTTTTCATCTTACGTCAATCCTTTCCGTGTAATGTTGTAATTCTCTTTTTTATAGCTTATAATAGAATTATTATTTATTAGGAGGTCTTATAATGATCGATATTAATTACGAACTATATAAAGTATTCTATCACGTGGCGTCAACTCTGAATTTTTCCGAGGCCTCCAAGCAGCTCTTCATTTCCCAGTCTGCTGTAAGCCAGTCCATCAAAACACTGGAGCGAAAACTGGATCAGACACTTTTCATACGGAGCACAAAAAAAGTCCAGCTGACACCTGAGGGCGAAATCCTTATGCGGCATATAGAACCTGCGATGAATCTGATACAAAAAGGCGAGGCACAGCTCATCGATGCCGCTTCGACGGGCGGTCAGATCCGTATAGGAGCCAGCGATACAATCTGCCGTTACTTCCTGATTCCTTATCTCGAGCGATTTCACAAGGCATTTCCCGGAGCTCATATCAAAGTAATTAATCAGACATCCATGAAATGCGCGGAACTGCTGAGAAACGGCCAGGTAGATCTGATCGTAGTGAACTATCCGAACAATCATCTGGGTACCGCTACTTCTGTTCTTAGGATCAAACAGTTCCACGACGTGTTTATTGCCGGCAGTCCTTTCCGGGAGCTGAAGGATCGCACAGTCTCTTTCTCCGAACTGCTGCATTATCCTATTCTCATGCTGGACAAAAACAGTACGACCAATGAATTTCTTCACCAGGTATTCCAGCAGCATCAGCTGGATCTCGTTCCGGAGATTGAACTGACAAGCAATGACCTGCTTGTTGATCTTGCACGCATCGGCCTGGGAATTGCTTTTGTACCGGACTACTGTATTACGGAACAGTCAGATAACCTCTTTCTATTGAAGACAAAAGAAGAGCTTCCTTTCCGTGAACTTGCCGTCGCTTACAACGACCAGCTTCCGCTTTCAAGAGCATCAATGGAATTCCTCAGCTATTTCCAGAATGACTCTATGTAATCCTCAAGCGTCAGCATGGTACAGACATGGCAGTTTTCCCATTCCCTCGGGAAGCTGTCTCTGTACTGTCTTTGGGAGAAACGCTCATCAAGCAGCAATATGATTCCTCTGTCCGTCTCTGTACGTATCACGCGTCCTGCGGACTGAAGCACCTTGTTAATCCCCGGATAAAGATAGGCGTAATCAAAACCTCTCATTCCCCGGGCGTCGAAATATCCTTTCAGAATCTCCCGGTCATTGCAAACCTGAGGAAGCCCTGTCCCCACAATAATCGCACCGATCAGGCGGTCTGCTGTCAGATCAATTCCTTCCGAAAACACCCCGCCCATCACGCAGAAACCGATGAGGCTGTTCTCCCTTTCACGGTCAAACTCTTCAAGAAATTCTTCTCTCTCCTTCTCTCCCATATTCTGAGACTGCAGGATCACGTCGATTCCCTCCTGAGTGAGGACGAATTGTTCGTATACCGCTTCCATAAATTTATAAGACGGAAAGAATGCCATATAATTTCCTTTTTTGCATCGCACCGTTCTCCCAAGATAATCGGCATATCGCCGGTACATATCCCTGCCTCTCATCGTGTATCTTGTACTCACATCTCTGGCCTGCAGAAGCAGCATATTTTCTTTTGGAAAGGCAGACTGTGCATAAATTGCATAATCGTCTTTTTCTACCGATAAAAGACTCTTATAATAATGGATTGGGAGAAGGGTTGCGGAGAAAAACACCGTACCACTTCCGTACTCCAGATAATTTTGCAGATTTTCCGCCGGATTTACGCAGAAAAGCTTTATTTTGAATCTTCCGTTCTCTTCAAGTTCGCTGTATACCACATAATTTTCATCAAGGATGTCGTGTATACCGATAAAAGATCTCACCTGAAAATACAGATTAAGCACACTTTCCCGTATGGCATCGTCCGACGGCTCTTCCAGGAACCGCTCCATCTCCGACAAAAGATTCATCAATTTAAGTGCTATATGGGAGACACTGTTAAGAATCTGATAATCCTTACATTCACGTTTCAGCTCCAGAAACAGTTTATTCACTTCCCCGAGCCGGCGCGCCATCTTCCCGTCCAGATTCTTTATCAGTTTTCTCAGCTCCAGAAAATCTTCTTTATATAATGCCGCGCTGTACATCTCTCTCCCGCGCTCTACCAGATTATGCGCTTCGTCGATCAGAAAAATATAATTCCCGCCGCTCCCTTCTGAAAAAAAGCGTTTCAGATGTGCGTTCGGGTCAAATACATAATTATAATCGCAGATCACAGCGTCAACCCATGTAGAAATATCAAGGGAAAGTTCAAATGGGCACACTTTAAATTTCTCAGCCTGTCTCTCAATCGCCGCCCGATCAATATCATTTTCATCCATCAGCATATCATAGACCGCATCATTTACCCTGTCAAAATGCCCTTTTGCATAAGGGCAGGCATCCGGATTGCAGGCAGTCTCCTCACAGAAACAGATTTTTTCTTTAGCGGTAATGGTAAGCACTTTCATGTGCAGCCCCTGCTCTTTCATTATACGGAACGCCTGCTCAGCCACAGTTCTGGTGATTGTCTTCGCTGTCAGATAAAAAATCTTATCCCCCAGTCCCTCCCCCACTGCCTTTACCGCCGGAAATACCGTTGAAATCGTTTTTCCCACACCCGTGGGAGCCTGAATAAAAAGTTTTTTTCTCCGCAGAATCGTACGATAGACAGCAGCCGCCACATCCCGCTGTCCCGGACGGTACGGATACGGGAATTCCGTTTCCTTTATCGACGCATTTCTTGTCATCTCCCATTCAATCTGGAATTTCGCCCACTTTTCATACCGGCTGATCAGATCATCAAACCATTCTTCCAGTTCCTCTTTCGAATATTCCAGATAGAACCGCTTAATCTCTTCTGTATCAAGATGACAATATGTCATCTGAACTTTTATCTTTTCTAATCTGTTCTGATCCGCATAAATATACGCATAACACTTTGCCTGCGCAAGATGGACTTTCAATGGCTCTGTTATATGTTCCAGATCCCGTAAAACCCCCTTTATCTCGTCGACGGATACTTCTTTTTCCCCATTCTGCTCACGGATAATTATACCGTCTGCACGTCCCTCTATCTGTAACCTGAACCCTTCACATGGAACCACAGTTTTCAGGATTACCTCTGCATGATAATCCGATCCCATACTTCTCTGTATCTTCCGATGCAGGCGGCCGCCCATCAGCATTGCCTCTTTATCCACGCTTCCGGAAGTTCTGTTATCAATGTCTCCGCTTCTCAATATAAATTCAACCAGATTTCTCACAGAGACGCGGATAACCTTTTCCTCTTCACCTATTTCCACTTCTATACTGCCGCCTCTTTCATGACATATATTTCATCCTGTACGCAGATGCGATGATGTATCTATCATAATCTTATTTTCTGATTAATACAACATTTTTTAACAGTTCAGCCGCCACGGACGAAAGGGAAAAACTGTTACACCTGATATCAGGAAACAGACGGCTCCCTGTTGCCTTCACACGAAAACTCTGTCATATTTCCCCGAAAGCGGAGCGGAAGATGACTCTGCTGGCACTTCGGATTCTCACGTTCCTTGATAGAAACTGCTTCAAAAAATTCTTTCCACAGGCATGCATAGTCCGTCTCTCCTTGAGATACTGCCGCAGCAGCCTCTGGATCAGGCGATTTTCCCCAGACAAGACTCCATTTTTCCTGTTTTTTATGGATAAGAAAAACTTCGTGGGTCTTATCATATATTGCCCAGTTTTCAAGCGGAAACCTGTCAGAAAAATGATCTCCGATGCAGGTCAGCACCTGGGATTTCGGGGTAATCTCTGAAAACAAAACTCCATTTTCCAGCTCCCGGAAACGGATGAATTCCTCATACATATGGGCTTCATTCGACACGCTCCGGCTCATGGCAAACACTTTCGCCACATCAGGATTACCAAGATGATCCATAATCTTTCGACTGTCCTTAATATTTCTCGCTTCCTGCATAACCCGGAATACTTCCGTTCCCTTTTCCTGGTCATCTGACAGAAGAGCATAATAGATATCCCAATAGGCGTTATAACCGAGATAACGCTTTACCATACGCTGTAAGCGCCGGGCTTTATCTTCTGTCTCCACCACAGTCTTGTACTGGCAGAAAAGCTGCTGTTGTATCCTGCCGCGCAGCCCGATGCCCGCTTCACCATTCCGGTTCTCAAGCCATGCGTCATGCAGTGCCGAACAGAGGCCTGTAAGTGTATCAGTACATATATAGATCTCTTTCATAATATGTTCACCCCGCTAAAGTTTACATCATCAAACAGGGACAGCTGACGGTATGTTACGCCGTCAGCCCCCTCCGGAAGTCTTTCCTTTGTATTCAATAAATTTCGCGTAATATAGTCCTCATCAATCCGGATCGGATATAACATCTTTCCTGAACAAGTAATAAAATACAATGCGCGCTTTAGTACAACTCCTATTTTCTTCAGATCATCAAACCCGAGTGCTCCCATCCTTCGCGCTTTTACGATTCTGCCTGCCGATTTATAACCGATTCCGGGCACACGGAGCAGTATTCTGTAATCAGCCCGGTTAATTTCTACCGGAAAAATATCGAGATGTTTCAATGCCCAGCAGCACTTCGGATCCAGAAGAACATTAAAATTAGGATTCTCCTCATCCAGGAGCTCGTTTGCTTTAAAATGATAATATCGCAGCAGCCAGTCAGCCTGATACAGCCGGTGCTCCCGCAAAAGAGGAGGCTTGTTGTCAACAAGAGCCGGAAGTGTCTGATCCTCATTGACAGGAACAAAAGCAGAATAAAATACCCTTTTCAGGTCAAATTTCTTATACAAAGCTTCAGCCACATTCAGAATCTGATAGTCGCTCTCAGGAGTAGCCCCAATGATCATCTGGGTGCTTTGTCCGGCAGGAACAAACCGGGGCGCATTCCGGTACAATGCAATCTCATGTTTATTTTCTTCCATCTGATTCTGAACAAGCCGCATAGGTGTCAGTATGTTCTTTCTCGATTTGTGCGGAGCAAGAAGTCTCAGGCTTTCTGCGGTAGGCAGTTCTACATTTACGCTCATCCTGTCCGCAAGGTATCCCGTCATTCGGATCAGTCCCGGATCCGCGCCCGGAATTGCTTTTACATGAACATATCCCTGAAAATTATATACGTGTCTCAGCCTGTATAAAGCGGCGTAGATTAATTCCATAGTATAATCCGGGCTTTTCAGGATACCGGAGCTCAGGAACAGGCCTTCAATGTAATTTCTCCTGTAAAATTCCATCGTGAGTGTACATATTTCCTCCGGTGTAAAAGAAGCCCGTCTGACATCATTCGACGAGCGGTTGACACAGTATTTGCAGTCATAAATGCATTCATTTGTGAACAGGATCTTCAAAAGCGAAATACAGCGTCCATCCGCCGAAAAACTGTGGCAAATTCCCGCTTTACTGCAGTTTCCCATCCCCGTACCGTCCCCTTTTCTCTCAACACCGCTGGAGCTGCAGGACACATCATATTTCGCCGCATCAGACAATATATTCAATTTCTCATTCAGTGTCATTTCTTTCTGTATCTTATCCCACATTGCGTCCTCCGATAATCGAACGTTTGTTCTTTATGTGTATAATAGCACGTACGTTCGATTATTGCAAGCGTCATTTCTTTTCTGAACAGGATAAAAATAAACGTCCCGATCTGCCGAATAGGCAGACCGAGACGTCCTGATATTAATATAATATATGTGATCTGTAGAAATTTCAAATATATACTGCAGGATCTTACTCACACTCTCTGATCCGTTTTCTAAGCGGCAGTACCATGGCCGGAGATACCGACAGCTCATCAAGCCCCATCTTAAGGAACTCTTCCGTAAGCTCAAGATCTGCTCCAAGTTCACCGCAGATACCGATCCATGCCCCCTCTGCGTGGGCATTTTCGGCAGCCATCTTTATCATGGCAAGGACAGCCGGATGATGTGGATCATAGAACTCGTCCAACTTGGAGTTCTGACGGTCAATAGCAAGTGTGTACTGGGTCAGATCGTTTGTACCCACACTGAAGAAATCCACTTCTTTTGCAAGTTCCCGGCTGATCATGACAGAGGCCGGAGTCTCGATCATGATACCAAGCTCTACATCTTCTTTATATGGGATTCCTTCTTTCTTCAGCTCTTCTTTTACTTCCGCGATAATTTCCTTTATCCTGTGCACTTCGTCCACAGAAATAATCATCGGGAACATAATGGAAATATTGCCGAACATTGCGGCACGGTAGAGCGCACGCAGCTGAGTTTTAAATATCTCAGGTCTTGTCAGGCAGATACGTATCGCACGGTATCCGAGCGCCGGATTGTCTTCTTTATCCAGTCCGAAATAATCTACCTGTTTGTCCGCGCCAATATCAAGCGTACGGATGATGACTTTCTTTCCCGCCATACTCTCCGCCACCTGTTTGTATACTGCGAACTGCTGCTCTTCAGTCGGGAAATCCGTATTTTCCAGATAAAGGAACTCGCTTCTGAAAAGTCCGATTCCACCGGCATCATTCTTAAAAACAGCGCCAAGATCTGAAACGTTTCCGATATTTGCATAGACATTGATCTTCTGTCCGCTCTTTGTAACGTTCTCTTTGCCTTTCAGCTGCTCCAGAAGAGCTTTCTGTTCAAGATCTTTCTCACGTTTATCCTGCATTTCTTTGAGAGTTGACTCATCGGGATCAATATAGAGAGTTCCCGTAAATCCGTCAATGATCGCATCTCTGCCGCTGTATTCCTCAAGGAGATCCTCTCCCAGTCCGATTACAGCGGGAATATTCATGGTACGTGCAAGGATAGCCGTATGAGAGTTAGAAGATCCGTATTGGGTAGCGAAACCAAGCACTTTACTCTTATCAAGCTGTACAGTCTCGCTCGGAGCCAGATCATCTGCCGCGATAATACAGGGCTCTGTCATTTCCTTAAAGCCCGTATCCACGCCACAGAGAATATCAAGAACACGTTCGGAAACATCCTTTACGTCGGCTGCACGCCCCTGCATGTAAGCGTCATCCATAGCCGCGAACATCTTTGCAAAATTATCCGCAGTAGTAGCGACTGCGTATTCAGCATTCACTTCCTGTGTGCGGATGATATTCTCAATCGACTCAAGATAATCCAGATCCTCAAGCATCATCTGGTGGATCTCGAAAATCATGGCGTTAGCCTCTCCGACATCCTCAAGAGCTTTGTTATAAAGACCTTTCAACTGGTCAACAGCAGTATTCTTTGCTTCCTGGAATCTTTCCCACTCTGCATCAACATCATCGACGTGTGTTCTCTTGATTACTTTATCATTTCTCTGATAAAACATAAGCTTTCCGATCGCCACGCCGCCAAACACACTTTTACCGCTAATCGTAATCATGATTTATAAATTCTCCTTACCTGATTTATAAATTCTCCTTGAAGAATGTCTCCAGTTCTGCTGCTGCCGTATCCTCATCAGCACCCTCAACCGTGACTGTAATTTCCTCTCCTGTCTTTACTCCAAGGCCCATAACTCCGAAGATTCTCTTTGCATCCGCACTCTTCTCGCCTTTTGCTATTTTAACAGCTGACTGATAACCTGCCGCCTGTTTTACAAGGATTCCCGCCGGTCTTGCATGGATTCCTTCCGGATCTGTGATCACATATTTAAATTCTTTCATTTTATATGTCCTCCTTTGATTTTAATCCTTGTATTAGTATATAACAGATTAGATGAATTTTCAATTACTGATTGTCAGTGGTTTTGTATTTTTGCACAAAACCGCCGGAACAAACAGTTTATTCAAACAAAGGAGTAGAAAGATACCGCTCTCCTGTATCCGGAAGAAGTGCCACTATCACTTTTCCTTCATTTTCTTCCTTTCGGGCCTCCTGCAGCGCAGTATGGAGTGCGGCACCCGACGTGATACCTACAAGAATCCCCTCTCTGGCCGCCAGAAGTCTTGCAGCCGCATACGCCTCATCTTCTGTCACCTGATTTACCTTGTCATATATGTCCGTATCAAGAATCTCCGGGACAAAACCGGCTCCGATCCCCTGAAGTCCGTGCGGCCCCGGCTTTCCTCCGGAAAGAACCGGAGAACCCGACGGTTCCACAGCGATTACTTCAACACCGGGATTCTTTTCTTTTAAATACCTGCCGACTCCTGTAACGGTTCCTCCTGTTCCTGCGCCTGCAATAAAGATATCTACTTTTCCGTCCGTATCTTCCCAGATTTCAGGCCCCGTAGTCCTGTAATGTGCTTCCGGATTCGCCTTATTGACAAACTGCCCGAGAACAATCGAATTTTCCGTTTCTTTCTCCAGCTCCTCCGCTTTCTCTATAGCGCCTGACATTCCCCTGCTTCCTTCCGTGAGCACGATCTTTGCTCCATATCCGAGCAGGAGTTTCCTCCGTTCTATACTCATTGTCTCCGGCATCACAAATATAGCTTTATACCCCCGCGAAGCAGCAACTGACGCCAGCCCGATTCCTGTATTTCCACTGGTCGGTTCAATGATAGTGGCGCCCGGTCTGATACGTCCGCTCTTTTCCGCATCTTCTATCATGTTCAGCGCAACACGGTCCTTTACACTTCCTGCAGGATTAAAATATTCAAGCTTTACCAGAACCTTTGCTTTTAACTGTGATTCACTCTCCAGGTTTTTCACCTCCATCAGCGGAGTATGTCCGATAAGTTCCGTTACGTTTTCATATATTTTCATTGTTCAAATTCTCCTTTCTTTTTACAGCTTATATTATTTTATTTTAATCAAGGATTCTATTAATTACAACACTTCGACATCTTTTGTATAATTTTACAAATCAAACCAGATACTCGTTGACTTTTATTGTTAAACATGCTACACTGAGGCGGTATCAGTTCAATGGATGAACAGATACAGCAACTTATTTATTTTTCTTATGGAGGGTAACACAATGACAGGTACAGTGAAATGGTTTAACAACCAGAAGGGTTACGGATTCATTTCTGACTCTGAAGGCAACGACATCTTCGTTCACTACTCAGGGCTGGTTATGGACGGATTCAAAACCCTGGAAGAGGGTCAGGCTGTCGAATTCGAAGTGACAGAAGGCGCTAAAGGACCACAGGCAACTAACGTAGTAAAACTTTAATCAGATTTTTTAATGTACCTTTTTAATATATAAACCGACTAGATTTATATAAAAAAGCTTTACAGAGAAATGAGATTAAAAGAGAACCGTCCGGCGGATCATCTGCCGGACGGTTCTTTTTATTTAATTTTACAGTTTTGTATTTGACACATAGGCCTCAGGCGCTTCCCACACATCAAATCCACTGCCTCTCAGAATGTCTACCACTCTTGCCGGATCATCACATTTAAGCACTGCAGAAGCATCTGCTCCGTTCGCGAACGCGTACATATATTCGATATTTACATCACCTTCTACGATCTGATGCATGGCGCGGCTTAAAGAGCCGGTCTCGTGTGGAACACGCAGGGCTACCACATCAGTCAGCATTGCAGTAATACCGTTGTCTCTGAGTACCGCTTTTCCTTTATTCGGATCAGAGACGATCATCCGGAGCATTCCGTATTCTGTTGTATCTGCCAGACTCAGAGCCACAATATTGACATCGTTTCCCGCGAGTACAGAAAGCACCTCGTCAAGTCGTCCTTCGCGGTTCTCAAGAAATACGGATAACTGTTGAATCGTGATTCCCATAACTTTTACCTCCCTTTTACAGCTTTCTGTTGTCGATAACGCGGACCGCTTTGCCCTCGCTTCTCTGGATAGATTTCGGCTCGACAAGTTTTACCCGTACTGAGATACCCAGCGCCTGTTTGAGAACTGCAGCGATCTTATTGCGCAGCGCATCCAGTTTTCTGATCTCATCCGAGAATACTCTTTCGTCAACTTCTACCATAACAGTAAGTACATCCATGTTATCTTCCCTGTCTACGATCATCATATAATGCGGTGCAACGACTCCGCCTATAGAAAGAAGTGCTGTCTCTACCTGAGTCGGGAACACATTTACGCCGCGGATAACTTTCATGTCGTCCGTTCTTCCCGTAAACTTGGAAATTCTCGGCAGCGTCCTGCCGCATTCACATTTACCGTAAGTGATGCTTGTCAGGTCCTTTGTGCGGTAACGGATCAGAGGCATCGCTTCTTTTACAAGAGTTGTAAATACGAGCTCTCCTGTCTCTCCTTCCTCACACTTCTCATGAGTCGCAGGATTTAATACTTCCGGATAGAAATAATCCGCGTGCACATGAAGCCCGGCCTTATGTATACAGTCCTGTGCAACGCCCGGACCTGTAACCTCACATAACCCGTAAATATCAAAGCAGTTAATATGGAGAATATCCTCGATCTTCTTGCGCATCTCTTCTGTCCACGGCTCCGCGCCGTGAATTCCCGCTTTCAATTTCATGTGATCGACAAGTCCTGCTTCCTGGATAGATTCTGCCAGATACAGGGCATAGGAAGGTGTGCATGCAAACGCAGTAGCTCCAAGATCTTCCATAACCATCATCTGACGTTTTGTATTGCCGGCAGACATGGGGATCGCAGTAGCTCCCAGAGCCTTTGCCCCGAAATCAAGTCCCATACCTCCGGTGAAAAGTCCGTAGCCATAGCATACATGGATGATGTCTTCGTTCGTCAGTCCCGCCATTGTAAGACCGCGTGCGACACACTCTCCCCACACATCCACATCCTTCTGCGAATATGGAGCGATTGTAAGATTTCCTGTTGTTCCGGAGGTTCCCTGAACACGCACAACATCTTTCATCGGAATCGCCAGAAGTCCGAACGGATAGTTATTCTTCAGATCCTCTTTCGTTGTGAAGGGAAGTTTCCCGATATCTTCGATAGATTTGATATCTCCCGGTTCCACTCCGCGCTGCTGCATTTTCTTACGGTAGAACGGTACATTGTCATATACTCTTTTGACAACATCTACCAGACGCTTACTCTGCAGGTCTGCCATCTCATCCCTGCTCATACACTCGATCTTCGGATCACGGATGCGTTCCACCCAGTTTTCCAGTGCTACACCTGCCATTTTCTTTCTTATCTCCTTTATTTCGATTTATTATAGTTCTTTTTCCTCCATGATTTTGACATCAGCAGCCTCAAGAACTTTTTCGGCCTGCTCGAAATCATCTGTATGGAATACCATGACCGGAGCTTTTCCTTCACGTATTACAAAAGAATAAATATAGTCTATGTTGATTTTTCCGTCTGCAAGTATCTTCAGCATCTGATTGAGATTACCCTGTTCATCTTTGAGTTCCACGCCGATCACATCGCTCACTCTTGTAACAAATCCCTTCTCTGTCAGACTCTTCTTTGCACTGACCGGATCATCGACAACAAGACGCATGATCCCGAACTCCGGGGTGTCGAAAGTAGAGATCGCGCGGATGTTTACGCCCGCTTCTGTCAATACAGACGTCACATTCATCATACTGCCCGGCTGATTTTCCACGAATACCGATATCTGCCTGATCATTGTTATCACCGCCTTTCCTTCTGTTTCCTTATTTAATAATTTAATATTTAACAGTTCTATTTCAGCCCGTACCCAACATCAAACGCTTTCTTATTGATTTCGATCGTCTTTGGCGGAACCGTCTTCTCAATCACATCATACCACTGTTCTTTCGTGAAATCCATGTGCTGTGCCGCCACACCGAGTACAATCAGATTAAATACTTTCGGATTTCCCAGTTTTCTCGATTCTTCTGTAGCGTCTACCTTGTATACTTTATATTCTTTCCCGAGTTCCTCCAGTATGTTTTCCGGATACTCTGCATTTCCGATCACAACCGGCATCGGATCGATACGCCAGTCATTAACTACCAGAGCACCGTCTTTTTTCAAAAAGTGGGCATATCTGAGCGCTTCCAGACGTTCAAAGGCAATGATCACATCGGCCTGTCCTTCTTCCACAATCGGCTCGGCCACCTTATCTCCATAACGGACAAATGTAACAACACTTCCGCCCCTCTGAGCCATCCCGTGGACTTCAGAAAGCTTCACATCATACCCGCCCGCAATAGCAAGCCCGCCCAGAATACGGCTGGTGAGCAGTGTGCCCTGTCCGCCGACTCCGACAATCATAATATTTTTTACTGCCATGGTCTACTCACCCTCCCTTACAAGCTCTATCGCATCAAATTTACACAGTTCTTTACACAGTCCGCAGCCGGTGCACATTGTATCATCAATATGGATCGTTCCGTCTGCATTCTTTGTCATGGCCGGACATCCCGGCTTCATGCACATACCGCATTTCTTACATTTATCTTCGTGTGCCACGTAAAGTGGTTTTTTCCTCTTATCGAGAAGCACGCAAGGAGTCTTGGTGATGATAACAGAAATCTCGTCCTTTGCCACTTCTTCTTTGATCGTCTTCTCAAGCAATGGAAGATCAAAAGCATTGATCTCATATACGTTCTTTACACCCATCGCCTTACAGATTCCCGGTATACTGATCGCGTAGGTCGGATCTCCCTGGAGAGTCTTTCCGGTCGCCGCGTGATCCTGATGTCCTGTCATTCCTGTTGTAGAGTTGTCAAGGATAATCACGGTACCTGTTGCTTTGTTGTATACCATATTCATCAGGGAGTTCACACCCGTATGCATAAATGTGGAGTCTCCGATCACTGCCACCCAGTTCTTTATATAATCTTTGCCCTTTGCCTTCTCCATACCGTGAAGCGTTGAAATACTGGATCCCATACACATTGTCGTGTCGATCACACTCAGGGGAGCTACCGCGCCAAGTGTATAACATCCGATATCTCCCGCCGCATGCATCTTCAACTTGTTAAGTGTATAGAACACACTTCTGTGCGGACATCCCGGACAGAGGATCGGCGGTCTTCCCGGTGCAGCTGCCGGTTCTTTAATATCAAGATTCTGTTTCAGAATTGCTTTCCTGAGCATATTTGCACTATATTCGCCCTGAACGGTAAGGATTTCCTTGCCAACAGCGTTGATTCCCCAGGATTTCACCTGTTCTTCAATCACCGGGTCAAGTTCCTCTACTATATATAATGTGTCTACTTTGGACGCAAAATCTTCGATCAGTTTTCTCGGAAGCGGATTGACCATGCCCAGCTTCAGCACAGATGCTTCCGGCATTGCTTCTTTCACATACTGATATGGAATACCGCTTGTAATGACGCCGATTTTCGTATCGTTCATCTCCACACGGTTGATCGGGAGCGTGTTTGCCGCTTCTGCAAGCTCCAGATTGCGTTTCTCGATCTCTATATGGCGCACTTTCGCATTGCCCGGCATCATGACATTTTTCTGTATATTTTTCTCATATACTTTGTCTTCTGGGACAACACGCTCCTGAAGTTCTACCAGCCCCTGGGAATGTGCAAGCCTTGTCGTCGTCCTGAAGATAAACGGACGGTCAAACTGTTCACTGAGCTCAAACGCCATCTTAAAATAATCTTTTGCTTCCGCGCTGTCCGACGGCTCAATTACCGGAATCTGTGCCGCTCTCGCGACCATTCTTGTATCCTGTTCGTTCTGGGAGCTGTAAAGTCCCGGATCGTCAGCTACAACAATGACAAGACCGCCGTTTACTCCCATATAAGAAACTGAATACAGAGGGTCCGCAGCCACGTTGAGCCCTACATGCTTCATACACGCCATAGCACGCACGCCGGCAAGACTTGCGCCCACAGCCACCTCAGTCGCCACTTTCTCATTCGGCGCCCACCCTTCATATACGTCGTCTCTGTACTGGACAAGATATTCGCTGATCTCCGTACTCGGAGTTCCCGGATAGGCTGATGAGACTTTCACTCCCGCCTCATAAGCTCCGCGGGCGATTGCTTCATTGCCCAGCATGATCACTTTTTTCCCCATATCATAAACCATCCTTTCGTAAATCTGTCACTCTCTTCGCTTTGCCCTCAAATCTCTGCAGCGAATTAGGAGCCACGAGCCTGATCTGCGTAGCAAGGCCAAGCTGAGCTTTCAGTGCTTTCTTGATCCTGCTCTCGAGTTCGCTGAGTTTTGCATAGCTGTCAAGCAGTCTGTCGTCGATCAGTTCCACTGTTATTGTCATAACATCCAGTCTGTTCCTGCGCTCTACAAGGATCTCGTAATGAGGTCCGATCTCATCAATCTTGAGGAGCACTTCCTCGATCTGCGTCGGGAATACATTTACTCCGCGGATGACAAGCATATCGTCCGCACGGCCGGAAATATTTTCCATCCTGCACGTTGTACGTCCGCACTTGCACGGCTCATACATCAGTCTTGTAAGGTCTCCTGTCCGGTATCTAACCAAAGGCAGTGCCTCTTTGCCGAGGCATGTCACTACAAGCTCACCAAGTTCGCCCGGCGGAAGCACTTCCTCTGTTTCCGGATCGATGATCTCGGGTATAAACCAGTCTTCATTCACATGCATACCGCAAAGTTCCGTACACTCTCCTGCCACTCCCGGACCGCAGAGCTCACTCATGCCGTAGTTCTGTGTACAGACGAACTGGTCTCCCCATACCTTATGCATCTCATCACGCATCGGCTCTGTCATGCCTTCGCCTCCGAAAAGGCCGATATGCAACTTAAGGTCTTTCGACGGATCGATGCCCCGGTTTCTTATCTCTTCCCCGAGGTGAAGCGCATAGGACGGAGTAGCTACCAGAAGCGTTACTCCCATATCCTGAAGAAACATAATCTGTTTGTTCGTATTGCCTGAAGACATAGGAATCACGGATGCGCCGATCTTTTCAAGGCCGCCGTGAAGGCCAAGCGCTCCTGTAAATGTACCATATCCAAATGAGATCTGCGCCACATCATCGGCCGTAGCGCCGCCCATACAGGCAAGTCTTGCCACATTATTGAGCCACATGTCCAGATCATTTCTCGTATATCCTACAACTGTCGGTTTCCCGGTCGTTCCCGAGCTTGCATGATAGCGCACGATTTCTTTCTTATCTACTGCAAAAAGCCCGTCCGGATAGTTGTCTCTGAAATCCGCTTTATATGTAAAAGGCAGACGCTTCAGATCCTCCAGTGTCTGCACGTCGTCCGGCTTAATGCCCGCCGCATCCATCTTGTCACGGTACGGTTTTACCCGATCATAAATGTAGTGGACCGTATCCTTCAATTTGGCAAGCTGGATTGCTTCGATCTCTTCTCTGGGGAGAGTCTCCTCCTTATCCCATATCATTGTATGTGTCCTCCTTCGCTTAAACATTCGCCTTGTTTCAGTATATCACAATACTTTGCCGATTTAAAGTGGAAAATTCATGTTTGTCGGACTAAATACCGATGGGGATAAGGTCCGAAAACGGACGGAGATGAGGCATGGAAATACTTTTCGAGTCTTCCTGCGGTTCATCTCAGTCCGTTTTCTGCTTTATCGAATCCGGCATTCACTCCGATAAATTGGAATGTAAAAGAAACCGGTTGAAGGAAAAAGTAATCGAGAAGGACTTATATGTGTTAGGCAGAGAACCGCTCTCAACTTAATGGATTTATGCCAGTTGGAATGCATGGAATCCTGGTCAAAAAAGTCCTGATTTCTTTTGGCTCATATGAGTATTTATCGAACCGGCGGATGGACAGGAAGCCGTGGAAAACAGATATATAGAGACGATTTGATGCGTCTTTCGCGGGCGGAGAGGGGTTGATTCCGGCGACTGCGTAAGAGTATAAGAGAAACTTAAAAGCAGGATGAATGCGTTAATCGATCAAACGGAGTTGTTTGATCTTCGGGAGTTCTCCGTTTGATCGATTTGTATTTAGCATTTGTCCTGCTTTGTTAGTTTCTCTTATACTCTGCAGCCGGAGTCGGAATCAACCTCTCTTTGTCCGCGAATACGTAAGTCAGACAATCTGTAAATAGCTGCTTTTCGAAGGATTTTCCAATCGCAGCCAGTACGGAAAATACGAACTTAGCAGAGCGGATATTTCTCCGGCAGTTCTGCCGCCATCTTTCTTCCTGCCTCTACATTGTCCTCGCTCTCGATAACCATGGCGATGATCTCGGCAATCTTATCCATGTCCTCTTCTTTCATGCCGCGGGTTGTCACTGCGGGAGTACCAAGTCTCACGCCACTTGTGACAAACGGGGAACGTGGATCATTGGGAATCGTGTTCTTGTTACAGGTGATATGCGCATCATCCAGACGTT
Organism: Candidatus Mediterraneibacter gallistercoris; assembly: GCA_019119745.1. The sequence goes on along the minus strand of DWWI01000195.1, from coordinate 15,082 downwards.
TCTCCAGTTCTTTTCCACTGACATTCTTCTCTGTCAGGTCGACCAGCATCAGATGATTGTCCGTGTCACCGGATACGATTTTTACGCCACGTTTTTTCAGTCCTTCGCAGAGTGCCTTGGCGTTCTTCAGAATCTGCTTCTGATACTCTTTAAATTCCGGCTGAAGTGCTTCCTTGAAGCACACTGCTTTTGCTGCGATCACATGCATAAGCGGTCCTCCCTGGATTCCCGGGAATACTGCTTTGTTAAAGTTGAACTTCTCATTCATCTCATTGCTGGAGAGGATCATACCGCCTCGGGGTCCTCTCAGTGTCTTATGCGTCGTAGTCGTTGTCACATGCGCATACGGGATCGGACTCGGATGGAGCCCGGCCGCTACAAGACCTGCTATATGTGCCATATCAACCATCAAATAAGCGCCGACTTCATCGGCAATCTCACGGAACCGCTTGAAATCAATAGTGCGCGCATAGGCGCTGGCACCGGCAACAATCATTTTGGGTCTGCACTCTTTCGCGATCTCCAGCACCTTGTCATAGTCGATCACACCTTCATCATTGACGCCATAAGGTACGACATTATAGTATTTTCCCGACATATTAACCGGTGAACCGTGAGTCAGATGTCCGCCATGATCAAGATTCATGCCCATGTAGGTGTCTCCCGGCTGAAGAATGGCAAAGAATACTGCCATATTTGCCTGTGCTCCGGAATGGGGCTGCACATTGGCATACTCACATCCGAACAACTCTTTAGCGCGTTCCCGGGCCAATTCTTCTACGATATCAACACACTGGCATCCTCCGTAGTATCTCTTGCCCGGATATCCTTCCGCATATTTATTGGTCAGAGGGCTTCCCATAGCCGCCATAACGGCCTTACTCACCCAGTTTTCAGAGGCGATCAGCTCAATATGGGAATTCTGTCTCTCCATCTCCGCTTTTATCGCATTTGCAATTTCCGGGTCTGTTGTCATGATCTCATCGAAGTCGTACATTTACATATCCTCCATTAATCTAATTCACATTGTTACATTAACACATTGAAGTCATTATAGCACAGCGCCTGAACCGCGTCTATCTATTATTTTTCTTTGTCCTCTCATGGCTGACATTCCCGCCGCTGTAGTTATCCGCCCGTAATTACGCAAAATCGAACAAGGACAGCTGATTGCTTTCGGGCAGATCTCCAAAGAGTCCCAGTCCCTGCATCAGATCGATAACTGTCTTGCTCACTTTGGTTCGCTGACGGAAATCATCCAGAGACAGATACGGGCCGTCTTTCGACGCCTCCTCTACTGCCTCGGCCGCCTTGTCACCCATACCTTCAATACTGGCGAAGGACGGCATAAGCTTTCCGTCAACAATCTGGAACATCTTCGCTTTAGCCTTATAAAGATCGATAGGTACGAACTCAAACCCGCGGGCATACATCTCCTGCACAATCTTCATATCCTTCATAACATCCTGCTCTTTCTTGCTGAGAGAGTCACTCCGTTTTTTATAATCCTGCATATAGTAATTCAGCTTGTCCTTGCCCTGACACATGATCTCGTATGTGAATGCGTCTGCACGAATACTGAAATACGCTGCGTAATACGCCAGAGGATAGTTGATCTTACAGTAAGCGATGCGGTATGCCATCATGACATACGCAGCCGCATGAGCCTTCGGGAACATGTAACTGATCTTCTTGCACGACCAGATGTACCAGTCCGGCACGCCCTGAGCCGTCATAGCTTCTTCCCACTCCGGCTTCAGCCCTTTTCCTTTACGTACACTTTCCATGATCGTAAACGCCAGCGCGCTTTCCACGCCTTTATTGATCAGATAGATCATGATATCGTCTCGGGTACAAATAGCGGTTGAAATGGTCGCTTTCCCTGATTTTACCAGTTCCTGTGCATTTCCCAGCCACACATTGGTTCCATGGGACAGACCGGAGATACGGATCAGGTCAGACAGCGTCTGGGGTTTTGTATCTTCTACCATCTGGATAACGAAGTCCGTTCCAAACTCAGGGATTCCCAGACAGCCCAGTTTACATCCGTCGATATCCTCAGGTTTGATGCCGAGCACATCCGTTCCGTGGAACAGCTCGATAACTTCCTTGTCGTCCAGCGGGATCTCTGTAGCTATAAACGGATGCTCTTCATTGTACTCATTGTCCATAGCATCAGAGGTAATGTAATCTTCAAGGGTACGGATCATAGTCGGATCATCATGTCCGAGAATATCCAGTTTCAAAAGGTTATGGTCAATGGAATGATAGTCAAAATGCGTCGTGATAATACCGCACTCCATATCATTAGCCGGATGCTGTACCGGAGTAAATTCATTGATATCATGGCCATGCGGCAGTACGACAATACCACCCGGATGCTGTCCCGTACTCCGCCGGATTCCTGTACAACCTACTGTTATTCTCTCGATCTCACAGCGCCGCTTTCTCTGTTCCCGCTCTTCGTAATAATTCTTAACAAAACCGTAAGCCGTTTTATCAGCCAGTGTACCGATCGTCCCCGCCTTAAACGTATGACCCTCACCGAACAGAACCTCGGTGTATTTGTGGGCTTTCGCCTGATAATCTCCGGAAAAGTTCAGGTCGATATCAGGCTCTTTGTCTCCCTTAAAACCAAGGAATGTCTCAAACGGGATATCAAAGCCGGCTTTGACAAGCGGTTCACCGCATACCGGACAGTTCTTATCCGGCATATCAAATCCACATCCTCCGGCAAACGCTTTTACCTCTTCCGACTCGAAGTCACTGTAATGGCATTTTTTACAATAATAGTGCGGACTTAACGGATTTACCTCCGTGATTCCCGCCATAGTAGCGACAAAAGAAGAGCCCACCGAACCACGGGACCCGACGAGATAACCGTCCGCATTAGATTTCCACACCAGCTTCTGAGCGATGATATACATAACGGCATACCCGTTGGAAATAATAGAATTAAGCTCTTTTTCCAGACGTTCGGACACCTGGACCGGGAGATCTTCCCCATACATCTCATGCGCCCTGCGGTAACAGATATTTCTCAATTCCTGATCGGAATTTTCGATCACCGGCGGACATTTATTCGGATTTACCGGCGATATCTTTTCAATCATACCGGCAATCTTCACCGGGTTATCCACAACAATCTCCCGCGCTTTAGCCGCTCCCAGATAAGAGAACTCATCCAGCATCTCCTCGGTTGTTCGAAGGAAGAGAGGCGCCTGATTATCGGCGTCGTCAAATCCCTTTCCCGCCATGATGATCCTGCGGTATACTTCATCGTCCGGATCAAGAAAATGAACGTCACACGTGGCAACCACAGGTTTTCCGAACTTTTCTCCCAGCTCAACAATCTCGCGGTTAATGTTTTTCAGATCCTCCTCTGAATTAACGTCCGGCGTACGGTCGCTTTCTATCATAAACCGGTTGTTTCCGAGGGGCTGTATCTCATAGTAGTCATAAAAATCCGCCAGTTTCGCGATCTGCTGGGCGGACCGCTTCTCGAGCACTGCCTGATACAGTTCGCCCGCCTCACAGGCGCTTCCGATCAGAAGCCCTTCCCTGTGTTCATTTAACAGACTTTTCGGTATTCTGGGCCGTCTCGCATAATAAGTCAGGTGCGACTCCGTGATCAGCTGATAAAGATTATATCTTCCGATATCGTTCTTTGCCAGTATGATAATATGGTGTGTCGGCATCTTCCGGATCGCATTTACATTCCGGTCACCGAAATGGTTGACTTCTTTTAATGTGGTAATGTTATCTTTCTTCAGCATTTCCACAAATTTTACAAAAATCTCTGCTGTCGCCCCCGCATCGTCCACTGCCCGGTGATGATTTTCAAGTGAGATATTCAGTGCTTTCGCAACTACATTCAGCTTATATTTCGACAATGTCGGCAGAAGCACCCGGGCCAGAGCCACAGTATCCAGATAGACAAAATGATCATTTAATCCCAGATTTCTACAGTTCTGTTCGATAAATCCCACATCAAAACCTGCATTATGGGCTACGAGTACACCGTCTCCTATAAATTCAAGAAACTGCGGAAGTATTACGTCAATGGCCGGTGAATCCATGACCATCTCATCCGTGATACTTGTCAGATTCGTAATCTCAAACGGAATCGGCCTCTGCGGATTTACAAAGGTGCTGAAGCGGTCCACGATTCTCCCGTTTACGACTTTAACTGCGCCGATCTCTATGATGCGGTCTCTGATAGAACTGAATCCTGTAGTTTCAATATCAAATACAATATAAGTATCATCCAGGGTCTGAGCGCCGGCATTCACCGCAATATCTGTCATATCATCAACCACATATCCCTCTACTCCATATATAACCTTAAAAGGATCGTCTTTATCAAGTGTCTCGATGTAGTGGTTCGCGTCAGGGAAAGCCTGAGCCACACCATGATCAGTGATAGCGATTGCCGGGTGTCCCCAGTCGTGGGCCCTCTTCACAATATCCTTTACCTCGGACACGCCGTCCATGTCACTCATCTTTGTATGACAATGAAGTTCTACTCTCTTGATCGGACTGAGATCTTCTCTTGAGACAGTAAAATCACCGATTTTCTTGATTCCCGTAACAGAACCGATTGTCAGTTCACCGTCAAATTTATCAATGGTTGTAATACCTTTGATTTTTACAAAAGCACCTTTTTTCAATTCTCCGAGCAGCTCCGGGAGCTGATCATTGCGGGTAAACATCTTCACAGTGATCGTATCAGTAAAATCTGTTACCGCAAACATGATAATAGTCTTTTCATTTCGGATTTCTCTTGTATCGAAGTTAATGATCTTGCCGTGGACCGTGACTTCTCCCATTTCCGTCACTACCTGATCCAGCGTAATCGGTTCATCGTCAAAGTTTCTTCCGTAAATCAGGTTCGGATCATCCCCCTGTTTGACAGGACGATAAAAATCTTTCTTTTTGAAATCTCCTCTTTTCCCGTTTTTTCTGCCTCCGCTGCCGGAAGAGGCACGTCCTGACTGATGCTTCGATGACGACCTCCCGTCTGAAGCATTTTTTCCGCCGGATGTCGCGCCTGTACTTGCATTTGCTTTATTATCCTCGCCGGAATCTCCGGATTCTCCGCTTCTGCCTTCCTTGGCCGTGTACTCACCCCGCTGTCTTGCACGCCGTTCGAAAATAGCATTGATCTCCTGCTGCAGTCTCTGCTCGTCGTATTCGCGCGTCCCGTTTCCATCCGGTTCGCGGTATGTAATACGGATATCCGCCGGTATATGAAATCTGTCCTTAAAGATTTTTTCAAGAAGGGTTAATATTTCTTCCTTGCGTCCTTCTGATACAATCGTATCAAGCAGTTCGAGGCAGATCACATTACCTTCTTCATAATGGATCTGAGCCTGTGAAAACATACTGGATGCAAGTACACTCTGCTCTTTCAGTTCCAGAACGATGCTGTCCCTGTATTCATTCATCAGGGCCTCCGGCGTGTACTGCCCGGAAAGCGCATATTCTTCTTCGATGCGCACATCTACCCGCACATTACCAAAGAGCTGGTCTTTGATCCGCCGCTCCATCTGCCAGATCTGCTTTTTCTGGATCAGATGCCGGCTGAATATATGTACATGAAGAAAATCACGGCGTGAATTCGTCGTGATCTTCTTTACTTCCACATCCGCAAAAAGGATCTGGATATCATCCTCCACTTTCAGAGTCGGGAAAACATAGAAAAAGGTTTTGTCGTTTCTGGTCTTTTCCAATTTAAACACTCCTGTATCAGTCTCAGCAGGCTTTCGCCCGAATAATTTCCGATTCGAAGATTACTCTTTCCAGTTCAGAAGCTCCTGACGGAGAGCCTCAAGAAGTTCTTCTTCTTTTACTTTCTTAATAATCTCGCCCTTTTTGATCAAAAGTCCCTCACCGATACCGCCTGCAATACCGATATCCGCTTCCTTTGCCTCTCCCGGTCCGTTTACTACACATCCCATGACAGCCACCTTGATATCAAGAGGAATATCCGCAACCATCTTTTCTACCTGATTGGCAAGTCCGATCAGATCAATCTTCGTTCTGCCGCATGTCGGACAGGATACAACTTCGATACCGCCTTTTCTTAACCCAAGAGTCTTCAGGATAAGTTTTGCCGTACGTATCTCTTCCACCGGATCTCCGGTCAATGAGACTCTTATCGTATTTCCGATTCCTTCATAAAGAATAATTCCCAGACCTACGGACGATTTCACATTACCTGAATATACAGTTCCCGATTCCGTAATGCCGACATGAAGAGGATACGGACATTCTTTTGCGATCAGTTCATGGGCTTTCACACACATAAGTACATCAGAAGACTTGATACTGACAACGAGATTGTCATACCCCATCTTCTCGATCATATGTACCTTGTCCAGAGCGCTCTCAACAATTCCTTCTGCGGTAACACCGCCATATTTCTCCAGAAGGGGCTTCTCCAATGATCCGCTGTTCACACCCACGCGGATTGGGATATTGTACTCTTTCGCCTTATCTACAACTGCCTTTACCCTGTCTTCCGAGCCGATATTTCCGGGATTGATACGAATCTTGTCCGCACCGTTCTCTATGGCTGCAATTGCAAGGCGATAGTCAAAATGGATATCTGCCACAAGCGGGATATGGATCTGTTTTTTAATCTCCTTCAAAGCTTCTGCCGCTTCCATTGTAGGTACAGCGCAGCGGATGATTTCACATCCCGCCGCTTCCAGTTTCAGGATCTGCGCAACTGTCGCGCCCACATCCTCTGTCTTTGTATTCGTCATAGACTGAATGGCTACCGGATTATGTCCTCCGATCATTACACCGCCGATATTGATCTCTTTTGTCTGCTCTCGTAACATATGTTTTCTCCCTTACTCTGTTCATTAACACATATTTCCTGCCCAGTTACAACAGGAGAGTTCCGCATGCGGAACTCTCCGTAATTTCTATTCCTGCTCACGAGTAAACACGAGCTGGTCGCCATATTCGCGTTCTGTCAGCGTCAGGGTATCCTGTTCTATATTGTAGCTGTATGTTCCTGACAGTGTACCTTCCGCGTATTCATCATTTTCTGTCCGTACTGTAAGAACTTTGGTTTTTGTATCTACATCATATTCCGCTGTAAATGCTTCGTCTGTGTCATTTGAATCTGCCGGAGTCAGTGAAAGTTCACCGTTGTCGCTGATGACAAGAACATTGCCGGAATCTTCATCAACCCATGTTCCCTCCAGAGGATTGCCTGTAAATAACTTCACAATAAAAAATACGGCTATAATTATGATAAGGACAGAAGAGACTGTCAGAATCGTACGCCAGATTGTACTTCTCTTTTCTTCGTTATTTTCATAGATCATAAATTCACCCCTTTAAGTTCTGTTTTCATTATAAAGAATCAAACCGGGGCTGTCAACGTCCGTAACACAGCGGAAAGGTGTTTACTCCCCGCCCAGTTTGGAAGATACGAACCATCCGAGCACAAACGTGATGATACCTGTCACCAGCATCAGAACGGAAAAATCGCTCCAGTCCGTCTTCAGCAGAATTGCGATCGGGGATGCCAGTATCAGTCCGATAATAGCATAATATGCATGAATCTCTGCTTTAGAAAAAATAAATTCGATCAGCTTCGCAATCAGAAAGATTCCAAGAATCACGCCGATACCGAACGGAATCAGAATCCCGCACTGCACAAGAATATCCTGAATATCAAACGCGATCAGCGCATCCATGAACTTATTGATCGTCTTAAGGATCGTATCATAATATCCGAGAAGCATAAGCATCATAGAGCCGCTCACTCCCGGGATTACCATGGTCGCAGCCGCAATGATCCCGACCACGAGCAGTTTCACAACATTTATAAATCCAAAACTTACATCCGCCGCATTTCCGCTTGTCTCCCCCATAACTGCCATAAGGATCACAACAGCAAAAAAGATTACAAAACAGACGCCTTTCCCGACTGACACGGCGTGCCCCTTTACTTTTTTGAAGATAAACGGAAGGCTGCCGGCAATCAGACCGCAGAACGCAAAATTTGTCGGAATCGGATAATTAGTCAGCAGGAACTCGAAAAGTCTTGACAATGCCACAATTGCAATAGCTGCCCCGAGAAAGATCGGGACCAGCAGTTTGAGACTCTCCTTAAATTCTGATTTCAAATGGGTGATCGCATGGATCAGTTTGTCATATAATCCCATGGCGACCATCATTGTGCCGCCGCTCACTCCGGGTATGATATTTGCAATACCTACAACCATACCCTGCAACAATTTCTTTAACATTATTCTGATACTCCTGATTTTTTATTCGTCTTTTCCGATCTTTTTACGAAGAAATGAAAACAGCGTATTCATCTCTTCATCCGTTCCCACAGTAATCCGCAGATACTGCCCGATTCTCTCATCGTTCCAGTGCCGGACATAGATATGTTCTGCTTTCAGTTCTTCAAACAACTTTCCTGCATCATATTCCGGATGTCTTGCAAAGATAAAGTTTGCTTTTGATTCAGTCAGGACAAATCCGAGAGACTTCAGTTCTTTCTTGGCCCATTCTCTTGTCTTTACTATCCTGCGGACATTTTCTTCGAAATACGCTCTGTCCTTTACCGCCGCTGCGCCGCAGACCAGAGCCGCCCTGCTCATAGTATAAGAATTAAATGAATACTTCACGTCGTTCAGGCACCGGATCAGCGCCGGATTTGCTATCGCATATCCGATCCTCATACCGGCCATGCTGCGTGCTTTTGAAAATGTCTGAGTAACGATCAGGTTATCGTAACGTCCGATCAGTTCGATTGCCGAACGTCCCGCGAAATCCACATAGGCCTCATCCACAATCACAATAGAATTCCTGTTGTGCTCCAGAATATCCTCAATAAAATCAAGTTCCTCATAGATCGCCGTCGGAGCGTTCGGATTCGGAAAGATGACGCCGCCGTTATCCCGGTAATAATCTTCTTTTACAATGCGGAAATCATCATTTAACCTGGGGCATTCGTAAGGGATCCGGTAAAGCTGTGCCCACACCTTGTAAAATGAATATGTAATATCGGGAAACAGAACCGGCTTATCTGAATTAAAAAATGTCAGAAAGCACAGAGAAAGCACATCATCAGACCCGACTCCTACAAATACCTGGTCTTCACCGACCTGATACTGCTCTGCAAGAGCTTTCACAAGCACGCTTGACGCAGGGTCCGGATACAGGCGGAATGCGTCTGTATCCAGAGAAGCCAACGCTTTCTTCACCTCCGGCGACGGAGGATAAGGGTTCTCGTTTGTATTGAGTTTGACGACCTGTTCCTGAGGCTGTTCCCCGGGAACATAAGGCTCTACCTGACGTATATTTCTAAGAAGTTCTTCTCTGATTTTCATAGTATTCTCCTGTGCTTATTTATATTCCTCCGCGAGCTCTGCGAACTTCGGCAGAGAATTAACGATTGTCTCGTATGCCACACAATATGCGATCCTTACGTATCCGGGACATGCAAAGGAGCTTCCCGGAACAACAAGAATATTATACTTTTTCGCTGCCGCACAGAACTCCTTCTCATCAGCAACCGGGGATTTCACGAACAGGTAGAATGCTCCTTCCGGTTTAATACACTCAAAGCCGAGTTCCTTCAGTCCGTTGTAAAGGGTCTCTCTGTTTCTGTCATAGAAAGAGATATCTGTTTTCTCATCCAGACACGCCTTTACTATTTTCTGCTGAAGTGTCGGCGCATTGACAAATCCGAGGATACGGGTAGCCACATTTGCCGCTGCGATCAGATTTTCACTGTCTGCAGCCTCGTCCGGAATCACAAGATATCCGATACGCTCGCCCGGCAGAGAGAGTGATTTGCTGTAAGAATAACCTACAACTGTATTTGCATAGTATTTCGTAAGATACGGAACTTCGACTCCGTCATAAGCCAGCTCTCTGTATGGCTCATCGGAAATCAGGTAAATATCTGTTCCGTATTCTTTCTGTTTTTTCTCCATGATCGCCGCCATCTTTTTGATCGTATCTTCAGAATAAACAACACCGGTCGGATTATTCGGTGTATTGACGATCACGGCACGGGTTTTCGGAGTGATCTTTTCCTCGAACTCATCCAGTTTCGGCTGGAAATCCGCTGTGTTCGGCGAAATCTCTACGATGACACCGTCATAGTTGTCCACATAGCTTCTGTATTCTCCGAAATACGGAGCAAAGACAACAACTTCATCCCCCGGATTCAGGAGTGCCTTCAGAATTACGTTAAGTCCGCCCGCAGCACCTACTGTCATTGTAATGTTCTTAGCGGCAAATTCTGTACCGAAACGTTTATTCAGTGACTCCGCCACTGCCTGACGCACATCTTCATATCCTGCATTGCTGTTTGTATAGCCGTGCAGCACAACCGGATCTTCTTCGTCCAAAAGCTCTATGATCGCTTTTTTCACTGCTTCAGGTGCCGGTACGTTCGGGTTGCCGAGGCTGAAATCAAATACATTCTCAGCGCCGTAGATTTTTGCCAGTCTGTTTCCTTCCTCGAACATTGCGCGGATCGCAGAACTGTTTGCCACCATGTTTTCCATTTTCTTAGATATCATTGATCTCACTCCGTTTCTTTTACTATTCCTTTTTCTTCAAGAAATGCCGGTTTGTAGGATAATTTTGCTTTTCTGAGCCCCTCCGCTCCGGTATCTTCTTCCCGGTTTACATATTTATATTCCATGCACTCATGCTGCACGAACTGCTGGTTGATCATAGGATAGGCTCCCTCGACATCGGCAAAGGCTTTTTCGATATGGACAACAAACGTGTCATCGCACAGAGGCTCTCCTATCGTAAATGCCACGATCTTCCCGCCTGCTTTCAGAACGCCGCCCGTCAGATCCAGTTCCTTATATAAGCGCAGGGAATTCAGTGTGACACACATCTCCGAATTCTTCTCCGGATCATCTTCACATCCGTTCTGGTTTCTCCACTTCAGAGCCATCTGGAAGCATTCTTCTACATTGTCGTCCGAAAGTGTCTCATAAGTCCAGTCCGGATACAGATTTTTGAATTTGTTAATATGGTTGCGTTTGCCATGAAGCTTCTTGCCCGCCAATGTTGCAAGCTTTTCCGTCTCGTACACATAGTCCGCGATATCCCGGTCATATTCAACCGTAAATCTTCCCGGATACCACTTTTCAAGCTGCTCGAACATTTCCGGCGTTACATTGTAAAAAACAAGCGGACATTCTTTCTCTTTGCAGTATTCTGTCAGATAATCTACAGCCCGTCTGATATTCTCCGGCTCCCCTGCCGGGTAGGCAAAGGCCAGGCCATTGTCATCGCTGCGGAATACAAGGGCGTCTTCGATCACCGCATATTTCACTTTATAGTGCCGGGACCAGAGGTACACATTCACAAAAGTACGTTCACAGCTCCTGCTCGGGGATTTATGAAAGTATGATGTGATAATCTCTTTATCCTCAAGTTCCGGGCGTTTAAATTCGGGTTCTGTCATAAATTCCATCGCCTTTCTGTCTTTTGTCCCTTTTCCGGATTAATCTTCCATCTTCGCCAGTTTCGCCGTCTGGTCCGCTGCGATCAGACTGTCGATAATCTCGTCCAGATCGCCGTTTAGGATAGAATCCAGCTTGTGCAGTGTGAGTTTGATCCTGTGATCTGTCACACGGCCCTGCGGGAAGTTATAAGTACGGATCTTTTCTGATCTGTCGCCTGTACCGATCTGGCTTCTTCTGGCCTCGGCTTCTGATGCCTGCTGTTTCTCCAGTTCCAGATCATACAGCTTGGAACGGAGCAGACGAAATGCCTTTTCTTTGTTCTGAAGCTGAGACTTCTCTGTCTGGCTGTAGATCACGATCCCGGTCGGGAAATGGGTCAGACGGACCGCGGAGTCTGTCGTATTGACACACTGGCCGCCGTTTCCGGATGCACGCATAACATCGATGCGGATATCTTTCTCATCGATCACTACATCCACTTCCTCCGCCTCCGGCATAATAGCAACTGTTACAGTGGATGTATGGATCCTTCCGCCGCTCTCCGTCTCCGGCACTCTCTGTACACGGTGTACACCGCTCTCATACTTCAGTCTGGAGTAAGCGCCCTGACCGGTGATCATAAAGACACATTCCTTAAATCCGCCGATGCCGTTCTCATTTAATGAAATCATCTCTGTCCGCCAGCCGCGGCTGTCGGCATAATGTACATACATACGATAGATCTCGGCAGCAAAGAGTGCGGCCTCATCTCCGCCTGCGCCGGCACGGATCTCAACAATAACATTCTTATCATCATTCGGGTCTTTCGGGAGAAGAAGGATTTTCAGTTCCTGTTCCAGCTCCTCGATCCGCTTTTTCGACTCGTTCATCTCTTCTTTCGCCAGCTCACGCATCTCCTCGTCAGACTCCTCTTCGAGCATGACAAGGCTGTCGTCAACATTCTGTTTACAATTTTTATATTCCTGATACGCCTCTACGATGGGAGCCAGTTCGCTCTGTTCTTTCATCAGCTTCCGGAAGCGCTCCTGGTCATCTGCCACGCCCGGCTCCTGAAGTTCTCCCATCACTTCCTCATATCGGATCAGCAAATCATCTAATCTGTCAAACATTTCTCATACGTCCTTTTCTAAAATTTAAACTACATTATCTAATATATCTTCCATATACAACCCGGTCAAGCCCTGCCAGGTCCTTTTTCACATGGATCCCGGTAAAACCCTGCAGGCGCATAAGCTCTGTCACATCCGCAGCCTGATCATATCCGGTCTCAAAGATCAGATATCCGCCGTTCTCCAGATAAGAAGGGCTCTCTGCGATAATCTTCCGGTAAAAATACAGCCCGTCCTCTCTTCCATCCAGCGCTTCTATGGGATCATGAAACTTTACTTCATCCTGAAGTCCTGCAATCTCTGAGCTTTTAATATAAGGCGGATTGGACATGATCATCAAAAATCTGCCTGAAATATTTTCATATAAGTCGCTCTCGATAAATTTCGCAGGAATATGAAGTCTTTCCGCATTCTGTTCGGCGACCGCAAGCGCCCGGGCCGAAAGATCGCTTCCGATACCCTCTGCCCTGCACTTTGCATAGTGAAGAACACTCAGAAGAATACAGCCGGATCCCGTACAAAGATCGAGGAGACGGATATCTTCTGTGCTTTTCCCGGATATGTCTTCGTCCCGGTTCAGGATATCCAGCGCTGTCTCCACAAGAATCTCCGTGTCCTGTCGCGGAATAAGAACATCCCCGTTTACGAGAAAAGACAGACCCATAAATTCCTGTTCGCCTGTAATATGCTGCAGCGGAACACGTCTGCAGCGGGTCTCTATACATCTGTCATATTCCGCGCTCTGTTCTGCTGTCAGCATTTTTTCCGGATCTGCGTAATATGCGGCGCGTCCTATCCCGGTCACATATTCCAGAAGATACCATGCATCAAGCTTTGCTTCCGGAACACCTGCATTTCTAAGTTTCACTGCCCCCTGTCTGTATGCATGTTCCAGGCTGTATCTGTCACCGGAACTCATAAATTCTCCTCCTGCCACGTACGCCAGTCAAAGACTTCCTCCACTGCACGTATCCCGACTTCAATCATACTGTCGTCCGGTTCTTTAGTCGTCATGTTCTGCACCCACATGCCCGGCCGGCTCAGAAGATTGATAACCACATTGTCACTGTTTCCGGCAAGACGGATGATCTCATAGGATACCCCTGAAATCAGCGGAAATAAAGCAATGCGGATCAGTACCCTTGCCACCTGAGATTCCGCGGTGATAAAAAAGCAGAAAATGATACTCACGATCATGACAAAGAACAAGAAGCTGGTGCCGCACCTTTTATGCTGCTTGGAACTTTTTCTCACGTTCTCCACATTAAGTTCCAGACCGTGTTCGATACAGTTAATGCATTTATGTTCTGCTCCGTGATACATGAACGTCCTTTTAATATCTTCAGTCCTTGAGATAATAAATATATAAATCAGGAAGATCACGACTCTGATCACACCTTCAAATATCGTCATCGCTGTTCTCGAAGATGTATATTTCTCTATAAAACTGCTCAGGAAATACGGAAGGACCATAAAAAGAGCTATAGCGATCACAACTGCGGCCGCCACGGTCACATTCATGAATATCTTTTCCTGCTTTTCCTGTTTCGCCGCCTCTTCCTCTGTCACAGCTTCTCCTTCTTCTTCCTCAAAGAAGCTTGCCGAATACATAAGTGTCTTCATTCCGAGCACAAGGGAATCGATGAAACTGAAGATGCCGCGTATAAAAGGGATCTTCAGCGGCGTCTTCCACGGGATCACGCTGTGATACTCCTGCACATCAACCGCGATCTCCCCGTCCGATCTGCGGACCGCGACGGAATATTTTCCGCCATTTCTCATCATGATGCCCTCCAGTACTGCCTGTCCGCCTATGTTTGATGATTTCATTTTTCCTCCTGTAAATCGACATTGATTATCGGACGGGATTCCCATCCGATAAAACAAAGAGGCTGAGATGCTTTCACCTCAGCCTGCTGTGTCTGTTTCCTATTTAATACCGTATTTCTTGTTGAACTTGTCAACACGGCCACGTGCCTGAGCCGCTTTCTGCTGTCCTGTATAGAACGGATGGCACTTGGAGCAGATCTCAACGTGGATGTTCTCCTTTGTTGAACCTGTAACAAATGTGTTTCCACAGTTGCAGGTTACTGTAGCCTGATGATACTCCGGATGGATTCCTTCGCGCATGATATTCACCTCTCTATTTTAAAATTATTTATTATAATCTCTAAACAGCTTTCTAATTGTAGCATAAGATAAATTCATTTGCAACTGTTTTTTAGATAAACTTCTGGCGGATCACCTGATGGACCAGTTCATTATTTGTTTTCGTGCGTGAGAACATATTTAACAGATTATCAGCAGCCTCCTCTGCTTTCATTCCGTTTAAACCTCTGCGCATGATGTAGACCGCCTCCTGTTCTTCTTTGGTAAGGAGCAGGTCTTCACGCCTTGTCCCTGATTTTGCAATATCAATGGCAGGGAACACTCTCCGCTCCTGAAGCTTCCGGTCAAGGATAAGTTCCATATTGCCGGTGCCCTTGAACTCCTCATACA
>DWWI01000194.1 GCA_019119745.1 Candidatus Mediterraneibacter gallistercoris | reverse complement strand
ATAAGAATTCTTGTGACAGAACCCCATCAGAGGATGAATGTGGAGAAATGTGCGAGAGATCACGGAAGAGAGTATACATCGACAGAGATTGAAGGCGGATTTGCAGTAGTAATCGAACCGCAGAAGTAAAGTATATGAGAAAGAAAGAATTAAAACTTGTAGTAACATTTCATACGACAGCGGATGCAATGGCCATGGAGAAAGCCTGCCGGGAACTGGATGTTCCGGGCAGGCTGATCCCTGTGCCGAGAGAGATATCCGCAGGGTGCGGGCTTGCATGGTGCGCGCCTCTTACAGAGAGAGAACGCCTCACCGGAGTGATGGCGGAACATGGAATCGAGCAGGAGGACCTGCATGAGTGCATGCTTTAAGGTGTGAACTGTTCCGACCATCTCTTTATCACATTTACAACACAGAACTTTCACATAATGTTGTTACCCTTTTAGACGTGTTTAAAAATATGTTCAGGAGGGTAAAGCTTTGATAGAAGTGAGGAATCTGGTAAAAAAATACGGGACTCATTTAGCCGTAGACCATCTGGATTTTAAGATTGAATCCGGACGGATCTATGGCTTTTTAGGTCCTAACGGCGCCGGCAAATCGACGACCATGAACATTATGACAGGGTATCTCGGCGCGACAGAGGGCGAGGTGCTTATCGACGGACATGATATCCTGAAAGAACCTGAGGAGGCAAAGAAGCATATCGGCTATCTGCCGGAACAGCCGCCTCTTTATGTCGACATGAGTGTCAGGGAATATCTCGAATTTGCCGCGGAATTAAAGGGTATTCCGAAAGCGAAAAGAGAAGAAGAGATCACGGAGATAGAAAAAATGGTCCGGATCAAAGATGTGGAGCACAGGCTGATCAAAAATCTGTCCAAGGGATATCGGCAGAGAGTGGGGCTTGCCCAGGCGGTTCTCGGATTTCCGGAAATCATTATTCTGGATGAACCCAGTGTGGGCCTGGATCCCAAGCAGATCATCGAGATCCGTGAACTGATCCGGAAACTGGCGAAAAAGCATACGGTTATTTTGAGTTCCCATATTCTTGCGGAGGTAAGGGAGGTCTGTGATTACATACTGATCATATCAAAAGGAAAACTGGTGGCAAGTGATACTCCGGAGAACCTTGAAAAAATGTTTGGCGAGCATAACTCTGTAGAAATCGAGACAGGCGCGTCACCATCCGAAATAAGACTGATCCTGAAAAATGTGCCGGGAATCGAAATGATCGAGACGCAGGAAAAGGGCGATGGTGTGACATGGGCGAAGATCACGGAGAAGAAAGGAGAAGATATAAGAGAGCAGATATTTATGGCGTTCTCCTTTGCAAAGACTCCGCTTCTTACTTTGAAAGAAACAGGAATGACGCTGGAAGATGTATTTATGGAACTGACTCAGAGCGATACCGTTCCGTATGTGTTTACTGATAAGACAAAATGGGAGGAGGTCGGAACAGATGCTGGCGATTTATAAAAGAGAACTGAGAGCATATTTCCAGTCCATGGTAGGATGTGTGTTCGTAGCGTTTCTTATAGCATTTACAGGAATCTATTTTATGGCGTACAACCTGATGTCGGGATATCCGTATTTTTCGTATACACTGTCAGGTTCGCTTATTGTGTTTATTGTCGGAATACCGCTGATCACTATGCGGAGCTTTTCGGAAGAGAGGAAAAATAAAACAGACCAGCTGCTGCTTACGGCTCCGGTCAGTCTGGGAAAAGTCGTTATGGGGAAATATCTTGCCATGGTAACGGTGATCGCTGTTCCGAATGTGATTTTCTGTATTTTCCCGCTGATCATAAAATCTCAGGGAACCGCGTATCTTACGGTGGATTATATCTCAATCGGAGTATTTTTCCTGTTGGGATGTGTCTATGCGGCTATCGGTATGTTTCTGTCATCGCTTACTGAGAGTCAGATCATTGCATTTATCAGTACTTTCGGAATCCTGCTTGTTCTTTATCTGTGGGACGGCATTGTCTCTATGCTGCCCAGTTCTGCCGTCAGTGGTCTTGTGGGGATTCTGATCGTTTTGACGATCGTGGCGTTCTATGTATGGCATATGACGGGGAATGCGGTATTATCCTGCGGGATCGAAGTGGTCGGAGCAGCTGCGGCAGTTATCGTATTTGCTGTAAAGCAGGAACTCTATGAAAATCTGTTAACCAGTCTGCTGGGAAGGCTGGCCCTTGCAAATGTGTTCACGGATATCACGGAAAACAGTATTGTGGACGTGACCGGGATTGCACTGTATCTGTCGATCATAGCAGTATTTGTATTTCTGACAATACAGTCGATCCAGAAAAGACGCTGGAGTTAGGAGGGCCGTATCATGAATAAAATAAAATCATTAAAAAATATATTTCGTACGTCAGGTACAAGACACGGAGCGTACAGTGTGGGACTGACTGTTCTGGTAATTGCCGTGGTGATCGTTTTTAATCTGATTGTAGGACAGATCCCGGAGGCTTATCGTAATCTCGATGTGAGCAGTACAAAGATTTACGACATTTCAGATACGACGACAGAACTTCTGGACAGTCTCGACAGTGATGTGGATATGACAGTGCTGGCGGTAAAAGACAGCACAGATGAAAGGATCACCACATTCCTCAGCCGGTATGCGGCTCTGTCAGACAAGATTCATATGGAATGGATCGATCCGGTGCTCCATCCGTCTGCTCTGACAGATTATGATACTACGGAGAATACGATAGTTGTATCATGTGAAGATACCGGGAAGACGACCACGGTTTCCTTTGACGATATTCTCGTATTAGATGAGTATTCTTACTATTATTATGGAACCGAATCTTATACGGAATTTGACGGTGAAGGACAGCTTACAGGCGCGGTGAACTATGTCACTAATGATACGGACCATACAATCTATCAGACAACAGGACATGGGGAAAGTTCGCTTTCCACAACAATTACAGATCTGATGGAAAAGAACAGCTATACGCTTTCTGAAGTCAACCTTCTGATGACGACTTCTGTTCCGGATGACTGTGATCTGCTTCTGATGGATGCTCCGACGACCGATCTCTCAGCAGACGAGTCGGAAATGCTGCGCAGCTATCTGGCAGACGGGGGCAAGGTTATGATTTTGTTCGGAGATACCAGTTCTGCAGAACTTCCTAATCTTTCAGAGGTTCTGAGTGAGTACGGTATGGAGGCAGCAGACGGATATATTGCGGATCCGACAAGATGTTATCAGGGCAATTATTACTATATCTTTCCGGAACTTTCTGTATCCGGTGATATGGCAGACGGCATTTCCTCGGAAATGGTGCTGCTTACCAATGCGCACGGTATGAACCTTGTTGATCCGGCACGGGATACGATTTCCACGACTTCGTTTATGTCATCGTCCGATCAGTCTTATGCGGTGACTGAAGAAACGCAGGAGCAGGGAAGTTATACTCTGGGCGCGGTTGCAACCGAGAAAATCGAGAACTCAGATGAAGATACGGAAGATACGGACGGCGGTGATGATGAAGCCGCAGACAGTGACAGCGCAGAAACGGAAGAGAGCAGACTTACAGTAATTTCAGCGGGCAGCCTGATCGACCAGTCGATCACAGACGCGTTCCCCCAGCTTGAAAATACAAAGCTCTTTATGAATGCCGTGACAGCTAATTTCGAGGGAGTGCAGAATCTTTCTATTGAGGCAAAGAGCCTTGGCACAGAATATAATACAATGCAGCATGTAGGGCTGCTCAGCTTCCTTGTAATATTTGGAATTCCGGCGGTAATCCTGATCGGAGGATTTGTAGTATGGTTCAGGAGGAGAAGAGCATGAGAAAGAATAAAGGCGCCGTGATCCTTCTGGTTATCCTTGTTCTGCTGGTGGCAGTGTATTTCGGCCTGAGAACATGGAATGCGAGACAGGAGAAAAAAGAAGAAGCAGCTGCAGTTAATGTAACAGATACTCCTGCTGATGAAGTTGTGTCACTGAAGTTTGATGTAGGCAACGGTGATCTTGAGTTTAATAAAGAAGGTGATCAGTGGTATTATACACCGGACAAAGATTTTCCGCTGAAGCAGAGTTATCCGGAAGATATGGCCGAGGCTGTAGGAAATATTACGGCGGACCGGGAACTGAAGGACGGAGATTCCATTGAAGACTACGGGCTGGATGACCCGGTATATACGATAGAATATACGGATGCAGATGGTAATGGGACGAAGATACTTTTCGGAAATATGACCGGCGATGATTATTATGTTATGCAAAGCGGGGGCGATATAGTATATACTGTGAGCAGCAGTGTGATCGATCCGTTGAATCATACGCTTGATGATATGGCACAGCTGGATGATTACCCGAGTATCGGAAGCGGAAATCTTGTAAAAGAAGTTATTACTCAGAACGGCGAGACGACGACCTATGACAGTGAGGACGAAGATCAGACGGAAGACATTGCGGCCGTGGCGGGAGGTCTGGGCGCAGTGACACTTTCCGAAGCCGCGGATTATTCTGTGGAGGATAACGATCTGCCTGTGTACGGTCTGGATGAAGACTCGCGGATTACGGTAGAGGCTACATATACACAGGATGACGAAGAACAGCTGCTCACACTCTATATCGGCAATGAAGACGGGAGCGGCAACCGGTATGTGATGATAAATGACTCCCGGATCGTGTATCTGATCTCGGATGAAATATGTGATAACATTTTGAATGTCTGACATTTCAGCCAGTGTCGCCCGCGAAGCTGTACAGATATATAATATTTAAGAATTTATAGGATTTTAATTGACTTTGACAGATAAACGGTAGAAAATATATTTCGTACTTGATTTTGCAGTCATACGGATGCGGAGCCTGTTCATACCGGAACGGGCTCTGACGCCTATTTAATTCAAAAAGGACGGGTGAAAATGAAAGAAAAATTTATACGTTTTATGCAGGGGAGATATGGGATTGACCAGTTCTCAAAATTTCTTCTTGCAGTAGGGCTGGCTATTGTACTTGTATCTGCGCTTTTGGGGAACAGGCCGATTGCTCTGATACTTTATCTGATCGGATGGGCTTTTGTGATCTACTGCTATTTCCGGGTGTTTTCCAGGAATGTGAGCAAACGGTATTCGGAGAATCAGGCTTTTCTGACAAAGACATACGGTATCAGAAATTTCTTCCGGAAACAGAAAAATATATGGCAGCAGAGAAAAGTTTATCATATCTATACCTGCCCGTCATGCAAACAGAAGATCCGCATACCGAAGGGCAAGGGAAAGATTGAAGTAAGATGTCCCAAATGCGGCACTACGTTTATTAGGAAAAGCTGATTTCGTAAAAATGATACATGCATTGAAGGGAGAAAAGAAATGTCAGATCCATACAGCATATTAGGTGTGGACAGAAATGCATCGGATGAGGAAATCAAAAAAGCATATCGCAGACTGAGCCGAAAGTATCATCCGGATGCAAATATCAATAATCCTCATAAGGAAGAGGCCGAGGCTAAGTTCAAGGAAGTCCAGCAGGCATATCAGCAGATTATGGACGAACGCGAACGGGGATACTCTTCAGGAGGATATGGACAGAACGGTTCCGGAAGCGGTTACAACGGTAATCCATACGGCGGGAGTTCATATGATGATTACGGTCCGTTCGGCGGGTTTGGAAACTTTGGCGGATATGGTCCGTTCGGAGGATTTGGTGATGGGGACCCGTTCGGTAACTCCGGGGCATATGGCCGGGGAAGACAGCAGGGCGGCAGCCAGTCGGAAGAGGAGATCCATCTGCGCGCTGCTGCAAATTATATACGCAGCGGACACTACAGAGAGGCGCTTAACGTGCTCGACGGGATAAAAGACAGGAGTGCGCCCTGGTATTTCTACAGCGCGTCCGCTAATTCCGGACTGGGAAATAATGTGACAGCCCTGGAACAGGCAAAGGAAGCTGTCAGGCTCGAACCGGACAACACACAGTATCAGATGCTGCTTCAGCGTCTGCAGAATGGTGAATCCTGGTATGAGCAGCGCCAGAGTACATATGGCTATCCGGGCTCGTTTGATACGAGCTGCTGCGCAAAACTCTGTATAGCGAATCTGCTGTGCAACCTCTGCTGCGGAGGCAGCGGATTGTGCTGCGGCGGATACGGCGGCGAGTACTATATGTAAAATGAAATTTCGATTTTTCGGACTGAATGCCAATAGGATAAGGTCCGAAAACAGACGGAGAGGAGACAATGAAATACTTTTTAAGATAACCGACATGTGCTTCAGGCTCCGCTACATAATCTGAGAAAAATTAAAGGGTCTGAAATCTGATTAGATGCAAAGCCGCAAAATGGATAA
>DWWI01000193.1 GCA_019119745.1 Candidatus Mediterraneibacter gallistercoris | reverse complement strand
TATGTCTTCCCGGCTCATTAGGAGGAAAAAATGAAATCAAAAGCATGGACTGAAAAATTCATGCAGGGAGTATTTTTCGTTGCCGCATGTGCATCCGTGCTGGCGGTGGCACTCATTTGCATCTTCCTGTTCGCAAATGGTATCCCTGCAATGAGAGAAATCGGATTTATCAAATTCCTGACAGGTGAGATCTGGCGGCCGAACAGCGAACAGTTCGGGATCCTGCCGATGATCGTCGGAAGTCTCTATGTGACTGCGGGAGCGATCATCTTCGGCGTGCCGATCGGGATCCTGACATCTGTCTTCATGGCAATGTACTGCCCGAAGCAGATCTACAAGCCGCTCAAAGCGGCCACCGAGCTGCTGGCAGGCATCCCTTCGGTCATCTACGGCTTCTTTGGTCTGGTAGTAGTTGTGCCGCTTGTCCGCGAGTTCGGAACATTTCTGTATAAGGCGCACCTTGTATCCAAGCCGGGCAACGGAAACAGCATCCTGACCGCCTCCCTGATCCTCGGCATGATGATCCTCCCGACCATCATCGGGACGACAGAGAGCGCGATGCGCGCGGTTCCTTCTCATTACTATGAAGGTTCGCTCGCACTGGGAGCAACAAAAGAGAGAAGTATCTTCCGAGTAATTATCCCGGCTGCCAAATCAGGCGTGATCGCGGGGATCGTCCTGGGGATCGGACGTGCCATCGGCGAGACAATGGCGGTCATCATGATCGTCGGTAACCAGGCGAGACTTACCGGAAGTATCCTTGACGGTATCCGTACCCTGACCGGAAATATCGTAATTGAGATGGGCTATGCGACAGGCCTTCACAGAGAAGCGCTGATCGCAACAGGAGTCGTACTCTTCGTGTTCATCCTGATCATCAACTTAAGCGTAGCATTACTTAAGAGGGGGGCGGATCATGAGTAATCAGACAGGAAAAACAATGGTTAATAAGACAACGGCTGCAGATAAGCTTAAGACTTATCTGAAACATCCGGGCTCATTTATCGTGATGCTGCTCGTGATGCTGGCGTCGATCATCACATTTGCGGTGCTGATCTTCCTGATCGCGTATATCCTGATCAATGGACTGCCGCATATCACACCGTCGCTTTTCTCACTGGAATACAGTTCGGAAAATGCTTCGGTCATACCGGCTTTTGTCAATACGATCGTTATGACGCTGTTATCCCTGATCATCGCAGTGCCTTTCGGGATCTTCTCCGCGATCTTCCTTGTGGAGTATGCAAAGAGAGGAAATAAATTCGTTGAGGTCATCCGGCTGACGACAGAGACACTGCAGGGAATCCCGTCTATCGTGTACGGCCTCTTCGGTATGCTGTTCTTCGTAAACACACTGGGTTGGGGCTTCTCCCTTCTGGCAGGCGCCTTCACCATCGCGATCATGATCCTTCCGCTGATCATGAGGACGACGGAGGAAGCACTGAAAGCAGTTCCCGATTCGTACCGCGAAGGAAGCTTCGGACTGGGCGCGGGCAAACTGCGCACCGTGTTCCGTATCGTACTTCCGTCCGCAATCCCGGGCGTGCTCGCAGGAGTGATCCTCGCCATCGGACGTATCGTTGGCGAGACCGCGGCGCTGATGTACACATCCGGAACCGTAGCCCAGATCCCGGACAGCGTGATGGGATCCGGACGAACGCTTGCCCTTCATATGTACGTCCTCTCAAGCGAGGGCCTCTACATGGACCAGGCATACGCAACCGCAGTGATCCTGCTCGTACTCGTGGTAGGTATCAACGCACTGTCAAGCTTTATTGCGAGAAAACTTACGAAAGCATAAATTGTGAAAAAACTGTGAACAGGGACGTAGTCAAATCGGGTTTTACTACGTCCCCAACCAAGAAAGGGATAGGAAATGTCTAAGTTAAGTATCAAGAATCTTGATTTATATTACGGCGATTTTAAAGCCCTCAAGAATGTGAATCTTGAGATCGAAGCAAACAAGATCACCGCTTTTATCGGACCTTCCGGATGCGGTAAATCTACTCTCCTCAAATCCATCAACCGTATGAACGACCTCGTCGAGGGATGCCGCATCGACGGCGAGATCCTCCTGGACGGCGAGAATATCTTCAAAGGCATGGATGTAAATATGTTAAGAAAGCGTGTCGGAATGGTATTCCAGAAGCCAAATCCGTTCCCCATGAGCATCTATGATAACATCGCGTTCGGACCGAGGACACACGGGATCCGTTCCAAGGCAAAGCTGGATGACATCGTTGAAAAGTCTCTGAGAAACGCGGCGATCTGGGACGAGTGCAAGGACCGTCTGAAAACAAGCGCGCTGGGGATGTCCGGCGGACAGCAGCAGAGACTGTGCATCGCCAGAGCTCTTGCGGTAGAGCCGGAAGTGCTCCTGATGGATGAGCCTACATCTGCCCTTGACCCGATCTCTACATCGAAGATCGAAGACCTTGCGATGGAACTGAAAAAAGACTATACTATTGTCATGGTCACACATAATATGCAGCAGGCAGTCCGTGTATCTGACAACACAGCTTTCTTCCTGCTCGGAGAGGTTGTAGAGTACAACGATACGGAGAAATTATTCTCCATACCGGCTGATAAGAGAACAGAAGACTATATCACAGGGAGGTTCGGTTAAATTATGCGCAATAAATTTGATGAACAGTTACATTCACTGGATGAACAGCTCACACACATGGGCGAACTCTGCGAGACTGCGATCGCTAAAGCGACACAGGCGCTCAAAGACGGTAGCATCGAGCAGGCTAAGATCATTATTACAGAAGACGAAGAGATCGACCAGATCGAAAAAGATATCGAGAGACTGTGCCTGAAGCTTCTTCTGCAGCAGCAGCCGGTAGCCAAGGACCTCAGAAGGATCTCCGCAGCGCTTAAGATGATCACGGATATGGAGCGTATCGGAGACCAGACTTCCGACATCGCCGAGATCATAATTTCTTCCAAAGGCGTAGCTGCCACAGAGGAGATCCACGTGATCGGTACGATGGCTTCTGAAGTCAGCAAGATGGTGCGCAACAGTGTGACAGCGTACGTAAACAGAGATCTTGAGCTCGCGCAGAGCGTCATGAAAGCCGACGATGAGATCGACCAGTACTTCGAGGAAGTCCGCGATGAGATGATCGATTTCATTAAGGAAGAAAAAGGCGAGAACGGCAAGAGGATCTTCGATCTGATCATGGTGACAAAATATCTCGAGCGTATCGGAGACCATGCGACAAATATCGCCGAGTGGGTAGAATTCTCTATCACAGGCGTACACAAAGACAGCGCGATCATCCACGAAGGCTGATGCGCTGAACACTGGAAGAAAAGAAGGAGAACTGAGAAGATGATATATTGCGTGGAAGATGACGACAACATCCGCGAACTTGTAATATATACACTGGAGACAACCGGTCTTAAGGCCAGAGGTTTCGCAGACGGTTCTGCTTTTATGGAGGCTCTGGCGTTTGATACGCCGGAGCTTATTTTGCTCGATATCATGCTTCCCGGGGACGACGGGCTCGAACTTCTGAAAAAGCTCAAATCTTCGCAGAAGACGAAGAACATCCCGGTGATCATGGTGACTGCAAAAGGTTCGGAGTATGATAAGGTGGTCGGCCTGGACTCCGGAGCAGACGACTATGTGACGAAGCCTTTCGGCATGATGGAGCTTGTCTCCCGTATCAAAGCGGTATTAAGACGCACCGGAAAGGTGGAGGACCGCATGGATATGGAGACGGCAGGAGTCCATGTAGACGTGAAAAAACATGAAGTTACGGTAGACGGCAAGGAAATCTCTCTGACTCTCAAGGAATTTGAACTGCTTGAAAAACTGATGCGCAACCAGGGCATCGTGCTGACGAGAGACCAGCTCCTCACAGAGATATGGGGCTATGATTTTGACGGCGAGACGAGAACGGTAGACGTCCACATCAGGACACTGCGCCAGAAGCTCGGCGAAAAAGGCGAGATCATTCAGACGGTCCGCGGCGTCGGATACCGTGTCGGAGGGGCTGCATGAGAAAGAAGATACTCAGAAGCATGGTGATGGTATTTACCGCCACCCTGCTTCTTTCTTACGCTATATTGACAATCATCATGTATAACAGAAATATGTCCCTGCTCGAAGCGGAAGTGAGGCAGGAGGCAAAATATATCCAGACTGCGATCAATATTTCCGGTCCGGAGTATCTTCGCGAGATGAACGAAGTAGACAGATCGACGCGTATTACGCAGATTGCGCCGGACGGAAGTGTGCTCTATGATACAGACCAGAATGAGAGCAAACTTGAAAATCACAGCGGGCGCGCGGAAGTAAAAGAAGCCCTGGCCGGCGGCACAGGAGAAGACGTCCGGATGTCGGACACGCTCGGAAGAGAGATGTACTATTATGCAGTGTCACTCAATGACGGAAGTATTCTGCGTGTGGCAAAATCCATGGACGGGCTGGTCATCACTGCGCTCAATGTGCTGCCGGTTATGGCAGGTCTGGCGGCTGTCATGATCATTCTTGTGTACTTTCTTGCAAAATGTCAGACAAAACGTCTCGTCCGTCCGATCTATGAGCTGGATCTGGAGCATCCTCTCGAAAATAAGACGTATCCGGAACTCATCCCTTTTCTGGAGGCTATGGACCGGCAGAATAAAGAAAAGGAAGCAGTTGCAAATATGCGCAAAGAGTTCTCGGCAAATGTATCCCACGAGCTTAAAACTCCGCTTACCTCGATATCCGGCTACGCTGAGATCATGAAAAACGGAATGGTCCGTCCGGCAGATATACCGGTATTTTCCGAGCGCATCTATAAAGAGGCACGCCGTCTGATCACGCTGGTCGAAGATATCATCAAACTGTCCAAACTGGATGAAGAGTCAGTGGAATTGGAGAAAGAAGAGGTAGATCTCTATGAGCTGACAAGGGAGATCATCAGCCGCCTGTCTCCTCAGGCGTCCCAGAAGAATATCCATATGGAAGTGACCGGCGAGCCGGTGAACTATTTCGGTATCCGTCAGATCCTTGACGAGATGATCTATAATGTATGTGAAAATGCCGTGAAATACAACGTTGAGAACGGACGGGTATCCGTCTGGGTCGGCAATACGCTGGACGGTCCGAAAGTTACAGTGACCGATACCGGGATCGGGATCCCAAAAGAACACCATGAGCGCATATTCGAGCGCTTCTACCGTGTGGACAAGAGCCACTCAAAAGAGCGCGGCGGCACCGGGCTGGGGCTCTCCATCGTAAAACACGGGGCGCTCCTGCATGGGGCGAAGGTCAGCGTGGACAGTGCGCCCGGAAGAGGGACAAGGATTGAGATGCAGTTCCCGAAAGTGGGGAAGTAAATTCCGTGGTTGCCGGGGAGATATCCGTCAATAAATCATCTGAAAATCACTCGTACACAGTATGTTGATCCACGTTATCAGGACGGGCGGGGAGGGAATGCTTCCGGCTCCGGTTACAGAACGTAAGACTAAGTAACAAGCCTGTGATACGGCTAAATACAGATCACTCAGATGCAGAACTCGCTTCACTCAGACAACTGCATCTGAGCGATCAACGCCGTATCGCAGGCTTTAACTTAGTCTAACATTCTTTCACAGTCGCCGTCCGCATCCCCTCCCCGCCCGTCCCGAAAGGTGCATCAAATGGGCTGTAACCGAATGATTTTCTGCGTTTATCCAATCGGAAGTATCTCCCCGGCAATCACGAAGTTTACTATTAAAAAACTGGTCGAAATGATAAATTTTGTCGACTAAGTTCTGATCTCTTCCGGTTTATATGAGTGTTTGTTGAAGAGTCCGCTGCGGAAAAAGGATGACTACCGACCGGATGAGACAGCGGAAAAAGAGGATTCTGCATAAGCTGTGCATCGACATGGAGCGTTCCGAATACACCTCGTTCTCCATGTTAGCGATGTTAAAATGCGAGTTCCAATGGACGAGCATTTTGATATCGCGTTACATGGATTCGAGGGGATGAGGTAAAGTGGGTCGGTACGGTGCAGGATCCTCTTTTCCGCATCCCTTATTCGATTCTGATGGTTATTCTTATTGCTGCAGCATCATCCTTTCAAGCAAACACGAAATTTCCTTGCCGGCGGGAAGCTGGTGTGCTATCATGTCTATAACACACCAGAGAAAGGAGCTTTCCATGATCATAGAAGTTGATTTCAACAGTGATGAAGCGATCTATATCCAGCTCTGTAATCAGATCATAATGGGAATCGCCACGTCCGTGATACATGAAGGGGATTCGCTTCCATCGGTGCGCCAGCTCGCGGATACGATCGGCGTAAACATGCACACGGTAAATAAGGCATACAGTGTACTGAAGAGAGAGGGCTATATCAGCCTGGACAAGAGGCGCGGGGCGGTGATCGCTCTTGATATTGACAAGATGGAGCAGTTGGGGGAGATGAGGCGCGCGCTTAGGATCGTGCTCGCGCGCGGCTGCTGCAAGAATATTTCCCGTCAGGAAGTGCATGATCTGGTGGATGAAATATTTGATGACTATGAGTGAGACTTATCGACTCTCTGTAAGGAATCTATATTGAATGAAGAAGAGCATGCAGGAGGATTTTATGCACATATCATATACGAATCAGGCGGAGAACGCTATTAAATATGCGGCGAAGAAAGCGAGGGAGATGCAGCATCCCTATATCGGGACAGAGCATCTCCTTCTGGGGCTCAGGCAGGAGTATTCCGGAGTAGCAGGGCAGATCCTTGCCCGAAACGGCGTTGAGGAGGAGAAGATCTATCAGCTCATGGACGAGCTGATCGTGCCGCAGACCGAGGCGCAGGTGAAGAGCAGGCCGGCGGAGAGTCCGCGCTATAAAGATATTCTCGAGAACAGCGCAAAGGAAGCGCGGAGGCTGCACACGGAGGAGGTCGGGACAGAGCATCTGCTGCTGTCCATGATCCGGGATGTGGACTGTGTGGCTACCCGTATACTGATCACGCTGAATATCAATCTTCAGAAAATATTTCAGGATATTTTGGCCGCCGCAGGCCTGGATCCGAAAGAGTACCAGGAGGAATTACAGGAAGAGGGGAGAAATTCCCGCTCTATGATGGATCAGTTCTGTATGGACATGACGGCCAGAGCGGAAGAAGGAAAACTCGACCCGGTAGTGGGGAGAGAAGAAGAAATGCATCGGCTTATGCAGGTCTTAAGCCGCAGGACGAAGAACAATCCGTGCCTGGTCGGAGAGCCGGGCGTTGGAAAGACGGCGATCATCGAGGGACTGGCGCAGCGGATCGCATCCGGCGTGGTTCCGGAGAAGATGAAAGACAAGAGGATCTATACGCTCGACCTGCCGGGGCTGATCGCAGGTTCCAAGTACCGCGGAGAGTTTGAAGAGCGTATGAAAGGGCTGATCTCCGAGGTGGAATCAAACGGAAATGTGATCCTGTTCCTGGATGAGATCCATACGATGATCGGCGCGGGAGGAGCAGAAGGGGCGATCGACGCTTCCAGTATCTTAAAGCCGTCCCTTGCCAGAGGCGAGCTTCAGCTCATCGGCGCGACGACTATAGCCGAGTACCGCAAATATATTGAGAAAGACGCGGCGCTGGAGCGGCGTTTCCAGCCCGTATCCGTGGAGGAGCCGACGAAAGAGCAGTGTCTGGCGATCCTCGGAGGATTAAAAGAAAAATATGAATCCCATCATAAAGTCGTGATCGAA
>DWWI01000019.1 GCA_019119745.1 Candidatus Mediterraneibacter gallistercoris | reverse complement strand
ATCTTGTCCTTGTGCCGGAGCAGTTTACGATGCAGACGCAGAAAGATCTGTGTTTGATGCATCCCAGAGGCGGGATCATGAATATCGATGTCCTGAGTTTCGGACGCCTTGCCCATCGGGTGTTTGAGGAGGTAGGACAGGACGACCGGACGGTGCTTGACGATGAAGGCAAGAACCTGATCCTGAGAAAGATTGCGGGCAATTATGAAGATGAACTCACAGTGCTGAAAGGAAATCTGAAGAAACAGGGATACATCAGTGAGGTGAAGTCGGTCATATCAGAGTTTACCCAGTACGGGGTGGATTTTGAACGGCTGGATGAGTTTATGGACAGCATCAATCCGGACAGCTATCTCTATTATAAATTGAAAGATATCCGGAAAGTGTATGAAGGCTTTGAAGATTACCTGAGTGAAAAATATATTACAAAAGAAGAAATGCTGGATGTGCTGAGTGACGCTGTGCCTCGGTCGAACATCTTAAAAGGCAGCGTTGTGGCAATGGACGGATTTACTGGTTTCACGCCGGTTCAGGACCGGCTGCTGGGAGAACTTCTGAAGGTGTGCGACAAGGTTATGATCACTGTGGAGATGGATGAGAGGGAAGATCCTTTTGTATACCGTCATCCGTATCAGCTTTTTGCATTGAGCAAGCAGATGGTGGCTTCTCTCGTGGAGATCGCGCGAGATACGAAGACAGAAGTGGAAGATCCGGTGTATCTGTATCAGAAACCGCCGAAACGCTTTGAACACAATGCAGCGCTGGCGTTTCTTGAGTCGGAATTATTCCGGTATTCCGGAAAGCAGTATCGCCAAAAAGATGAGCCGGGGAAAGATGGACCGGAAGGAAAACAAAACGGCTATGCAGGGGCGGTCTCTCTTCACGAGGCGCGCAATCCCCGGGCAGAAGCGCAGTATGTGGCGGAGGGCATCCGGTATCTGGTGAGAGAGAAGGGATACCGTTACCGCGATATTGCGGTCATCACGGCAGATATGAATGTGTATGCGGATGCGTTGGAAAAGGCGTGCGGCCTGTTTGATATTCCTGTATTTATGGATCACAAGAAAAGCATTCTGCTCAACGCATTTGTGGAGTATTTAAGAAGTCTCCTTGCCATGGCGGAAGAAAATTTTACCTATGACAGTGTGTTCCGGTTTTTGCGGACCGGACTGTGCGGGTTCACGGATGAAGAGGTGGACCGGATGGAAAATTACTGCCTGGCGCTGGGCATTAAAGGATATAAGAAATGGCAGCAGGCGTGGGTGAGACAGGCTTCGGAAGCCGGTGAAGCAGAACTTCAGGAGCTGAACCATCTGAGAGTCCGCTTCGTGGAGAAAATCCAGAGCCTTATGTTTGTGATGAAGCAGAGAAAGAAGACTGTGCGTGATGTGACGCTGGCAGTCTATGAGTTTATCTCTAAGGAAAAAATGCAGGAACAGCTTGGCGAAATGGAGCGGAAATTTCAGGAAAAGGGAGAACTTGCACTGGCTAAAGAGTATGCCCAGATCTACAGGATTGTGCTGGAACTGTTTGATAAGTTTGTTGAACTTCTTGGAGATGAACAGATTTCGCTGAAAGAGTACTGCGATCTGCTGGATGCCGGTTTGGAAGAGGCTAAAGTAGGCGTGATCCCGCCCAGTCTGGATCAGGTTGTCATCGGTGACGTAGAGAGAACGAGGATCAAAAACATAAAAGCCTTGTTCTTTGTAGGCGCGAATGACACTCTGCTTCCCGGAAATGCAGGAGCGAGAGGCCTTCTTTCCGAGCGGGACAGAGAGCAGTTTTTAAGCGGGAATATTACGCTGTCTCCCGGGCCGAAGGAGGAGGCGTATATACAGAAATTTTATCTTTATATGAATCTGACGAAGCCATCGGAGTATCTGTATCTTTCATGGTCCAAAGTATCCGGGGACGGAAAAAGTCTGCGGCCGGCTTACCTTATATCGGATGTCAGAAGGCTGTTCCCCGGACTCCGGACTGTTGATGAAGAGAAACGGACAATGGAAGAGACCGAGCTCACCAGAAAGACCGGTATCCTGAAAGTGGCAGAGGGAGTCAGGGACCGCAGATCCGGCGTGGACAGCAGCTGGAAAGAGCTTTATACATGGTTTCAGCGGGATGAAAAGAGCAGAGATGCGCTGGAAGAAATTTTGGATGCGGGATTCCTGCGGCGGGAGTATCCGGAGCTTGGACTGGAACGTGCCAGACAGCTGTATCCGGATCCGGACCGCGTCAGTGTGACACGGATGGAGCAGTTCACCTCCTGTGCATACGCACATTTCCTGAGCTACGGACTGCGCCTTTCTGACCGTCAGGAGTACAGCTTTGAGGCTGTGGATCTGGGAAATATTGCTCACCAGTCGTTGGAGCGTTTTTCACGGAAAGCGGACCGGGAGAAGATGCGCTGGGAAGAAATGCCGGAGAAACTGAGGGATGAGCTGATCGATGAGAGCGTGGAGGAGAGCGTGATCGATTACGGAAATACAGTGCTCTTCAGTTCCGCAAGAAATGAATACATGATCGCAAGGATCAAGCGCCTGATCCGCAGATCGGTGTGGGCTCTTACAAGACAGCTGGAAAAAGGAGACTTTGTGCCCGGGGGATATGAGCTGAAATTCGGAAGTGGAAAGATCGACCGGATCGATATCTGCGAAGACGACGAGTGTGTGTATGTAAAGGTTACGGATTATAAGACGGGGATGAAGAGTTTTGACATTACTGCTCTTTATCACGGTCTGCAGATGCAGCTCCCTGTCTATCTGAATGCGGCGCTTGATGTGGAGAAGAGAAAGTACCCGGACAAAGAGATCATTCCGGCGGGCATCTTCTATTACCGGATTCAGGATCCGGTGGTGGACAGGAAAGACAATGATGCAGATGTGGAGAAGAGTATTCTCAAAGAGCTCCGGCTGGACGGCCTTGTAAACGGGGATGAGAAAGTAATTTCCCATCTTGAGAGAGACCTGACAGGCAGTTCCCTGCTGATTCCCGTTGGGCGGAACAAGGACGGATCACTGAGCAAAAATTCCCGGGCGCTTCCGGGAGACACGTTCCGTGCGGTCCTGAAATATGCACAGGAGAAAGAAATGAAGATCCGGGATGAGATCAGTTCGGGCGAAGTGTCTGCCGCGCCGTATGAAATGGGGGGAGATACCGGGTGCGATTACTGTCCGTACCGGGATATCTGCGGCTTTGATATCCGGATCGACGGATGCGGATACCGGAGACTTGAAAAATATTCTATGGAAGAAGCTGTGGCGAAAATGATGCTGGAGACAGAACGGAATGACGGAGGTGCGGAAAGTTGAGCGTGAAATGGACAAGTGAACAGCAGAAAGTCATTGATCTGAGGAATCGGAATATCCTTGTTTCCGCAGCGGCAGGATCCGGGAAGACCGCGGTGCTTGTGGAGCGTATCATCAGACGGCTGACCGAGGATGACACGCCGACAGATGTGGACCGTCTGCTGATTGTGACATTCACGGAGGCGGCAGCCGCTGAGATGAAAGAAAGGATCGGCGCTGCCATAGAGAAAAAGCTGGAAGAACGGCCGGGAGATATAAGGCTGGAGCGGCAGGCAACTCTGATCCACAGCGCCCAGATCACTACGATCCACAGCTTTTGTCTTGCGGTCATTCGGGATCATTTTCATGTGATCGGGATCGATCCGGGATTCCGCATCGCGGAAGAAGGAGAGCTGAAGCTTTTAAAGCAGGATGTGCTGGAGGAGCTTCTGGAAGAGTGCTATGCAGAAGCTAAAGAAGAGTTCCTTGATTTTACAGAGCGGTTCGGGAGCGGAAAGAGTGATAAGAAGATCGAGGAGATTATTCTGAAAATGTATGAGTATTCCCGCAGCTATCCCCGGCCTGATCGGTGGCTGGATCAGTGTGTGAAGGCTTATGAGTCAGAGAATCTGGAAGTGCGTGCGGAAGAAAGAGTCCGTATGAGGGCGGCGGATATCGAGAGAGTGCTGGAGCGCGGGCTTAAGATCTGTGAGGAGCCGGATGGCCCATACATGTACGGCGATATGCTGGACTCCGATCTGGAAGAACTGGAGCGGCTGCAGCGGGCGGAAAACTTTGATGCAATGTACAGTGCGGCTGCCGGCTTTAAATGGAAGCGTCTCTCTTCCAAGAAAGATGATACGGTATCTCCGGACAAGAAAGAGAAGGTCAAAAAACTCCGGGAACAGGCAAAGAGTCTTTTAAAAGGGATGCAGGAAGATTATTTCTATGCTCCCCGCGAGGTATGGCAGCAGGATATGCAGGACGCCCTGCCGTCCGTCGTCACACTGACAGAGCTTGTGAAGCGGTTTGCGCATATGCTGGATGAGAAGAAACGTCTCAGAAATATGATCGATTTCAATGATATGGAGCAGTTTGCCCTTGCGATCCTGACTGAAGAAAAGGACGGGGAGCTTGTGCCATCTGCCGTTGCCGGAGAATATGAGGACCGGTTCGATGAGGTGATGATCGACGAGTATCAGGACAGCAATCTTGTTCAGGAGACGATCCTTACCAGCGTGTCGAGAGTGTCCAGGGGAGAATATAACATTTTCATGGTGGGCGATGTAAAGCAGAGCATCTACAGCTTCCGCCTGTCCAGACCGGAACTCTTTATGGAGAAATACAATACTTACAGTCTGAAAGACAGCGTAACGCAGAGGATCGATCTGCATAAAAACTTCCGCAGCCGAGAGGAAGTCCTTGACAGTGTAAATGATATCTTCCGCCAGATCATGAAGAAAGAGCTGGGCGGGATTGAATATGACGACAGTGCCGCACTCTATCCGGGAGCGGAATTTCCGCCTCTCCCATCCGGAAAGGAGGATTTCTGTAAGAGTGAACTTCTCCTTCTAGATAAGGAGGATACAGGAGGCGAAGATGAGCGTCAGGCGGAGGCGAGGATGATCGCGCGCCGTATCCGGGAGCTGATCCGGGACGGTGTGGTGCTGGACAAGGAGACCCGGGAATACCGCAGAGTACAGTACAGAGATATTGTGATCCTGACCCGGAGCATCCGCGGCTGGGCAGAAGTCTTTTCGTCGGTGCTGGGAGAAGAAGGAATACCGGCTTATTCCGTGAGCCGGGAGGGATATTTTGAGACTTACGAAGTGAGTGTGCTGCTGGATTATCTGAAGATACTGGACAATGCCAGACAGGACCTGCCCCTTGCGGCTGTACTGACCTCGGTTTTTGGAGGGCTTGATACAAGAGAACTGGCGGAAATCAGGATCGCATATCCCAATGTGCCTTTCTACGAGGCGGCAGCAATGTGCGCCGAGAGTGACGCGGCGGAAGATGCATGTATGGAAGAACTGA
Source organism: Candidatus Mediterraneibacter gallistercoris (assembly GCA_019119745.1). Next base: position 2,522 of record DWWI01000019.1, on the reverse strand, counting down.
GAGGGAAACTCCGGAGATTTTACGATCAGGTCCGTTATTTCAGAGAAAAGGTGCCATATACGCCGATCCATGAACTCTTAGAAGAAATCATCGACAAGACCGGGTACGGACTGTACATTGCCGCCATGCCGGGCGGCGCCCAGCGTATGGCTAATGTGGAGATGCTGACAGAGCGGGCGGCGGCATTTGAGGGGACGAGCTATAAAGGACTGTTCAACTTTGTCCGCTATATTGCCCAACTGAAAAAGTATGATGTGGATTACGGAGAGGCCGGAATCATGGATGAGCAGGCGGATACGGTGCGCATCATGAGTATCCATAAGAGCAAAGGTCTGGAATTCCCTATCGTATTTGTCGCGGGAATGGGAAAGAAATTCAATACTCAGGACACGAAAGGAAGTGTGCTCCTTCATCCTGACTGGGGCGCCGGAGTGGATCTGATCGACCTGAAAAGGAGAACAAAGACTCCGACATTTCTAAAGAAGATGATCCGTGAGGAAACTGCTCTGGAAAATCTTGCAGAGGAAATGCGTATCCTTTATGTAGCGCTGACCCGTGCAAAAGAAAAACTGATCATGACAGGAGCGGCAAAGATCACAGAAGACGGCGCTGTCTCAGATATTTCCGGTGTATTTAGGGCAGAAGGGGCTAAATGTTATCTGGACTGGGTGCTGCCGTGTATCTTATCCGATGAGACGGGAAAGGTAAAGCAGGAGTCGCCTGTGGAAGTCTCGGTGTTCAGAGCAGAAGATCTTACCCCTCAGCAGGAAGAGGTTCAGGCAGAAGTCATGTCAGAGGATGTCCTACGGAATTGGGATGATTCACAGGTTTACGAGCCTGAATTGAGAGAACGTCTGGATGCGCAGATCGATTATGTGTATCCGTTTGAAGATGAAGGGAAGATGAAACTGAAATTCACAGTATCTGAGCTGAAGAAATGGGCGTCTCTTGCAGAAGAAGCCGGGGAAGAAATGTACGAGGAACCGGTTGTGGTGCCGCTTATCCCGGAGTTCCTGAAAGAAGAGGAGATTCTGACCGGAGCACCGAGGGGAAGCGCATATCATAAACTGCTGGAGCTTTTGGATTTTACGGTTGATTATGACGTGGAAAATCTGATTGCGGCAGTGCAGCAGCTGCGGCAGGAAGGCAGGCTGACAGATGAGATGGCGGAGTGCATCCGTCCGAAGGACATCCTGCGTTTTCTCGGATGCAGAAGCGGCAAAAGAATGGCAGATGCCGCCCGTAATGGAAAGTTGTATAAGGAGCAGCCTTTTGTCCTTAGTGTGGATGCGTCGGAAATCTATCCGGAAGACTGTTCCGGTGAAAAGATTCTTGTACAGGGAATCATAGACGTGTATTTCGAAGAGCCGGACGGCCTTGTGGTGCTCGATTATAAGACAGACAAGGTGAGGACTGGAAACGAGCTGAAAGAAAAATATCATGCACAGCTCGATTATTACGCACAGGCGCTTGAGCAGCTTACGGAAAAACCGGTGAAAGAGAAGATCATTTATTCATTTACACTGGGAGAGGAGATCGAAGTATGAGTATTCTTGTATGGTATCTGGCAGCGATCAATTTTACAAGATGGGTCGCGTACGGACTGGATAAAGGCAGGGCAAAGTCCGGGAAATGGCGCATTCCGGAGCGGACACTTCTGTTGCTTGCTCTGGTCGGCGGATCCCTGGGCGCGCTGGCAGGCATGATCATGTTCCGGCATAAGACAAGAAAGCCGAAATTCTATATCAGCGTCCCGGTCATGTTCGTTGCGCACTGCGTCATCGTAACGATGCTGGCGTTGAAGTTAAGATAAATTTCGATTTTTCGTACCGACTCAGGAAAGGAAAATCTTTGAAAAGGGAGCAGATACGAAATGACTGTCTCACGTATCCGCAGGCAGAGAAAAGGTTGATCCCGGCTCCGGTTACAGAGAATAACGCAAACTAATAAATCAGCATATCAGCTAAAAGCAAAACGGACACGCGAAGAACTCCTTACGTCAGACAACTTCGCGTGCCCGTTTAACGCTGCTCTCCTGATTCTAAGTTTTGCCTAATTCTCTTCCACAGTCGCCGTTATCAATCTTCCTCTGCCCACGGATTGTGCATCAGGTCAGACGTATTTATTCGCTTTTCTTGTTTTTCCAATCCTGAGCCGGAGCGATAAAATCTCATACAAACTGGCAGAAACCGGTACATAATTTCCAATAGCCGCATCATATAGAGGGTAACTAAATCATTCTTTTCTTGCCGGGAACCGTTTCCGGTTATGGAGATTTCTGGTTCCGCTTGTTCGTCTTATATCTGCAGGAACATCAATCAAGCGGACCAGAAATTAATGCGGTTCGAATTCGAACCGGAAGATCAACAAATCTAAAATCGGCCGAAATAATGAGATCATAGTCGGGGAAGTCGCTTCTTCTACCCGTTTGCATGAGAATTTTCGGAATGGGAAAGAAAGCAGCCGGGAGATAGGTATTGCGTACGCACCGTTGGAGCAGCGTCGGCACTTAGAGCGCGTTT
>DWWI01000192.1 GCA_019119745.1 Candidatus Mediterraneibacter gallistercoris | reverse complement strand
GACATCTTCCGCAAACAGGTCCAGATCGCCTTTCAGCAGGCTTAAGAATTCCCGGTTATCAGACATGTCTCTCTGCCACTCAAGGATCTGGCGCAGCCAGTTGAGCTTTGCCTCCTGAGACGCCATGCTCTTCGCCGCATCCGCACCCTCCTTGTATTTCCAGTGGGCCGCGATACCGTATTCAGCCGTCTTGTGCATCTCCTCGGTACGGATCTGGATCTCGAAAGGTTGTCCGGAAGGCCCCATCAGCGTCGTGTGGAGCGACTGGTACATATTCGGTTTCGGCATAGCGATGTAATCTTTAAAGCGCCCCGGGATGGGAGTATACATCTCATGGATCACGCCCAGAGCCGCGTAACAGTCTTTCACCGAATCAACGATAATACGGACCGCAAACAGGTCATACACCTGATCCAGCGTCTTGTTCTGGTTCACCATCTTCTTATATATACTGAAGAAATGCTTTACACGTCCGTAGACCTTTGCCTTGATGTGGGCATTCTTCATATGCTTCGATACTTCCGCCACAATCTGCTGGACGAACTCTTCTCTCTCTGTCTTGCGTTCATTCAGATCGTGTACAAGCTGGTAGTAGACGTCCGGCTTCCAGTATTTCAGGGACAGGTCGTCAAGCTCGGTCTTGATCTTCGAAATACCCAGCCTCTGTGCGATGGGAGCGTAGATATCCATCGTCTCACGGGCCTTTTCCTGCTGCTTCGCCGGCGTCATAAACTCAAGCGTACGCATGTTGTGAAGCCGGTCCGCCAGCTTAATAATGATAACCCGGATATCCTTTGCCATGGCAAGGAACATCTTTCTTAAGTTCTCCGCCTGTACTTCCAGCTTATCCTGCGAATAACTGAGCTGTCCCAACTTTGTAACTCCGTCCACAAGAAGAGCCACCTCTTCGCCGAACTCCTTCGTGATGTCATCCAGCGTCATGTCCGTATCTTCCACAGCGTCGTGGAGCATGCCTGCCACGATCGTCTCTTTATCCATCTCAAGGTCTGCAAGGATGATCCCCACCCACAGCGGATGGATGATATATGGCTCGCCGGATTTTCTCACCTGATCTTTATGCGCTTCTTTCGCGATCTTATACGCTTTCTCGATCATGGAGATATCCGTTGAGGGATGGTATTTTCTCACTCTTGCGACAAGCGCCTGATAGAGCTGCTCCGGATCCTGATAATCCTCGGGAGCCTTTACGGCATGGCCGTCAACAACCTCCAGGTTCTTGTTCAACTGTTCATATTCAAGTGTTCCTGCCATATCATTACCCCCTTGCACTGATTTATAGTAACAGTCAGATATACCAGCGTCTGAACTGTAACGGTTTATCTATAAGTATAATATCTCTAAATAAAAAGGATGCCTCTGTAACTTCGGGGCATCCCCAATGAGTCTATGGTAACTCTATAATATCCATAGTATAGCACTATTTTGTCGATTTTCAAACATTTTTCTGTAAGTAGTGTAAAACACGGCTTAAAAATATTTATTCGAAAGTATCCGCCACACTCCTGATCCGGATACGCCCGGCCAGATCAACCTCATTTTTAACAGCTGTTCCCGATATATCCTCATCTTTCAGGATGATGACTTTCTGCCCCCTGCCTGTCATATGGAAATAGTTCTCGCTGAAAATCACATCCGCATCGTCAACGGAGAGTTCCACAAACGCCGCAAAGGCATCCGCCTCCAGACTGATCTCGTAAGCCGTTCCTTTCCGGCTGACCTCCGTTCGGAAAACAGGCGGCGTAAGGCGCAGATACTTATACGGTAGCAGTGTCTCCACCGACCGCCGCACTGTCCCGTCCTCATATTCGACTGCTCCCTCGATAAATAACGCCTCATCCGGGTCTTCGTCTGGCGCACAGCCCTGCTTCAGTTTTCGATACGCGCGGCAGTCCTCAAGATCAATCTCAGCTCCGCAGACAGAAGAGAAAGCATCCACGCTGCCGGTCGTAGCGGTCTCGGCTACAACAGTATAATCCATCTTCTTCAGGAAGATCCGCATCCGGAAATCCTGATTTTCAGCAGTCTCATTCTCCGCCCAGAGCCGGATCCTGCCGCCATTTATCTCAAGACTCGCAGCCCTGCGCGCATAAAATTCTTTCGCCATATAATGGAGCGCTTTCCATCTGCCGAAATAGTCGATACTCGACCAGGACGGCGCCGGCCAGTTGTCATTTACCTGCCAGTAAAGCGCGCCCATGCAGCGCCCCCGGTTTCTTCTCCAGTGTTCCACGCCGCAGCGGACTGCCATCCCCTGCAGGATCTGGCTGATATAGGCCGTCTGCTCCAGTGTGGACGGGCAGCGGAAATTCTCAGAGAGATAGTAAAGCATTTTTCCGTTTGCACTGTCATTCTTCTGATGGCTCTCCATCACCCGCGAGAAAATATTGCGGTCGGCTTTCTCCGTAAAACTTCTGATCGTTTTCATGCAGGGAAACGACTGGAATCCGAATTCCGAGCAGAACCGGAAGTAATGATTTCCAAAATCTGTAAACGGGAGCTGCCCGTGCCAGACTGCCCAGTAATGAGTATCTCCGTTATTTTCATTGTCCGGATCGTCAAAACATCCTCCCGAAGACGGAGATGACGGCCAGTAAAATACATCCGGCGCTGTTTCTCTGACCGCCCGGGGAAGGATCTCTTCAAAGAGACGGATATAATCTGCCCGGAGATACGCTGATTCTACCTGAAACTCTTCCCAGTGATGCCAGGCAGACTCGATCTCATTGTTGCCACAGATAAGGCCGAGGCAGGCATGATGTCTGAGCCGCTTCAGATTATCCCTTACTTCTTCACGGCAGTTCTCCGCAAAATGATCCGTCACCTCGTAAACGTTGCAGGCAAACATCAG
>DWWI01000191.1 GCA_019119745.1 Candidatus Mediterraneibacter gallistercoris | reverse complement strand
GGATTCATGGCGGGACTGTTCGTAAACCGGGTATACGGTGAAGACTATTGGTATCTGACTGCGGTGGAAGCAGCGGGATTGGCCGGGATGTTGACGGGCAGTATTTTCATGAGTATACGTGGCGGCTTGGCAGGTCAGAAGATGTTGTATTGCGGCTTGCTCTTGTTCGGCATTATTGGTGCGGGAATGGGGATGGCCGGAAATTTTCTGCTCTATCTTGTCCTGATGATCGGATTCGGAGTGGCAATGACAGTCGTACAGACGCAAGTGACAGCAACTGTCCAGAGATTGAGCAGAGAAGATATGCAGGGAAGGGCGGTTGGACTTTTGAGTTCCATGTATTATGGTGCCATGCCCCTTGGAATGGCTGTCTTTGGGCCTATGGCAGACAGGTTCCCTATGCGGGGGATTATGATCGGTGCGGAGATTGCAGTCATATGCTGCGGTCTGGTGCTGATCCGGGAATAAAAAAATATCGTGTAATCATAAGTTCTAGTATAATTTATTGGTAATGTAATTATCTTGACAAAATACTCTTTACTGATATAATATTACAAATGTAATATAACGGCGGCACATAATTAATATGGGGAATAATATGGGCAAAAAGATTCAAAGGATATTCTTAATTATATTTGCAGCGCTTTTGTGCTGCTTTTCTGCCGGCTGCAGTCATAAAAACACTGTGGCAGAAGATAAAGAAAGCAATAAAGATACGAGCATTTCAGGCGAGCCGGAAGATACGGAAGAGTTGTCCGAAGCAGAAATTTATAAAAGAGGATATGATCTTCCCATAGACAGCGCAGAGAAGGAAGAGGCGGAGCAGGACTGCGCGGAAATGATGGAGGCAATCCGCGACATCTATGAAAAAGCAGATAAGGGAACTTCTATAAATGCCGTGATTTCGCAGGAGACAGCGATAAAAATGCAGCAGATTATAGCTGAAAAAGACGTGCCTGCCGCTGTCAGTGGATTCGACGTGGATATGATGCACTATGATGCAATGGAAGACTTTCTGGATGAGGCGTCGGCAGGAAATCAGTCAGAGATTATCTTATACAGGATACACACGGACGGTACGGTCTCCAGAGAGAAGTTTACCTTTGACGGGAAAGATATGTATTCACTTTATACAAAAGGCAGATGGACAGATGATATGGAGCCTGCTTTCAGCGTGAACAGCCGCTCTCGGATGAGTCAGTGGAAATATACGGAGAAAGGATGGTTCATTTTCGAATACTGTACCGCACAGCCGCCGGAACTTACAGAGGTCGTGGATGCATACGAGATGATACGGGTAAAGCCGCAGAAGGAAGAGTACAGGGAGATGGAGGAGAACTATCTTGATATTATTGGATATCAGGGAAATAATCTTCTGTGCTCCGAATGGTCGGAGGATCAGATTGAAGGACTGGATTTTAACGGACTGTATGAATACCTTTATATGGAAGAATACGGAAGAGAGATAGATACGGAAAAATGTGCCGAGGGTATCCCGCGGGAAGAGTTTGAAAGCCTGATGACGAAATATCTGCCGGTGACAGCAGAGCAGCTCAGGGAATATGCATCTTATGATGCCGAAAGCGGAACTTATGACTGGGTCATGCTGGGAGTCGGGAATTATGCTCCGAATGCTTTCTGGATCTCTGTGCCGGAAGTGACAGGGATTAGAGAAAATGAGGATGGGACCGTAACACTGACGGTGGATGTGGTATGTGAGAAAAAGGGAAACGATGACTTTTATACACATGAAGTTACGCTGCGTATTCTGGATGATGGAAAAGCGATGTATCTGTCTAATCACATCATGGATGACAGACCGGGAATGATCCCGGATTATCAATACCGGTGCCGGTGACATAGATTCGGGAAATTCAGTAAAATGAGTTTTCCGTTTTTCCTTTCTTATAGTGTCTATTGTGGATACGATTAGTGCGTTGTAACAAAGGACGATTATCTTCAAAAAAATGTATATATAGTGAATATTCCTTCAAAAAAATGTAATAATAACATTGATATTCCTTCAAAAAAATGTTTTACTATAAGTATTATTAGTAGAAATGGGTGATAATATGAAGCGATATGCAATGGATAAACTGGTTTACTGGAAGAACAAACGAAACCGAAAGCCCTTGATATTGAAAGGCGCCAGGCAGGTAGGCAAGACCTGGCTGATGAAAGAATTCGGAAAGAAATGTTTTAAAAACACAGCATATATTAATTTTGACAGTGATGTACGTATGCGTCGGATTTTTGAGGAAGATTACGATATACAGAGAATTATAAGAATGATCAACATCGAGACGGGGGAACGGATCATACCGGAAGAAACGCTGATCATTTTTGATGAGGTACAGGAAGCCCCAAGAGCGATCTCATCACTGAAATATTTCTGTGAAAATGCACCGGAATATGCAGTAGTTTCAGCCGGCTCATTACTGGGTGTGGCCATTCATGAGGGAGTGTCGTTTCCAGTTGGAAAAGTTGAGTCTCTTAATATGTATCCTATGTCGTTTCGTGAATTTCTGACTGCCATGGGTGAAGAGGCGCTGGCTGATATTATAGAGGAAAAAGATTATCAGGCGCTGAATACTTTTTCGGATAAATATATTAACTGGCTGAAATTATATTACTTCGTCGGCGGAATGCCGGAAGCTGTGAATGATTATGCAGAGTGCGGCGATGTGACTTCTGTACGAGATATACAAAAGCAGATTCTTGAATTGTATGAAAATGATTTCAGCAAGCATACTCCAAATGATGAACTGGCACGGATCAGAATGGTGTGGAACTCAATTCCACTTCAACTGGCAAAAGAAAATAAGAAATTCTTTTTCGGCCAAATCAGAAAAGGAGCCAGAGCAAAAGATTTTGAACTTGCTATAGAATGGCTGCAGGACTGTGGGCTGGCAGGCAAAGTATATCGTGTAGAGAAACCGGGTATCCCTTTAAAAGCATATACTGATTTCTCCGCATTTAAAATATATCTGTTAGATGTAGGATTGCTTGGAGCGATGAGCGACCTGGATGCCCGTTCGATCCTGGAAAAGAATGAGTTGTTTACGGAATTTAAAGGAGCTCTGACGGAGCAGTATGTATATCAGCAGATAATTTCGGAGACAGAATACACTCCTTATTATTTCTCAGCATCTTCTCACACGGAAATTGATTTTCTCATACAAAAAGAGGGACAGGTGATTCCTTTGGAAGTAAAGGCGGAGGAAAATGTAAAGGCCAAAAGCCTGAAAGCTTATTTTAATAAGTATAACCCGCCGTATGCGGTAAGAACTTCAATGATGGATTACAGAAAAGAGGAATGGATGGTCAATATCCCGCTGTATGCTATAAGCAGTCTGTGAAGTTGTACAACATCGAAATCATGCTTTTTCATGCAAATATGAAAAGCATGATTTTTTGTCTCTGGAATCATTACATAGGAAAAGTGTAGGAAATTATATGTTATACTTTTTCTATTGCTGGCGAAAGGAGTACTTGACAAAATGGGACAGAGGATTTTGGTTGTAGATGATGAGGAAGGGATCGTTCTCCTTCTGAAAGATTATCTTGAACTTCAGGGATACAAAGTGATTACGGCAGGAGGCGGAATGGAAGCTCTGGAGAAGATTTCCCGGGAGCCGGATCTGATCCTGCTCGATATCAATATGCCGGATATGGACGGACTGAGTGTCTGCAGGAAGATACGTGCACAAGTAAACTGCCCGATCATTTTTTTGTCTGCAAGAGCGGAAGAACAGGACCGGATCACCGGACTGATGCTGGGAGGGGATGACTATATTGTGAAACCGTTCAGTATCGAAGAACTTGGAGCGCGTGTGGCGGCTCATTTCCGGAGAGAGGAGCGGGGCAGACGGCGGGAGACTGTTAAGACGGCGGGAGATCTGACAATCTATTATGACGAACGAAGCGTCGCGTGCGCATCCCACCGGCTGGAATTGACGAGGACAGAATATGATATCCTGCAGTTCCTCTCTCTTCATCCCGGGCAGGTCTTCAGCAAAGAACGTATCTATGAGAGTGTCCGCGGATATGATGCAGGGGGCGACAGTTCCATCGTGGCGGAACACGTCCGGCGGATTAGAAATAAGATTGCGGCGTACTCAGATCAGAAAGTGATAGAGACTGTATGGGGAGTAGGGTATAAATGGACTGGATCGACGAAAAGATAGAAAAGTTAAGGAACAGGATACGGAATCTTTCACTGAAACAGGCACTGGCCGTCTATCTGCTTCTTGCTGTTCTGGCAGCATTTCTTTGCAGTTTCCTGATACAGCAGATATGTTTTTGGGCTGAAAACAGAATCTTTGCCCGGTACGGAATGAAACTGCATCAGGACAGGGGGATCGTGGACATATATTATATGGGACAAAATGCAGCTGTCTGGCGCCTTACCGAGACCGAACAGGATCAAATCTTTATACTGCAGCTGGTTTCTGACCTGTCGCCATGGATCTGTATGGCTGTGTGGATGGTCATTGCGGCAGTGCTGTTCTATTACAAACGAATGAAGGCGCCTTTTGATATCCTGAAAAAAGGCGCGGATGAAATGGGACGGAAAAATCTCGATTTCCAGATATATTATGACAGTGCGGATGAGATGGGGCAGCTCTGCAGGACTTTTGAACAGATGCGGAGCGCCATAGTCTCTGACAGAGAGGAGCTGTGGCAGAGAATAGAGGATCAAAAAGAGATCAATGCGGCTTTCGCCCATGATATGCGGACCCCTCTTACAGTTCTCCGGGGATATTCGGAGCTGCTTGGACGGTATGTGCCGGAAGGAAAGATCAGTGAGCAGAAATTAATCGATACTCTTGCGCTGATGACCCGGCAATTACAGCGTCTGGAGGACTACACAAAGACTATGCGGCATATCCGGAGTTTTGAAGAAATAGAACCGGTGAGGGAGCAGATCCGGTTCCGACATCTGAGTGAGCATATTCGTGAGATTACAGATCCGCTGAATGAGGCGGGCGGTGTTGAGATTAGGCTGACGGATCGTCAGGAACAGGAGGATATGAATCTGTGGCTGGATGAATCTCTGTTTCTGGAAGTCTTTGAAAATCTGTTGTCAAATGCCCTGCGCTATGCGGTGAAACAGGTGCAGATTACGCTGGAGTGGGATGAAAGTTCCGGGTATCTGCGCCTCTATGTCTATGATGACGGACAGGGATTTGGCATAGAGGAACTGCATACCGCATCGGAACCATATTTCCGCGGGGAAAAATCATTGGCAGACGGACAGGAAAATGAGCCGGGGAAAGAGCATTTCGGGATCGGTCTGCATATCTGCCGGATGCTGGCGGAAAAACACGGAGGCAGTCTGAATCTTGCAAACAGTATAGAAGGCGGCGCTTTGGCCAGTGTTTCCTTTTTCTGCAGAAATTCTTAAATCTTCGTAGGGAAAATATAGGATTTTCCGAGTTACAGTAATGATGTCAGGAAGATGACAGTTCAAAAAAGTGACAGCAGAAAGGAATGACTACTATGAAGACAGAGATCGTGATAAAAAATCTCAGCAAATCATACGGAAAGAAACAGGCGCTTCACGGAGTGGATTTACAGATCGGAAAAGGGATGTTCGGACTTCTCGGGAGAAACGGGGCAGGTAAGACGACGCTTATGAAAGTACTTGCAACTCTTCTGGAAAAAGACAGCGGAAAGGTAAAAATCTGCGGGATTCCTGTGGAACACGCCCCGGAAATCCGGAAGATTACGGGATATCTTCCCCAGGAATTTTCCATGTATCCGAATATGACCGTCTATGAGGCTATGGATTATCTTGGCGTACTGTCCGGACTTGACAAGTCAGCGAGAAAGAAGAGAATCCCGATGCTGCTGGAGCGGGTAAATCTACAGGGAAATTCCCGCACAAAAGTGCGCGCCCTGTCAGGAGGCATGAAGCGGAGACTGGGGATCGCCCAGGCCATCCTTCATGATCCGAAGGTATTGATCGTGGATGAGCCTACCGCAGGACTTGACCCGGAAGAGCGTGTCCGGTTTCGCAATCTGTTAAGTGAGATCGCAGAGGACAGGATTGTGATACTTTCCACCCACATTGTCGGAGACGTGGAGGCGGCGTGTGAGGAGATCGCAGTCATGGACGAGGGACAGATCATTTACAGGGGAACGGTGGAAGAACTGGTGAATCTGGTGGAAGGAAGAGTGTACCGGGCGGAGATCAGCAGAAAGGAGCTTGAGCGTCTGAAATCTGAATACACAGTGACCAGCATGATCACACTTGGCAATAATGTGATGGTGCGGTTCCTTTCTGAGACAACACCTTTTCAGGGGGCGCAGCACTGTGACTCCGGTGTGGAGGACGCCTATATGTACCTGATGCAGAAGGAGGGGAAGACGTATGATCATGACTCTCTTTAAAAAGGAATGTACTCAGATACTCAAAAGTCTGATCTTCTGGCTGTATGTGGCGTGTCTTATTTTCTTCTTTAACAGCCAGATGGGAAACTCAACCGTTCTGAATCCGCCGCAGGAAGGGCAGGAGAACTATTATAACTATGGATTTAAAACAGATATCACAGAGCAGGACGTGATGGAGACGGGAGTGGGAACTCTCGCCTATGCCTATTATTACGATCACTATGTGACTTATCCTGTAGGATATGCGAAAAATGTCAGGATAAGCGAAGCGGAGAAACAGGAAATCGCGGATATTATCTATGATCTTACCGGCGTAAAAGCAGATGAGATTGAGGACAATATTGCATCATATTTTCAGAAAAATGATATTCAGACTACCCAGTATAAGGTTCCTCTAAAAGACGGCATATCCTATGAGCAGTTCTTAAAGGATATGGAACAGGTGGCTGATATCCTTGGACCGGGTTCGGATTATACGGAAGACCGGCTCTGGTCGAATGTAATGATTCCGGTGGACTATGAGGGCGCGGTGGAAAACTATCAGGCGCTGACCGAACAGGACGGGCTGACCGGCGGATATGCAAGGCTGTTCTGTGATTATATGGGAATCATCCTCGGGATCCTGCCTGTATTTGTGACAGCTACAAGGATGCTGCGGGATAAGAGAGCGCAGATGCAGGAGCTGATTTATTCCAGAGGAGCATCATCCGGCATGGTCATGGGAGCACGGTACGCAGCTCTGGTGTTCATGCATATGATCCCGGTGCTGATCCTCTCCCTGCTGCCGACAATAAGCTGTATCACGGCAGGAATCGAAGATGTGCAGCTGGATTATCTGGCATGGCTGAAATACGATCTGGGCTGGCTGCTGCCCATGGTCATGATTGTGGTCGCAGTGGGGATGCTGTGCACTGAGCTTACGGAGACCGCTCTTGCTGTACTGGTTCAGGCAGTCTGGTGGTTTATGAGTGTGATGACCGGGGCTTCAGCCATGAACGGCGGGCGTTACGGCTGGAATCTGATACCCAGACATAATACAGAACTCAATTATGCGGGATTTGCCGAAGACTTTGGGCAGCTCGCCATGAACCGAATCCTGTATGCGGTACTGGCACTTCTACTTCTGGCGCTGACTATATTTATCTATGAGAAAAAGAGAAAGGGGCATCTGAGACGTCGTGGGAAAATATTTGGAAATCACAAACGTACAGCTGCAGCATAATGTATGGAAACATTTATTGATCAGCGCAGGGCTTCTGGCAGCGTCTCCTTTGATCCTCGGCATCTCGAATCTGGACGCTGCGGAGAGTGCGAAAATACTGGAGACCTATGTGGCGCTGATCGGCATCATTCTCTTTGTGCCGGTATTCCTTCCGGAACAGAACCGGGATCTGTGGGAACTGGTGAAGGCAAAGTATACGAACATTACATCTGTGTATCTGATCCGTGTCGGACTCAGCCTCCTTGAATCAGTGCTTCTTGTCCTCGTCTACATCGGTGTAATGCACTCCGGGAATTGCGAGATGGAGATTGGCAGGTACTTCTTCGGTACAATGGCGGAAATCCTGGCATTCGGAGGACTCGGCATCTTCGCCTACGCAGTCTCCGATAACCTGATTGCGGGATATATGATCCCTCTGGGCTATTATATCGCAGCCACAGGCGCAGGATATAAATATCTGGGGAAATTGTATCCCTTCGGTATGCTGGAGGACTTTACTACGAAATACTGGATCCTTGCGACAGGGATACTGCTGATGGCAGGAGGAATCTTTCTGTTTCGCAGAAAAAGATAGAGAATAAGAGAAGATTATTTTGAATGTCCGGCTGAAACGGCCGGACGTTTTTTATGTAGTTTTTTGTTTTTTTCTCAACCTGAATCGTTATACTTTATAGATAACACAAGGAAGAACTGTTACAGGTATTGAGAGGATATAATAATTGTTTCACATATTACGGTGGGAAGATCCTGATGATGAGAGGTTCATAGAGGATCTGATCTGCGAGAATTACGAGGATATTTATAAATACTGTTACCGGCTTTTGAGAAATAAGACGCTGGCCGAGGATATTACGCAGGAAGTGTTCTTAAAATTCATGTGCAGTCTGGAGAGATATCGCGAGTACGGGAAGAGGAAGAACTACCTCTATGTAATAGCATCAAATGCCATAAAAGATTATTTCAAAAGAGCGAGTACGATATATGAATCGGCGACGGAGGAACAGGAAGGACACGGTGAAGAAAAATCCGGCGGAGGCGGAGAGATCGACAGGCTGCTTGACCGGATGCAGGTCACGACGGCATTGGATGAGCTGGAACCGGAAGAACAGGAAATGATCATCCTGCGTTATTATCAGGATATGCGCCTGAAAGATATTGCCTGTGTCATGGATATGCCTGTATCTACAGTCAGATACCGGCTGAAACAGGCGGAGAGTAAACTGAGGGATAAACTTGCATGATTGTGGACAGAAAGGAGAAGAAAACACTATGGACAGAAAACTGAAAAAACGTCTGATGGCATTTACGGTTCCGCCATACGACGAAAAGCAACGAAAAGAAACCCTTCTGTTGGCAGAACAGATAAAAGAACATCGTCCGGAGACGAAGATGTCCGGTATACGGTTCTTTTTTGATCAGCTTCGGTTTATCCGGAAAAGAACATGGCTGCTTAAGATTGCGGCAACAGCGCTTTTACTGGCTGTTGTCATTGGCCCGAATGCAGGAACGGACAGCTCCCTGCTCCTGCTCGGATCCGTGTGTATGCCGTTCCTCTGTCTGATCAATGCCCGCGAGCTGTGGGATCTATGTCAGCCGGGGCTTCTGGAGCTGCAGATGACAGTGAGAAACCCGTTGCGTCAGGTACTGCTGATTCGGCTGACGGCTTTTGGGGCGGCGGATCTGGGAATCCTTTTTCTCTCTGCGGCAGTTTTCACGGCGTCAGACCGGGCAGAAATATGGCAGGTGCTTTTGTACGGTACAGTGCCATACTTTGCTATGTGCGCCGGATGCATGGCAATCCTTAAGAAATGGGAACACGAAAACGGCCTTTTCTTCTGCGGGGTATGGGGCGTGCTGCTTGGAGCAGCATTTCTATGTATTGCAAATACGGGCGGAGAGATATACAGTATGCAGAATGTATGGATATGGGCTGCCGCAGAGGTCATTACCATAGCTGGAATGGTGAGGCAGATGACGGATTTAGTGAAAAAGTCAGGAGGGAATGTAGATGAGATTAACGCTGGAACGGCTGTCTAAACAGTTTAAGAACAGGATTGCCGTAGACAATGTGAACGCTGAACTCAGAGAAGGAATCTACGGATTCCTGGGAGCGAACGGAGCGGGAAAGACGACTCTCATGCAGATGATCTGCGGGATCGTCGCTCCGACAAGAGGCGAGGTAAAAGTAGACGGAAAAAATAATGTGGAGATGGGTATGGAATTCCGTGATATGCTCGGATATCTCCCCCAGGAATTCGGCTATACGCCCGGATTTACGGCAAAGGACTTTATGCTTTACATTGCGTCGGTCAAAGGGATCCCGCCGCGCAGGGCAAAGCGAAAGAGCGAGGAACTGTTGGAACTGGTGAATCTAAAGGAGGACATGAACCGAAAGGTACGCACCTTCTCTGGCGGCATGAAGCGCAGACTTGGCATTGCACAGGCACTTTTAAATGATCCGAAGATTCTGATCATGGACGAACCTACTGCCGGGCTGGATCCGAAAGAGAGAGCTTATTTCAGAAATGTGATCGCAGAGATGGCGCAGGATAAGATCATTATTATCTCTACACATATCGTGTCGGATATCGAGTACATTTCAGATCAGGTGCTCATCATGAAGAAAGGAAGATTTCTCCTGCAGGGGACTGCGGAAGAACTGGTCGCGGAAGTGAATGGAATGATCTGGTCCTGCCGTGTGCCGGCAGGAGACTGGCTCTCTTTCGAGAACCGGCACACGATCGTAAATTCCCGCAATCTTGGAAGTGTGGTGGAAACGAGGGTAATCAGCCCGTTTGCTCCGTGTGCCGGCTGCGAACAGACAGAAGCTACGCTTGAAGATCTGTATCTGAAATGTTTTGCCGATGAACAGAGCCTGGGTGCCCGGGATTTATCGGATAAGAGCATGAGAGCC
>DWWI01000190.1 GCA_019119745.1 Candidatus Mediterraneibacter gallistercoris | reverse complement strand
ATTGGCATACTTTGTGTACTGTCCTATCACTACTACAGGAACTTTAGAATTCTTCAGAAACTTTCTGTGTTCTGCACTGATCACAGTTCCGATCAGGATGATGCCGTCCACAGGATAATTCTCAAACAGCTTCAGATATGTTATCTCCTTATCCGGATCATTGTCCGTGCTGGCAAGAAGCATCTGGTATCCCCGCCTTGAAAGCACCTGTTCAATCCCGGCCGTGACCCGGCTGATAGATTCCGAATTGATCTTCGGCACCACGACACCTACGAGACAGGCTTTTTTCGTGCGCAGAATCCTCGCCTGTGCCGACGGCTGATATCCGGTCTCCTCGATGACTTTCCGGATCTGTTCTTTCTTCTCATCACTGACATAGCCGCCGTTTAAATATCTCGAAACGGCGGCGCTCGATACTCCGGCCAGCTGTGCGATCTCCTTGATCGTCATGACAATTTCCTCCTGATGAAATCGCCACCTGATAACAGGTGACGATAAATAATTTCTGCCTATATTATATATTTGTACATCTTTAAAATCAATGATGCTTTATGCGTGCTCAATATCCGTATACTCGTTGATCTCCCGGCTGACCGTACACAGATCATCCACAGACAGATCATGGATCTCTTTCATATACCTGCAGGAGCCATCCTTCCGCAATATTTTTCGTTCCGCATTTTATTAAAGTATAACACATTGCTCCAGTTCTTTAAAATAGCTCTCTGCCAGTTCATTCCATTCTTTCCATCCGTCGTCCTTTCTGCGGTCCGGAAGCTGGTAATTGTCCGTCAGATATTTTGCCATAAAATTCGTAACCTTTCTGGCTCCGTCTATATTCAGATGATCTCCTCTGTCATAACTGTCTTTTCTCCAGTCAATGCCGATATCGCGATACCTCATGTTCAGATCCACATATGGAAGATCCGCCTCTTCTGCATATTCCTGCAGGGCATTATGTTTTTTATAGTTATAATTCTTAGGTGACGGCGCGCTCACCAACAGAAGGTCCGCTCCGTTCTTCCGGCACAGTTTTCTGATCTTATCCATATAGATCCGGACAGTTTCCGGGATCTCTGCCTTGTCTTTCGTCTCTTTCATATATTCTTCATCGCCTTCATATGATACGACTTTATTCCTTATCTCAAATCCCTTATAGCAGGTTTTCAGTCCCCCCGGCCCGTCAAACAGCGCTTTCCATGCGTTATGATATTTAAAGACCGGGAAATAGAATCCCAGAGGTTCTGTCAATGACAGCTGCAGATTCTTCAGCATGCCGGGATCCCTGAACATTGTATTAGTCTCAAAGACCACCAGCCGGGGAGACTGTGTCTTAAAAGCCGTCTTAAGTATATAGTATGTCTCCTGTATCCGCTGTCCGGGCTGTCCGCAGTCATATGCCGCGATTCCGGTCTGGTCCCACAGATCCATCGGGGAGACCGATGTGTAGCTCTCGCTGTCCCCTGCTACGAGTACATCAATCGTATTTTTCTTCTCCGCGCTGACAGACGCAAATACGCGGCTTCGTCCGCTTACGGATCCATTTACATTTCTCACCACAAGCTGTATCCCTGTAGAACAAATCCACAGGATCACTACAAATATGAGCATAAACAGAATTATCTTTTTTATTTTCTTCAAACTGGCCTCCTTTAAAATCTTTCTGTCAATACGCTGCTAAAATCCGGCATATATCATGTCCACCGCCTGATATCCGTCTCCGTACGCGGCAATCACGATCACCGCCAGCAGAAGGGCATAGTAAATGCTCCACCGGATAAAAGCCGGCCTTCTTCCCAGAGCTTCTCTCACATGGACGCCTCGCTCCTTCACAGCCCCCACAACAGCCACTACAACGCATCCGACTACAATGGCGGTCAGATCTGCCCTGCTCATCCCGAGTTCCAGCAATCTTCCGTCAAAAAGACTGTTAAGGTCAAAATTCCGGAATATACTGCGGAACATATAGATTCCCGCACGCAGTCCGTCCGCCCGGAAGAAGAGTTCACCGGTAAATATGATAAGCCATGTCTTTGCGATTCTCACGAACTTAAGCCCCGCGGACTTTTCGCCGATGTGCAAAAGCTCCAGTACCCGGTCACGCAGGGGTTCCACCGCAATTCCAAAAAGGATCAGTGTGAAATAATACATCCCGTAGAAGATATAACTCCATCTCGCTCCGTGCCACAGTCCGTTGCACAGCCATACAGGAAAAAGAGCCATAGCGGACGTCCCGAGCATAGTAATATATTTTCCAAAATGTTTCCTTCCGTACTGATTCCACTTTTTCACCGGCCCGGACATGGAAACCGGATAGAAAATGTATGTCTTAAACCATGTGCCCAGCGTAATATGCCATCTTCTCCAGAACTCCGCCGCACTCTGAGCCGCAAACGGCTGCCGGAAGTTTTCCGGAAGTTTTACTCCGAAGAGCTGTCCGCTTCCGATAATAATATCCATGCATCCCGAAAATTCCATGTAGAGCTGCACGGTATATGCCACAGCGGCAAATACCGTCATAACTCCGCTGTATGACGTATAGTTCCCGAATATTGCATCCACTCCGATAGCAAGCCTGTCCGCGATCACCTTTTTCTTAAACAATCCCCAGAATATCCGGATATATCCGTCTGTCAGATTGTCGATCTCCAGAGGTTTTCCGCTGTAAAGTGTACCGGCTGTATCCGAATAGCGGCAGATCGGCCCCTCCATGATCTGAGGGAAAAATGCGAGGAACAGCGCCGTATTCTCCAGTTTTTCCTCTGCACGGATCTTTCCCCAGTACACGTCTGCCAGATAGCCGATGGCCTGCAGCGTGTAAAACGAGATTCCCACCGGCATGAGGATCTTTTTCTCTTCCAGAGTAAACGGCAGCGCGCTCCCGAAGATCCCGGTCAGATTTCCCACAAAGAAATTGTAATATTTCAGATATGCAAGAGTTCCGAGGAGCAGGAGTACGCCGAATGCCAGCACTCTTCTTGATTTCTTCTGATATATTCCCTTTATCCTCTTCTTTTCGCATCTTTCCGCAGATGCGAGCTCTGTCTTCTGTTCTGATCTGAGCCACTCCAGCCAGATACCGATACAGTGTACGAACACAGTTGTCCCGAGCAGATATACGATCAGTTTTCCGCTGAGAAGCCAGAAAAACAGATAGCTGAACACAAGCAGCACTCTCCTGCGCCATTTCTGCGGCGCGATCTGGTATACTATCAGACACAGTGGAAGAAATACAAACCCGTATACCAATGATTGATATGCCATATGCTAGTTCTCCTGAAGTCTTTTCACCATGTTATAGATTGATTCTGCAGAATTAAAATTATCCGGCGTCATCTCAGATGCTTCAATGTCAATGTCAAACGCGTCCTCCAGTTCGGATACAAGTGTGATCACACCGAAAGAATCCAGAAGCCTGTCATCGATCAGGGCTTTCTCGTTTTCATAGTCAATGCTGTCGTCGATTTCCATTAAGATTTCCATTAATTTTTCCATTGTAATATTTCTCCTTCTCTTGATTCTGTAAGTAAACTTAAATTACTTTATATATCTGTTTATTAAGATCATCACCCGGCATATTCCACTGATAAGTAGGCTGATGCTCCCTCAGCACAGTCCATCCCGCATTCTTACTGTATGACACGACAGCGGGCAGCGCATGGCTCAGAAAAAGAGCCATTCCTTCCATCGCAGAATATGCGCCGGTACGCTCAAATACAAGCACTTTTCCGGTCCGGACATTTGACAGTTCTACATTGCTGCATAGCACATCATTCATCGTACAAAGCGTTCCGCATACGGTCCAAGGCTTCTTCTGCCCTGTCTGCTCTCCCGGTATGAGCTGTATCTCCGGCTGATACATGCCTTTGATCTGTCCGTCATAATTAAGCTGATGATTACCGCCGTCCACGATACAGTAGTTCGTATCACCGTTTTTCTTCACATCTTTGATCTCTGTGAGATAATATCCGCATTCCGCCGCAAATGCCCTTCCCAGCTCTATTGTCACATTGCCTTTCCACTGCATGGACCGGATTGATTCTCTTAAGGCCTTCAGTCCTTCATCTGTATATGTCTGTGATTCTTTTCCCCGGAAATACGGCACCGCGGTACCCGGACCGTATTCCAGATGCGTGACCTGTACTTTCCACTCGTCTCTCATTTTCAGAAGAAGCCTGTCCAGCATCTCAAGCTCCTGCCGGAACTGTCTCAGATGACGTTTCTGTGTTCCCGAGAAATAATGAATGCCTTCAATTTCCAGATACGGACTCATATTTACTATTCCGAACACACTGCGTATCGTGTCCTCATCCATACCGAACTGACTGCCGTTGGTCAGTCTCGGGTAAAGCCTGAGTTTCTTCATATGCGCATCGCTCCACTCAAGGAAATAATGAAGCTGCTTTACAGACTCCACTGTATATCTGCACTTATCCCCATATGTATTCAGTATATTGTATATATCTTCTTTTTTCTTGAGCACTCCTGATATGAAGAGCTTCTCCGGCGGGATTTCCATCTGTCTGCATATCTCAAACTCTCCCATTGAACATACTTCGATCCGGTCCGTCTGCTCCGCCATTTCTTTTGTCAGGAACGGGTTTGCCTTCATGGCATAGCACAGCCCTGCCTCTTTCCCGAGCGCCTCTTTCAGTCTGTCCGCCTGTCTCTTCAGCATATCCAGATCAAATATATAAAGCGGGGTCCCGTAACGGGCTGCCGCGTATTCCAGTTGTTCTCTCTGCATAAATTTCTCCTTTTCATCTGTATGAACAATTCATTTTTACTCTTTCCATCTCTTCAGGTATGCCCTGTCTGTCTTTCCATTTTTATTCAGCGGCATAACCTGCATCCGGATCAGCTTTGGCGGAACCATATACACAGGCAGTTTTTCTTTCAGCTTTCTCCGTACCTCCGACGGCTCCGCCTCTCCCATATAAAAGCCTGCGATCCGGTTCTTCTCCTCCTGAAATACACAGCAGCTTCGCTGTACTTTTTCCACGGCGTTCATGGCGCTCTCGATCTCCTCCAGTTCGATCCGGTGTCCCATGTGCTTGATCTGAAAATCCTTTCTCCCGGCAAATATGATTCTGCCTTTTTCATCGTAATATCCCATATCCCCGGTTCTGTATATTCTCTGAGGTTCACCGCCGCCGACCGGATACATGACAAACTGCTTCTTCGTCTGTTCCTCATTTCGGTAATATCCCTGAGCAAGAGATTCTCCCGCCACGCAGATCTCACCTTGTCTTCCCGGCTCAGCAATCTCAATATCATCCTCATCAAGAAGGAATACTGTCCTGCCCGGGAATGCATTTCCCGCCGGTATCTTCTCCCCGTCCTCGTACATTCGGACAACCGGATAATACGTACAGTTGCACGTAATCTCCGTGGGACCGTACAAGTTGACAAACCGGGCGTCCGGCAGAGCTTCCTGCCAGATCCGCAGCTGCTTGGGCGGCATTGCCTCACCGCTGAACATGATCTTATTCACCTTCTCCGGAATGCGGTATCTCAATCCTTTCAGAGATGAGACAAGTGTCAGTGCCGATACCGCCCACGTCAGCGTCGTAACATTTTTCTCACACAGGAAGTCCAGAAGCCTCGGCGGCGTAGAGAAATATTCTTTCGGTATCAGCACCAGCCCCGCGCCTGTCATCACGGATGAGTAGATATCCTTTACCGATACATCAAAGTCAAAGGGCGCCTGGTTGCCGATCACGTCTTCGTGACTTATGCCGAATATCTTCGTAAAATGCCCGATAAAACGGATAACTGCCCCGTGGCTTACCACGACCGCCTTCGGCGTCCCGGTAGAGCCTGATGTAAAAATACCATACAGGATATCTGTCTCTCTCGATGCATTCCTGATTGCTGCAAGGCGCTCCGGATCCACGTCCTCCTTCACGAGCTCTTCCGCTGAAATTATGCTGCACTCTTTTTTATCGGATCCGGCACAGATACTTTCCGTCGTAAGGAATTCCTGTATATTACGGTCCGCTATAATGATCTCCGGCTGCAGCGTCCGGAAAATCTTCTTCAGCCTTTCCGGAGGGTTGTCCGGATTCACCGGAACATAAAAGCAGCCTGCATATACCGCCCCGAGCATAGCTGCAAGCATGAGCGGGCTCTTCTCCATCATCACAGGAACCGGACTGCCCGGAGATACTCTCCGGCTGATACCGGTGCCGATCCTTCTCGCCATCACGGTAAACTCATACCATGTGAACTCGCCGTCAACGCCTGTAACCGCTGTACTGTATCTGTAACACTCTGCTGTCTGCTCCAGATAGTCAAGAATGCTTGTTTTCTGTCTGCACTGATCTGGTTTTATCATAATTTCACCTCTTGTTTTTAAGATGGGTTCATTATGATTGATGTTTTTTAATATGTCTTGTAAAGATTCTTAAGGTATTTTTAAATAACAATGTATAGAAATTAAAAAAGAGACTCCGAAGAGTCTCATTAAACCTGCCGTAACCGTGACTGATTGAGCTTCAGTGTACAAAGGCAATCTGTGTAATTTCAGCGATTTTCTGCGTCATCTGAATTCAATCAGTACACGAAAATTTATTGGTCTTTCCCGGCACGGAATGGTTTCAAAAAAAGGAACCAACCAAAAATCACAAGGTTCAGAAGCAGCGCCGGTATCAGATCGCCCCAGTGAATCGCCTGCCCCTGAACATATCCCCGTATAGTTTCCCGCAAACACAGGAATCAGGTTATTATTCAAAAAGTGTACAGCCACCGGAACCCAAATATTCTCTGTTCTCATGTACACGTATGCCATAAAGATTCCGAGGAAAATACAGGTAATCTGCTGGCTGACACAGTATGCCAGCCCCATATCCGGGATGGTGTAAAAAAGTGTGATCAGATAGATCCACGTGGAAGGCTCTATCCAGACAGCTCCAAAAGCTTCCATCTGTCCGCCTGCGGCACTGGATATCCCCATTCGTACACTGTACAGTAAAAGAACAGCAGGATACAAAGAAATGACCTTTTCCAGTTCTTTCCCTTTAATCCGTAAGCTGCTCTTCTTTCCTTTCCTGAAGTTAAAAGTAAAATCCAGGAAATTACACTGCCTGAAATTATAAGTAATTGAACAGCCATCATCCAGATCGAAATCTCAGTCTTACCCGATTCTATAGTTCGCGGGATAAATACCGAAAACACCGCGCACAAAATCATCGCGGCTGTCAGCAGGATGAAAAATATAAAAAATGGCTTCGGCAGATTTTTACCTCTTTTTTCGATACAAGATATGCCAGCATTATACCTGCCACCGGATAATCCATTTGTGCATTTGGAAATACGCTGAGGTCCGCTCCCCTCCCATAAAAAGCCCACATCAGAAGTCCCAGTACAAAGGTCACTCCGTATGCTGCAAGAATAAAAATAATCAGTTGTTTCTTTTCCACTGGCTGTCCTCTTAGTTGTTCACTCATTTTGTCATTCCTCAAACTCGATTATATACCCGACTTTTCCGCTCAGCAATTCCGGATAATCCTGTGCCAGATTTCCTGAAGAATCATTCAAATACCATGTTCCCGATACATAGAATAGGTTCATTACATCCTCTGTAATCATTCCTGTCGCTTCTGAACCTGTATCATTATAGCTTGGTTCTCCGCTATACCAGTACGGCATACAGGGTGAATCGCTGCTGTTAAGGCAGTCGTCCATAAACTCATTTTCTTTGTTTACCCAGTAATAATCTGCTCCTGTATCATCGCGTCTTCCACCCAGATAGAAATGTATATTTGTATAATCATTGAGCATATCTGTAATATACTGATATTCTTCAGGTGAACTGATTCTCGCCAAATAGCCGCCCTGTTCCTGACTCCGGTATAACGCTTCTTCCCACGAGCAGTCATCAACAACAATCTGATATCTATGGATTCCGGGATCGTCCATCTCAGGTTCCGCGCTGATAATGGTTGTAACACGATAGTATGCCGTACCGGATTCAAACCAGAGATCTCCTCCAACCATAACATTCCTTCCGGCATATTCTTCCATGGAATACAGACTTGTATCGTCAATATATACTTTATCTGCATTTTCAACCAGAACATCTTCTCCCTGAATGTCATCCCACGCATAGATATTCAGTGCATCTTCCAGCTGCAGACACTCCCCATAATCATCCACTGTTCCGGAAAGCTCTGCATACCCGTCAAGTGAAGCGTTGATATCTACCATTGACATATCAATTTCTTCCTCTGGTTCTTCTTCCTTTTCATCTTCATCCTCCGGTTCAGCAGTTCCGATTGCGGGACCGGTAGGATCCCCCGGATCAGGATCGCTGTAACCGCCTGTACCGTAGGTACTGTATGAAGGCTCAGAAGAATACATACTAAAATTAGATACAATTAAGGCGAATATTACGATACACACTGCCACTGTCACAATCGCCGTAATAATCTCTTTCTTTTCATTTTCCCTTGGTGCCTGATATAGTGGATTATCTTTAAGTGCTACTGTCCTTCCCCCCATTCCAACATTTTGGTTTTTCTCTTTTTTGCGAAATGCCATAATATTCGCCTCCTACTCTGCTGAAATAGTGTTCGCCTGCATGGATGCCTGTATGCGAGCTACGCGGTCCTCACTCGCCGGATGGCTGCTTGCCAGATTGGCAAACAGGCCCTTGGGCTTAGCGGACGGAAGAGTAGACAGCAGCTGGCAAAGCGCATCTCCATATCCAAGTCTGCAGGAAAATTCGTCTGCCTGATACTCGTTTCCCCTGCTGGTTTTCATACAGAGAAGTACGCCTATCTGTGTCCAGATTCTGTTAAACGCACGAATCACTATAACTGTCAGGAACCGTGAAAGTGCACTGACCATACGAACCCAAAATCCACTGTCATTTCTCATAAATAGCGATGAAATAGCAATAATAACATCCATCACAATCGCTGCTATCTGGAACATATAACAAATTCCTGCAATCACTGTATTACCAATCGCTACTACCAGAATCCGATCAGTATCTTTGTGGGCCAGATGACCGAACTCATGCCCCAATGCCGCTTTAATCTCTGCATCGCTCCAGGTCAGAAGTCCTCTGGTTACACATACTGTTCTTCGTCCTGTCGCAAATGCATTCGGACACTCATCCTCATTAATAAATAACCTTACATCACTTGAAATCGACGGATTCTGTTTCTTTGCCTTGTAATACACTTCTCTGAACAGAGGTTCCAGACGTTCAATCACCGCGGCTTCCTCTATTTTTTTACAGCCATTCTGTCGACGAAGTATATATTCTCCGATCGGTGATACTGCAATAGATATTGATGCTATGTAAAGCAGGAGCGCTGCAGCCATTCCCCATCCAACAGGGAGTGCGCATACCGCAGTAACAAATGCGCCGATCAGAAGAACATTAAGTACGAGATAAATGCACAGAGGTATATTCTCTTTATTCCCCAACCGGATCAGGAAGTCCATAAAATAAAAGCTCTTAATACCTGACGGCTTTTCCGTAGGCAGTTTCGTATAATCATAGTTTATATCATCTACTGCTTCTTTCGTTCTGTTAATATTCTGCTGTATATTCCGCGGCTGCTCGATATTCTGCTGCGTATTCCACGGCTGTTCAATATTCTGCTGCGTATTCCACGGCTGCTCAATATTCTGCTGTATATTCTGTGTCTGTTTCGGAACATAGGCAGCGGTTTCGGACTTCCGCACTATTTTTGTTCCGCAGTTTCCGCAGAACAGATCATCATCGTCAATTTTTTGTCCACAATTCTTACAATACATCTCATTCCCTCTTCTTTCCTATACCTTTTTCCCGTCCTGCGGGTCCCCAGCTGATGGTAATCCCTACAGACTTTGAAGAGCCTCCTCAATCTGTTCCTGATATGCGTCAAATTCATAATAGATCTGCTTCATTTGAGCATATTCTCCAAACAACTTCCGCAGTAATTCTGTCTTGCCGCTGATACTGAGTTCACAGTCTCTGGCAATCTGCTTTTTCTTTCTTTCATTCGATACAAATACATACAGGGAATACAGAGCACCCAGAGCAGCTCCTGCCGCAAACAGCGGATTTAGCGCAACCGCAGCGATAACGGCGGCAATCACAATACCGATCCCCACAAAAGCTCCGGTGTATTTTATCTGCGATATTTTTTCCTGTTTCTGTGCCTCATAGAATGAGGCTATTTTCCCTTCTTCACCAGTCTGATCCTGAAAATCTGCTGTCGTACGGTACTCGCCCAGCGTAATTGGATGAAGGCTGGTATCCATACTGCGATAGTCATCAGCATACTTTTTCACACCTTTTTTCTGGAGCGCTCCGGTAAGCATAAACATATTTTTGCGGGCCTGTACGTTCACATCCTCAGAGGTTCTTCCATACACCCATCCGATCATTTCACGAATCAGGTCGAGCGCCTTTTCGCGGCGTTCCTTCTCCTGCTGGAATATCGCATCTGCACGCTCTACATCTCCCTCACAGCGGATAATAATTTCATTCCGTTCTATCTCATCATAAACTGCTGATTCCTGATCATTCGGTCTTTCAATTTCTTTATCGATAAATTTGCTGAGATATTCATTTTTTTCGATTTCACTGACGTTCGATACATCCAAAATAAACTGCAGAATCTGGATATTATTCTGTGCCATCATAACCATATCTGATATCTTCTGAAAATCATCGCAGCACTTCTGAAGAAGATTAAGCTGTAACGTATATCCCGGACTCAAAGCCAACAGATTACGCTCGATCAGATCAATAATGTCCGCTTCACTGAACCCTTCCGCCTGTGCGCTCACTGCGATAACCTTGTTGATAAAACTGTATATCTCATATTTAGTGTGATCATCAACCTGTTCGTCAATCGTTTTACTTAACAATGAAAACAACATAAGAAATGTCTCTTCATCGCTCCCTTTCAGATCACATTCCTGGTATACTGAAAACCATTTCAGCGCTGCGTTTTCTCTTCTCATCCGGATATTGAACAGCATATAAAATATCGAACTGTTTTTCTTATCCAGTCGGATGGCGCGGTCCATAGCTCTGTCCGCAAGTTCCCTGTCATCATTTTTCCACGCCATGATGCTAAGAAGCACACAAGTCAGCCAGTAGTCCGGCGTTTTTAAATGCTGCTTTTCAACAGATTTATAGATAACCTCATCAGATACCATCTGCACATTCAAATTATCCATAATCCCCTGGACAATCTTTCTTACTGTCCGATAGTTTCCAAACTCATAGTATTTTTTGTTATTGCACTCACGGATTTTCTTATTTGCCAGTTCCATCTGCTTGAATCTGACATACAACTGATCTATCTGTCCCTGAACCTCATACGCGTCCAAAATCTTCGCGTGAGCATTGTCGATCGCACGTTTTCCCTCGTCCATCGTTGCAGTCATATAATTTCTGAAATTTACTAATGACTGTGTAGCGTTATCGACACCGTTCTGGATCTCCCAGAGTTCAGCATTCAACTCCTGGTTTATCCGCTCCAGACGGCTTAATTCCGCGCGAAGTTCATTTATATTACTCATAATGATCTCCTCCCTCGTTCTCCTCATAGTAGGAAGCAGCTATGGCGCGTCTGCGTCCCCATTCCCTCAGCTTTAGTACAGCATCAGGATTTGTCCGCGCAAACGGGATGACGCGCCTGAATACCGATTTCATATAAGTCGGTGTCACAGCTTCATCTCCTTCTCTCAGCGCTGTCTCTGCAATCTCTTTTATCACATATTCTATATCCGAATAGGAAAAACCTTCCGACAGATCCACAAGTTCTGCAAGCAGTTCCGTTTCCAGGCAGCAGTGCAGGCACTGTCGTACATACTGGGCTATTACCTCCTGCCGCTCTTCTCTCACAGGAAGATCAACAAAAAACAGTTCCGAAAATCTTCCTTTTCGAAATAATTCCGGCGGCAAAGCAAGAATATCATTTGCCGTAGCTACAAGAAAGACCCTGCTGGATGATTCCTGCAGCCAAAAAAGGAAATGTCCGAGCACTCTTTTTCCCGTATCATTACCGGAATCAGAGACTGACAACGCTTTTTCTATCTCATCGATCCACACGATACATGGGGCTACATTATCAATAAATGACAGCGCCTCCCTCATTTTCCTCTCGCTTTCTCCGACCCATTTATCATAGACGCTTCCGATGTCAAACCGGAATAGAGGAAGTTCCCACTCCTGAGCAATCATTTTTGCTGAGAAGGATTTTCCGCATCCCGGAATTCCTGAGAGAAGAATTCCCTTCGGCGGAGCCATAGAACGATCTCTGAGCAGTTTTTCCTCCATAAAGAATATTTTCTTTTTTTCTTTCAGCCATTTCTTCAGATTTTCCAGCCCTGATACCCTCATGTCCGGATCGATCCTTACCTCTTCGACACAGGGCACGGATGCGTACATCCGGCTTTTCTGCTTTGTCAACCCATAGATGTGCTGCTTTTTCAGACCGCCGTTTGCCACCAGAGTGGAGGAAAGAATATTCTCTATCTGTATTTCAGTAAATCCTCTCAAAAGCGCCGAGGCCCGTGTAATATCACTTTCCTCCCACTCGATCGGAAATCTTCCTCCATACGTTGTGACAAACCTTTCTATCTGGCATCTGCGTTCTTCATCATCCGGATAGTCCAATACCGTCAGCATTCCGAATTGCGCAATCCTTGACCACACAATATCCGGAGTTATGATAATAAGAGTAGACGCGTTCTCCAAAGCAAGATAGAGGATATTAAGTAACTCTTTACTGTACATATTCTCTTCCCCGATTTTTCGTGTATCGCCCAACGCAAATGTCACTCTTCTGTTACGGCGGAATTTTTCTGCCACATATGGCAGGGGATCATTTTCCACATCCTTAACCGCTTTACTTCCGAACTGTGTAACTTGTCTCGCATCCGTGTAATACCCAATCTCTATCCGCTTATCTCTGCTTACTTCGCGGAGCATTTTCTCCGCCCGCTCCCTCTCGCAAGTATTAATAATAATCAGGGGTACTCTGGCTTCTATATAATTTTCCAGTTCATTTTTTACTGTAACATAATTTCCCATATTATCTTCCGTACTTTTTCTTAAGTCGCATCACCGAAAATATAACTTCCTCCGCATCTGCCGCCGCTGTCTGCATCGTGATTCTGCCCATCTCACTGATTATATGCTTCCAGAATGCAAGAATCTGAGCCTTCAGGGCACTGTCAAGGTTTTCTACGAATTCCGAATCTAAAAATCTAATCCGCCTGTAAAAAAAACAGTACTCCATATCTTTTTGCATACGTATGCATAGTGTCTGCACAGTATCAAATTCATTTCTTTCCAGTGCTTCATTCAGCGTTCTGTTAAAATTTCTGATATATCTCTTAAGCATCGTATTCACTGTAGCCACGACTCTTTTTTGAAAATTTTCCAATATGAGTCCTCTCTGAGGGATATTTCCCTCTCCTATCCTCTCGATATCTTCTTCGTGAATATAATGACTTTCCATCCATTTCAGTGATTCGAGCCATTCCTGATATGTAGACGGCGCTTTTAACTCCCCCATTATTTCAGGAAGCTGTACGGCGGTTCCAGACTCCATGACGGCAGCTTCTTGTTCATTTCTTTGAGTCTTTCATTGGATACATCAACTTTTTGTCCAGGCGCGGTGAAATTTGACTGTATACGCTGCTCCATCATTGCCTCAAAGTCCATTGTTTCCTGCGAGTTCTTATTTGTGTTTTCGTTTGTCATTTTCTTTTCCTCCTCTGTATCTCATACTCTTAAATAAACTCAGCTGCTGAAAGTACTTCGTCTTTTTTCTCTACATTTTCCTCAAAGTACTGCCTGAAATCAGCTATTTCCGCCATAGTCTGACTTAAAGCCGCCAATGCGCTGTTCACTCTCTTCGGGTAATCTTTCACCGCCTTAACACAGCGGAAAATCAGAATTGCCGCTGCTGCCACAGTAACCACCAGCGCATAGAGAGTTACAAAAGCAAGACCGGCGGATAAAACCAGCGCAATCAGAGCAGCAATATTGATCGTATTGACAAACATATTCTGGAATTTGTTTGTCTCATAATATTTCTTCATATTCTCTGTCAGTTCTTCCTGGTCAGTTCCATTGCTGACCCCGCTCCAGGTATCGATATTCAGCGAATACTCAATCGGAAATTCCTGCTGCACTTTCATCGTCCATTTTTCCAAAGCACTCTGGAACCATGTCTTTGTATTCTGAAAACCGAATTTTCTGACCGTAACATCTGTAGTGTCGCTGTCGTCATAGATAGCCCATTTTATCATCTGCTTTCCGATATTAAAATGTTCATTCTGAAGAGCCATCTCAGCTTCATACTGTGCCTCCGCTTTTTCTACTTCCCCTTCATTACGAACGATCAAATTAAAATACTCCTGCTGATTTCTTAAGTCCTTTTCCTCCGCATCGTAATTTGAAATCAGATCAATCAATACCGCATCCACTCTTTCCGCGTAATTGTCATCATTCTGTTCTCCCGCTTCCACTTCAAGACCGCCCAGGACTTGGAGAAGCACCTGATATTTCGACACATCATTATAGGATTTCATAAGTTCCTGTGAATTGCTGCAGAATTGTTTGATCCCCTCATAATTAAATGTTACCTGCGGATTTATATTAGCAATATACTGTTCATACGCGTTGACAAGTTCCTCGCAAATCTCAGCATCCTCATTGATAATAGAGATCCATTGATCTATCACATCAATAACTTCATATTCAAGCTCTTTGTCCTTCCCGAAAATACCGTTTAAAAATGCCTGAAGCATAACCGCGGTTTCCTGCTGCAGCATTGTAGGATCCAACGTCTTAAAATACTCATAGAACCATTTTTTGGCAGCTTCCATCCTGTTAAACCGGAGATTTAACAGGCAGAAGAATAATGTGGTTTTAATAGCGTCTTTTCTTCCGCTCTCCGCTAAAGCATTCTTAGCGACGTCCGGATAATCATTTACCCATGCTGTTATAGCAATCAGCGCATAGGACAGCCAGTATCTGGAACTTGTCAGCCACAGTTCTTCTGAAAGTTCCTGGATTGTACTGTTTCTCACAAGGTTAATGTCAAAATCACGTACAACGCCCATTACAGTTCGGCGTATCGTCTCATAATTACTGAACTGTTCTTTTATAATCTGATCAATACGAATAATATTTTCATGGGCAAGCTGTTTCTGTTCGCCATGCTCCATTTCCTCACGGAATTCCAGTATTTTATCATAAATCCTGCTTGCCGCCTGATCTACGCTGACACTGGACTGGTGGATTTCTTTTACGTGCACATCTACATTTGACTCAAAATTATTAATCGTATTATTTAAATTATTAATAGCTCCTGTTACATTAGACATCTCATTCTACCCCCTATTCCATCTCATTTCCAAACCGGGAAAGCGCATCTTCCAGATCGCTGAATCTGTTATCCTCCTGATGCAGCACATTTCTCCACTCTCTCAGTTCTTCCAGACAATGTTCTATCTTCTGTACTGCAAGTCTCTTTTTCTCCTTCAGCAGGCCGCCGAGATCAACGATTCGCCGCCACAGAAGGAACGCTCCTACGATAACCAGAAGAATCCCAATCGTCAGGGCAATCTTTGAAAAATGTACCGCCATGATTCCCAGTGTCAGAATGCCGCATACACAGAGCAGTATATAGAGAAGTATAAATTTGTCCGAAAGCACATTTTTCCATCTGTTCTTTTCAAAATATGTTTCTATACTCTTCTTTGCCTTGCTGAATTCATCTTCAGTACAGGTTACTTTGCATCCGTCCACCTCAAAGTCATAAGACTCTTTCTCTTTTTCCCTGTAATCTTTTGCAAATTTTTCGTATCCTTTTAAGATCCAGTCTTTCATAAATGAAATAGAGAACTTCTGTATGATCCCGGGCGTAAGATTGGTATCTTCAGAAAAAGCCCACTCAGCAAGAAGATCGCCGAAAGTCATTTTCTTATCACTGCCGAATTCCTGCTCATATTTCTCCTGAGCTTTCGTAACATCTCCCTGAGCACTCAGAACCGCATCATTGTATCTGATCTTTTTAACAACTTCCAATTCAGCATCGTCATAACTGTTGACCAGCGCGTATAATACATTCTCTATTCTCTGCGCAATATCCTCGCTGGTTTCATCTCCCGTATCAAGCAGTTTTCCATAACGTTCTGCAATTACTGAGTTTTTCTCAGCATCTGTCAGCATATTTTCCATTTCCTGATAAGAAGTACAGTATCTTTTGAGATAGGAAAATCCCTGCTTTGTCTGATGTAAATATGTGCGCGCAAACTCATACGCTTTGTCACTGAATTTCTTGCCGAAATCAACTGTTGTTGCTTCTGTCTTTGCCAGCATACCTTTTAAATTTGCCGCGATTACAGCCTGAAATTCCTCGCTCTGCCCGAATGCCCCGGAAAGATATGAAAGAAGAAGATACTTCCACTCCTCTCCCAAATCCGAAGGATTAACTCTCTCCATATAGTATGTAAACCACTTTTGAGCCGGCTCAATCCTTCCGAAACGAAGGTTGATCAGCATGAAAAACAACGCCGCTTTCGTCGGACTCATAAACAAAGCTTTTCCGACAGCTCTCTTCGCCGCTTCCTCTTCATTACTTGCCCACAGCATAACTGCCGCGGAAGCATAAGCCAGCCAGTAATCCGTATTCTGCAGATATTCTTTTTCTACTACTTTCCGCATATTGTCAGCAGTTACAAACTGAGTATCAAGACCGATCACATAGCCTAAAGTAATTCTCCGAAGCTGATGGAAATTCGAAAAACGCGTATAATATTCATCCGTATACTGTGACAGATTCTTTGATGCGGTTGACAATGTCTTAAAAGTGAAATACTGTCTTGTAAGCTCTTCAATTGCCTCGCTGATCTTCTGTGTGTCTGTTGCATTTGCAGATATCTCCGAAGCCGTATTTTTCACTCTGTTCTCTACATTTCCATGCAGCGTCCGCACATTTTTCTCCAAAATATATACGTCGCTTACGGCAGATTCTATTTCTGCGATCAGGCGGTTGTTTTCCGCGATCAGCGCATTAATCTGATTTATAAGCCGTTCTATTTCCCGTTGTTCCTGTTCGTATTCTTCCTGTGTCATTTTACTTCACCCCTCCTCTTTCTTTGTTTTTATCTAAAATAAAAACGAGAATACTTTATTATCTTCACACAGTTTTCTTGACAGCATTCCCAATGCATCTTTGTTATCGACAGCATACTTTTTAAATTTCATATCTGTCTGGTCTGCCCGGATTACCGGATTCAGCCTTGCTCCCGCATCTTTCATCATATTGACAATATCAATTGCCGTAGGTTCCGAATCCCCTGTTGCAAGAACATAGCCCTGAATCAGACTGCAGGTTATTGTATGCCCCAAATGATTAATCTGACATCCTGAAGTTCCCAGCGGTACGCTGCACTGTGATGAAAAGGCTCGTAAATTCTGTACTTTCGTTCCATCATCCTTTCCAAACAGCACATAATTCGTAATTGCTGCCGGGCTGATTCGCCCGGCCGGGCTGTAAAGCGCTTTTATTATCTGGGAATGATAACAATGATCTCTTGCTTTCTCCAGATAAGTGCTGAGCGCGTCATTTCTGAATCTTCCGCCATTATTTGTCATTCTCTGGATATATTCTATCGTCTCCTGCAGATTTTCTTCTGAAGTATTACATGCCATCTCTATGACCGTTTCCGGATCTCCCTGAAGTCCCAAGTCCGTCAGGAATGTAATAATCTCTTCCCTGACAGATGGGTCATCCGGAGATTTTTTCATATAGTTCGACAAAAGTTCCCTGTAAAAACTCAGGTTCAGATCAAGCCCGAATAACATTCTTATAATCTCCGGTTTTCTTTCCCCATCTGCCGAACATTTTAATACATAATCTGTCACAGTATTAGTTGAAAGAGTCTTTACTGATGACAACAATTCCTGTATTACTTGAATACGGACGTCAACGGCATCGCTATTTTCGGTCAGGTACCTGCCAATCACGTTATCATAGGTCTTGTCATTGACATTCCACTTCTTAATCATTTGAAGAAAGCTTACTTTTTCATCCCCGTTGAGATCTTTACGCGTTAACATCGTATCAATATCTGCAGGAGAAAATACAATAAACATCCCTTTCTCTGCCATTGTCCCCAATTCCTCAGATGCACTCCTGAAGGTGTGTCCTGCCATAATATGATGGATCAGAAGATATAATTCTGTATCGTTTGGTTTCGAATCACAAAATCTCCCGATTACTTTCTTCAGCAGCTCTGTGTTCTCGTCAAGATATGCCAGAAGATACTGGATCACATATTCTATAGATGCTGACGCACCCTTTTTCCCAGCCTCATCATATGTGCATACTTTTGTCTGGATACTGTCTCCAGATGTCTGCAGATATTGCTCTATTTCATATCTGTCGTCAGGAACCAGTCCCGCATTTCCTATAATCCTGCAAATATGTTCCCGTTTTTTTTCACCATCTTCATATTTGTTGATTACAAGGAAAAATGCTTTCTTACAGTCAATATTATCGATATTTGCGAGGACGGTGTCCGCCATCTCTATTTTGCCGCTATTCATTGCGTAATTCAGCAGGCTTTCATTTAATGTCTGTGAATAAACTGCTGATGCATCCAGCAGATTTTCGGCAAAATCTCTGTGTACGGTGTCTCCCAGCGAATCAAACACAAGCACCAGGACTGCAAAAGCATCTCCATTTTCTTCAAAAGCCTCGTACAAAGCCTCCTCTTCTGTGGAAATAGCTTCATCACGTTCCTTTAGTTCATCATATCCCCGCTTCAGTTGTCCGATCAGACTTTTTGAAGCTCCAGGAGCACACGCTCCTGGAGTTGTCAGGGTAAACATTTTAAAACAAAGCCGGGCAATAAGCGTACCTATATAAGATGAATCGATCTTTTCACATTCCGAGAGATTCTTTTCCGCGCTGTCAAGTCTCCCATACGCAATATCCACAAGTGTCTGTTTCACAACGTTTTTTATTGTATAAAGACCGTCATATTCTTCTTCCCGACGCATCTCATTACCACAATACTGACAGATCCATACTTTTTTTTCTTTATTATATTCCAGCGAACCTGCGCAGCAATTACATTTCAGACTCTTATAATTTGACGCCATTCCTGTTTCTTCCCCACTCTTTCATTCCTTACTTACTTTGTAGCTTTTAATAGATTGTTCCTCTGAAGGAATAAAACTTCTATTTCTCCGCATTTTTTAGCAGCATCCGCGTTCTGTCCGTTTTCACAGAAGATTCTCAACTCATTCAGAGCCTGCATAATACGTCCCTCTATATCTGTTACAGCATCATTTGACATGGGATCCGAATACCGGATTGTCTCGCTGAGCTTGCGCAGTTTCTCTTTTAATGCCGGATCCTGAGCCTGAGCTTTTAATGTTTCCACATCGGCCTGCATTGATCTGATTGCGACTACGCTCACTTTAATATTGTCATTTACATCCTGAACTGTATCTCTTGCCATAAGAGCAATAACCGCAATAACCAGATATACCGCAAGAACAATGACCTGAAGTGCTATTGCCAGCTTGACCGGTGCATTCTGAAATATCATAAATACCGCTGATATAAATACTGCGGCAAAAAAGTAGAATAATGAGATCGATACCAATGGTATTCCAAAAAATACCGCTTCTACCTCAAGCGCTTTTACAGCAAGAAACATACTCACAATCTGTATAACAAATGCCGCGCACATAAAGCCATAGCTGATCCAGAATACATTGTTTTTCTCATTAAACACAAAAAATACAAGCATATTCATTACCGCAAATACTACAACATATATAATAGAAAATAATATCAGCGTTTTCTTATCTGTCATTCTCCTCATTTTTCATTCCTCCTGTTGTCAGTTGTATTTTACCGATCTTGATATAACCTCAACTCAGCTTTGTTCCACATTCCGGACAGAACTTCATTCCCGGTTTAATCTCATTTCCGCAGTTCGGACATATATTACTTGAAAGCTTGTTTCCACATTCTGAACAGAATTTAGCACCCGGTGCTACCTCTGCGCCACATTCCGGACAATATTTCTTCTTTGCTTCTGCTTGTTCTGAAGCATTCTCTTCCTGGCTCTCTTTTACCTTCGCTGTCTCTGCATCCTGTCCGGCTGTACTGTCTGCCTGCTGCGGATTATGTAAAAACTCAGTAACATCAAGTCCTTTACCTGCCGTTTTTCCCTCTGCGTTGCTTCCCATCGGAGGCTTTACTTCGGCTGAATTCTTCGGAGGCTTTGTCAGGCCTGCAAACATCTCTGGATTGAGGGCATTTCTTGCCACTTCGGAAATTGTATTTCCCATGACAATTCCTCCCATAGCGCCTCCCATTACACCGCCTACAGCACCCATACTGCCCTCATTCGCGGCAAATTTCTCAGCAATCATCATCTGACGTTCTTCCTGCCAGGTATATCCCTGGATCAAGCGGCTGGTACGAAGTTTTTTGGCCTGCGAAATTTCCGCGTAATCCTGATCCGGAACTTCAATTGCTTCTATATTAAAAAACTCAATTTTAACACCGTACTCTGCAAAGATTTCATCCAATCTTTCTTTAACGACATCACTGATTTCAAGAAGATGAGAACTGATCATAAAATAGCTGAGCTGCCCGTCAATCATAATCTTTGAAATACAGTCTTTCACATGTGATGAAATAATCCCTCTGAATTTTCCTACCAGAGAATTTGTTGCTGCCTGTCCTCTTCCTCCAGTCTGGCTCTCAGCATAGAACGATTTCTGGAATCCAACCATTTTCAGCATAAATTTTCTTGAATCATCTACTGACACAGACATACTTCCGTGCAGCATAACATGCATAAAAATATCATAAAGCGGGTCTTCCAGCGGTATTGCACTCTGCGTTCCCCACTTCATATCCATCTGATGAACTTTATTTATAAAGAAAACTTTACATGGGAAGGCGCTTACTCCGCCTGTAGGAATCTCTATAATACTTCTTAAAATCGGAATATTAGAGGTACTCAAGGTTCTTCTGCCCGGGCCGAACAGATCAGCGGCATTACCGTTGATCACAAGCAGTGCCTCATGTGTCTCGTCAACGATCAGCTGTGATGTGGTATTAAAATCCTCCGCAGGATGTTTCCATACAAGCTGATTTGGATCTCCCTCAAATTTAATTACTTCAGAAATAGCCATATTCTCTCATTCCTTTCTTTTTTATCTTCATCAGATGATGCCGGGAAGCATCATCATATTATTTTCTCAGCTTAGAGGGCTTCGCTCTTGCAAGTTTCTCTACTCTCTCGGTTCTGAATCCACGAGTAAACTGTTGGGGTACTATATGATCCTCCTTTGGGACATACGTCTGTCCTGTCTCAGAGACTTCAATTAAATTGTCCTCAACGTTCTGAATAATGCTTTGCTCGTCCGGTATTATTTCTTCATGAATTGATTCCATTTGAGCAAGCTTCTTATCTATTTCTTCGCAATAAACTCTATCTTCTTCCTGCCGCCGTCTCTCTTCCTCTTCTCTTCTTCTCGCGGCTTCCTCTTCTTCCTGACGCCGTCTTTCTTCCTCTTCTCTTCTTGCGGCTTTCTCTTCTTCCTGACGCCGCCTCTCTTCCTCTTCTCTCTTTTTTGCAATTTCTAATTCTTTATAATCAACTTCTCTGCTTATACTCTTTCTTTTCTTTTGCAAAGGATTTAACTTTGGATGTAATATTGATTCGCACGGATTTTTTCCGTTTAGAAGAAATGGATTAACTATATCGTTTTCCACATTCGACATCTTAATGGAAATATCCGAAGTTTTTTTTCTATCAGACTGACCATGATTTTCTTCTTCTGGAATAGATTCTTCGGATGAAAGATCTGACAGTATCACTCTGGAACCGCATTTTGAACAGAATTTGGCTCCTGGCTTCAATGATTTTCCACAAACACTGCATCTTTGTTCGTCATCTTTTCTAAATGAAGCATTTTGTTCTTCTATTTCCACTTTTGTTCCACATTTTACACAAAATTTTGCTCCATTCTTCAGTTCTTGTCCACAAACTTTACATTTCATTTGTGCATTCTCCAATCTTAATATTTTACTCCAGATATTTACAATTATACAATATTTAGTATATTTTTCAAATAAAAATACAATTTTACCAGCATATTTTTGATTTTCATATTATATCATTGCATATTAAATATTTTTCATGCAAATAGTTCATCTTTCTACATAAATACACTCCAACCCCTGCATTTGTTTTCAAAATTCTTACTTCTAGTCGCCCCTACCCGTAGAATGGGTGTCCAGCGGAACGGCTATAAGCCTTTGATACTAGGCCAGCGTCTCAAGGCGCTGGCTTTCACTTTGTTCAAGCCACTATGCTTTTGACTCGTCGCTGCCCCTAAAGGGGCCGTTTGTACTACTTAGCCTTTAACCCTTAAAAGGGCCCTCATACTCTTTTACGCTTATTTATCCTGCATAATATCGTACTTTTCCCGCTCTTGTATATACTTCTTGATTGTGGCTTCGTTTAATCCTACTGTGCTCACATAGTATCCTTCTGACCAAAAATGACGGTTTCCAAATTTATACTTTAAATTTGCGTGTCTGTCGAACATCATAAGTGCTGACTTGCCTTTCAAATATCCCATGAAACTGAAGATACTCATTTGGGGTGGTATACTCACGAGCATATGCTTTGTCAGTTTCCGTTTCCTGTTTTCCTCAATAATCTTCCTAACTTTATCCATTCCTTCGATCACAAACATATGGGCATTCCCAAGGTCGTATTTGGGACCATACCCATTCTCAAGCAGAAAGGCATTGTACTTTGCATAAAGGGCATCTATGGAGTCCAGCAGATTGGCAAGGTGATAGTTCAGGCTGCCCCGCGCATGTTTGCAAATGTCAAGCACTTTTTTACATTGTTAGGTAAGATGTTTTTTACACTGTATGGTAAGGAGTTTTTTACATACCCTGGTAAGAAGATTTTTACATCGTAAGGTAAGCACTTTCTTACTTTATCCGGTAAGAAGATTTTTACATCCCTGCGTCTCCCTGTGGGTACAGGTCAGGGTGCTTCAGCCGGTAGGATTCCCCGCGGAAAGAGTAACACTTGGCATGGTGCAGGATCCGGTCCAACATCGCAGTGGTAAGTACCGGATCACCCATCATCTCAGCCCAGTCAACAATCTCTTTATTGGTGGTAAAAATGATGGAACTGGTTTCATAGGTATCACTGATAAATGTGAAAAAGCGGTTTGCCTGTCCGCGGCTTATCGGCGTATAGCCAATCTCATCAATGATGACAAGCTGTGCTTTCTTGATATTTTTGAGTCGGAATCCGGCTGCACGCTCTGTTTCTGCAGTGTCGAGAATCTTAATCAGGTTGGTCATCTTCTCAAAACATACAGTATAGCCGCTGTTGACAGCCTGTAGACCAAGGCCACAGGCAACCATGGTCTTGCCGAGGCCCGGAGGCCCCGCAAAGACAAGGTTTCCGCAATTGTCCAGCCAGGATAATTCTTTCAAAACGGAGAGCTGTGCCTGAGTGATACCTGACTCCAGCTCTTCCGGATTAAACTCTTCCAATGGTCGGATATTTGGTGGAAAATGCGCTGCGGAATAGTTGCGCTTCCGACGCCGTTCATTCCGCCCTTTAACTTCGGTCTCGAGAACAGCCAGAAGGAATTCCCTGCAGGAGGAGTCCTGAAGATCTGCGGTTTCCAGAAGATCCGGAAGCATACGCGCCGCATGCTTTAAGGTAAACGTTTCAAGCAGGGCTGTGAGCCGCTGTACAGGGATATGGCCGGTATCCATACTTTTTAAGATTTCACGGTTCATCGAGCAGCAGCCTCCTTCCTCTCTGTGCGTTCCTGAAAGGCT
>DWWI01000189.1 GCA_019119745.1 Candidatus Mediterraneibacter gallistercoris | reverse complement strand
TCAGTTTTCTGTAAAACAGCCGGATTTGAACTGGGAGAATCCGAAAGTCCGCAGGGAAATCTATGATATGATCCTCTGGTGGATGGACAAAGGTGTGGGAGGATTCCGTCTTGACGTGATCGATCAGATCGCCAAGGAGCCGGATAAAATGATTACCAACAACGGCCCCAGACTCCATGAATTCCTGCAGGAGATGAGCAGAGAGACATTCCAGAAAGGAGATCTGATCACTGTGGGCGAGGCGTGGGGAGCTAC
Source organism: Candidatus Mediterraneibacter gallistercoris (assembly GCA_019119745.1). The sequence continues at coordinate 3,221 of DWWI01000189.1, read as the reverse complement.
TCCGGAGATTGCGAAGCTCTACAGCAATCCGGACGGAAGCGAGTTTTCTATGGTATTTCAGTTTGAACACATGGTAATGGATCAGCAGAAAGGAAAGGAAAAGTGGGATCTTGCGCCTCTTCCATTTGTAAAACTGAAAAAATGTCTGGCAAAATGGCAGAATGAACTGTACGGGAAGGGCTGGAACAGCCTGTTTTTCGATAACCATGATCTGCCCCGAATAGTCTCTCGGTGGGGTGACGACGGCAAATACCGCGAAGAATCTGCCAAGATGCTCGCCCTCGTGCTCCACGGAATGCAGGGAACGCCCTATGTTTACCAGGGCGAGGAACTGGGCATGACAAATGTAAAATTCCCGGACATCAGCTGTTATGAGGATATCGAGACGGTCAACATGTATCATGAGAGGCTGGAAGCAGGATATAAGAAAGATGACATCATGCGTTCCATTTGCGCGAAAAGCCGTGATAACGCCCGCACGCCGATGCAGTGGAGTTCCGAAGAAAATGCAGGATTTACAACAGGCAGGCCGTGGATCAGGATGAATCCGAACTATACGGAGATCAATGCAGAAAGCGAGAGGAAAGATCCGGATTCAGTGTACCATTTCTACCGGAGACTGATCCATATGAGGAAAGAATATCCGGTTTTTGTAGATGGGAAATTTGAACTTCTCCTCCCCGACGACGAGCAGATCTTTGCCTATGTGCGCAGGGACGACGATTCACAGATGCTCGTCTGCGCCAACTTTACCGGTGAACCGGCAGAGTGTACGATAAGCGCGGAGTGGAAGGACGCACAGGTGCTGATCCATAATTATAAAGATAGTGCGCCGGAGCAAACTGGGGAGTGCCTGAGGCTGAGACCTTATGAGGCGTTTATATTATATAGGTGACTATGAAGAAAAATAAAATTATTTCACCTTGACACGGTTGTACTGCCTGGGGTAGAATAACCGATGTAGAGAAAGCGTTGAAGAGGACAGTAAGCTGTCTGTGCATCGACAGAGAGGGATCGCGGGCTGAAAAGATCCTGTTGTACGGCATGACTGAAGACCACCTCCGAGCGGCCCTAATCAGGCACGGTGATTCCGTTATCATCATATGAATTAAGATGGTTTTCCATGGAAAACAAGCAGGGTGGAACCGCGGGAATATTTCCCGTCCCTGTGTGGAGTGTTTCCGTGTGACTGCATAGATTTCAGAAAAGTAAGAGACATTCCGTGGAATGTCTCTTTTGTTTTCTATAAAAATCTTGCGGACAGGACTTTTATCTGCGTCAGCCGGAAAACAAAAGAGATAGACAGAGAAAGGAAGAGAAAAATGAAGATCACATTAAAAGACGGCTCATTTAAAGAGTATCAGGAACCAAAGAGTGTATATGAGATCGCTGCTGATATCAGTGAAGGACTTGCCAGAGTTGCTACATCCGGTGAAGTCGACGGAGAAATCGTTGATCTGAGGACAGTGATCGATCATGACTGCGGGCTCAGTATCCTGACATTTAACGATGAAAAAGGAAAAGGAGCGTTCCGCCATACTGCTTCCCATATTATGGCGCAGGCGATCAAACGTCTGTATCCTGAGACAAAACTTGCCATCGGACCGTCAATTGCAGACGGATTCTACTATGATGTAGACAGAGAGACTCCGTTTACGGCAGAAGATCTGGAGAAGATCGAGGCGGAGATGAAGAAGATCGTCAAGGAGAACCTTGAGATCAAACAGTATACGATGCCGAGAAATGAGGCAATCGAGTACTTTAAAGAGAAAAACGAGCCTTACAAAGTAGAGCTGATCGAAGATCTTCCTGAGGGTGAGACAATCAGTTTCTATTCCCAGGGAGAATTCACAGATCTCTGTGCAGGTCCTCACCTTATGACTACCAAACCGGTAAAAGCTTTCAAGCTGACAAGCCTTGCAGGCGCATACTGGAGAGGCGACGAGCACAATAAGATGCTCCAGAGAATTTATGGTACTGCGTTCCCGAAGAAAGCGGAACTGGAAGAGTATCTGACTATGATCGAAGAGGCGAAGAAGCGTGATCACAGAAAACTCGGAAAAGAGCTGGGGCTGTTTATGATGCGTGAGGAAGGACCCGGATTCCCGTTCTTCCTGCCGAACGGTATGGTGCTTAAGAACACACTGCTTGACTATTGGAGAGAGATCCACCGCAAGGCGGGATACGTGGAGATCAGCACACCGATCATGCTGAGCCGCCATCTGTGGGAGACTTCCGGACACTGGGATCACTATAAAGAGAATATGTATACAACAGTGATCGATGATGTGGATTTTGCCATCAAGCCGATGAACTGTCCGGGCGGTATCCTTGTCTATGAGTCAGAGCCGCGTTCCTATCGTGATCTGCCGATCCGTATGGGTGAGCTCGGTCTGGTGCACCGCCATGAGAAATCCGGACAGCTCCACGGACTGATGCGTGTGCGCTGCTTTACACAGGATGATGCGCATATTTTCATGACTCCGGAGCAGATCAAGGATGAGATCAAAGGCGTTGTAAAACTGATCGACGAGGTATACAGCCTCTTCGGATTCAAATATCATGTAGAACTTTCCACACGTCCGGAGAACAGCATGGGAAGTGATGAAGACTGGGAGATGGCAACAGACGCCCTCAGGGCAGCCCTCGATGATATCGGGCTTTCTTATGTCGTAAATGAAGGAGACGGTGCATTCTACGGACCGAAGATTGACTTCCATCTGGAGGACTCTATCGGAAGAACATGGCAGTGTGGTACGATCCAGCTGGACTTCCAGCTTCCTCTGCGGTTCAACCTGGAATATACAGGGGCAGACGGAGAGAAGCACAGACCGATCATGATCCATCGTGTCGTATTCGGTTCCATTGAGCGTTTCATCGGTATCCTTATCGAGCATTTTGCAGGTGCGTTCCCGACATGGCTTGCGCCGGTACAGGTAAAAGTCCTTCCGATCTCCGATAAACATATGGAGTATGGCACGAAAGTCCTGAACGAGCTGCAGGCAGCAGGAATCCGCGCTGAGATCGATACCCGCGCCGAGAAGATCGGATACAAGATCCGCGAGGCTCAGATGAAGAAGATCCCGTACATGCTCGTAGTCGGAGCAAAAGAAGAGGAAGAAGAAAAAGTGTCCGTCAGAAGCAGGAAAAATGGCGATGAAGGACAGTGCGGACTCGGAGAGTTTGTAGATAAAATCAAAGAAGAGATTGATCTGAAGAAA
>DWWI01000018.1 GCA_019119745.1 Candidatus Mediterraneibacter gallistercoris | reverse complement strand
TTACTCCTGCCTCCGCAAGGATACGGTTTGCACTTGTTCTGCCGATTCCATAGATATAAGTCAGACCGATTTCAATGAGTTTGTCTCTTGGTAAGTCTACACCTGCAATACGAGCCATGTGTCTTTCCTCCACTTTCTTAACTACTCTTTTTCTGTCAATTCATTTCACCATGCACGCTCAGCTGTGCGCCACAAACATTTCCGTCTGTGTCACTGTCTGCAGACTTTGTCTGCACAGTGCCCGTCAGAGTTTCTGCGCCATGCGCGCTCGATTCCGCCTTGCTCCATCTCGCTGTGGCTGTGCGCCACATACATCCCCGTCAGTGTCACTGTCTGCAGACTTTGTCTGCACAGTGCCCCTGCCTGGTCTGTGCATGGCTTGACAGGTTTACATATTGTCTCAAATTGAGGCTGTGAATGCTGCTGCATGGAATGGCTTTTCCCATACATCTGGTGTTTCAGCACTCTACCGGGTCTGTCTCCCGATATCCCAGCCCAGAAATGCACAGAATGCATCTCCTTTCCCGGCACGGACCTGTCTCAAGACCCGCCAATGCAAGCGCCGGGTATTATAAGCAATATACAATCGCATCCGGCCGCCATTAATGCCGGACACACAGACCATCGCTCTACGGTACCTTCAGAGTCGATGTATCCTTACTGTATATTAAACAGCTCTACACACCGCCTGGCGTGTCGCGCTGTCAGCCGCCTAATTCATTGCACAAGATGTTGATTGACAATGTATCAAGTCAACATACGTCCGTGCGCCAATACTGAATAATGAAACATCCCTCAACTAAGCTCGAAAAAACCTCGCTAAGTTTCCGGATGGGCTTTCTCACTAAATTCGCGCTCTGCGCTCATCAAGTGTTCAATGCCAGTGTTCAGTCTCAACCCTGACGCTGTTTGTGCTTCGGATTCTCACAGATTACTCTGATGCTTCCTTTTCTTTTAATGATCTTGCATTTTTCACAAATTGGTTTTACTGATGATCTAACCTTCATGTCAAATCCTCCTTCCCTACTTTGCTCTGCCTACAATTTCCGGTATTTTTGGGCACACCACCCCAAAAATGACCATTTCATAGTATAGCATCCAATGCGTGGTAAAGTCAATCTTTTTTTAATTAAAATAAGGAAGTTCCGTTCGCGGGCTTAAAAGCGCCCCGCTGATCTCACGGAACGACCTCGCACCAAGTTCGAGCTGCGTCTTTGATCTGCTCTTATGCCTTCGATTATTTGTCTCTCCAGACGATCCTGCCCTTGCTCAGATCATACGGTGACATTTCCAGGGTTACCTTATCTCCCGGAAGAATCTTGATAAAGTTCATTCTCAGCTTTCCGCTGATATGCGCCAGTACGATATGGCCGTTTTCCAGTTCTACTTTAAACATTGCGTTCGGGAGTTTTTCTACAACAACTCCTTCAATTTCAATCACGTCAGCTTTTGACATTTTCAATCCTCCTGCATATAAAGCGCCTTTTCTCTCCGCTTCATTCATTGCCGTAATGGAACAGGCTGTCCGCCTGCCCTGTTTTTCATTTCTGCTGTTCGTATTCTCTGATCACTCTTCTGATCTCATCGTCACAGAGATCATCTGTCCGCATCTTCAGGATCGGCTGCAAATGCCGGACATTCTTCTTTTTCATCCGGCTCAGGGGCCGCAGGGCCCCGTCCGCCAGATATACATATTCATTTTTGACACTGATTATGACATATATACAGCCTTTATCATGTCCTGCCTTTGATCTAACCAGCATCCCCGGTCTGTAGTCCATTGATGATTACTCTCCAAGGATCTTTACGATCTCTGCAAAGACGTCATCAATATCGATGGTTCCGTCAACGTCTCTGAGGATCCCGGCCTCTTTATAATAGTCGATCAGAGGCTGTGTCTGCTCATGGTAAACGCCAAGTCTTTTCTGGACTGTCTCCGGCTTGTCGTCATCTCTGAGAATAAGGGTTCCGCCGCATTTGTCACAGATGCCTTCCTTCTCTGTCGGAGCATAAACGATATGGTATGTTGCGCCGCAGTCAACACATGCCCTTCTTCCGGACATACGGTTTACGATATTCTCATCCGGCACTTCTACATTGATCGCATAATCCATCTTCTCGCCCATTGCTGCAAGCGCTTTGTCGAGTGCTTCTGCCTGCGGGATCGTTCTCGGGAATCCGTCAAGCACATAACCATTACTGCAGTCATCCTGCTTTACTCTGTCAACAACAAGATCCACAACCAGTTCATCCGGTACAAGAAGCCCCTGATCCATATAGGTCTTTGCCTTCTTTCCCAGCTCTGTTCCGTTCTTGATGTTTGCCCTGAAGATATCGCCTGTGGAAATATGCGGGATGGAATACTTCTCTGCGATCTTCTTTGCCTGTGTGCCTTTGCCGGCTCCAGGTGCTCCCAACATGATAATCTTCATCTTTCACTCCTCCATTCTCTTTGGAATCTATAGTCAAAGCACATGCTAAAGTGCTTCGAACTCCGTAAACCATGCTAGCCCGCTGGGTTTTATCCATTTTTCAGGATAAAACTGGGCGAGCTAATTGTTGTCTAATATCCGAGGAAGCTGTTCTTCATGTTGCTCCCTTTGTTATTTAAAAATCCCGTGTAGTTTCTCACAAGCATCTGTGATTCGATCTTCTTGATCGTATCAAGCACAACGCCTACGATAATGATGATCGACGTTCCGCCGAAAGAAACGTTTGCACCAAATACTCCATTGAAGAAGTACGGAATGATCTGAACAATGATCAGTCCGCATGCGCCGATGAAGATGATGTAGTTCAGGATCTTCTGCAGATATTCTACCGTCGGTTTTCCCGGACGGATTCCGGGGATAAATCCGCCGCTCTTTTTCATATTGTTTGCGATCTCGAGCGGGTTGAATGTAATCGACGTATAGAAATATGCAAAAAATACAGTAAGTACGATGTAGACAAGAAGTCCGATCGAGTAGATCGGATGTTCCGGATCACACCAGTTATTGGAACTCATGCCTGCAAGTATCTGGCTTCCGATCCCTGTACCTTTTCCTGCTCCTACAAACTGTGCGATCACGATCGGTGTCTGCATCAGAGAAGAAGCAAAGATAACGGGAATAACGCCTGCAGTATTCACACGAAGCGGGATATGAGTTGACTGTCCGCCATACATCTTTCTTCCCTGAACTTTCTTGGAATACTGAACTGCGATCCTTCTCTCACCGCTCTGCAGAATAACTACAAAAACGACTACAATGAGAATGACTGCAAGGATAACAAGTGCGGCAAGTCCGCCCTGAGCGATTGATTTTCCCTGTACAAACTGTGTATACAGTGTAACACAATCGTCAGGTATACGCGAGAGGATATTGATGAGAAGTACGATGGAAATACCATTTCCAACTCCTTTTTCTGTGATCCTCTCTCCAATCCACATCAGGAATGCGCTTCCTGCTGTCAGTGTACATACAACAATAGCGCAGTTTACAAAATTGTATTCCTCCAGAAGTCCCTGCCGTCCAAAACCTACAGACATCGCCGTAGATTCGATCAGCGCCAGACCTACCGTCACATATCGGGTGATCGCCGCTATCTTCTTTCTTCCATCCTCTCCTTCTTTCTGCATTTCCTCAAGCTTCGGAATTGCGATCGTAAGGAGCTGCATGATAATGGAAGACGTAATGTACGGAGTGATGCTCAACGCAAATACCGACATGTTCGTAAAGGAACCACCGGTGAACGCTTCAAAAAAATTGAACGCGTCACCGGTCTGGTTTGCAAAGAACTCCTGAATGAAGGTTGGATCAACGCCCGGTGTGGGCAGCTGTGATCCAAATCTAACAACGATAAGCATTACAAATGTATAAAGAATTCTCTTTCGTATATCCTCTATCTGAAATGCTCTCCGCACTGTCTTCAGCATTAGATCACCTCTGCTTTTCCACCAAGTGCCTCAATCTTCTCAGCAGCTTTTGCACTGAATGCATTAGCCTGAACTGTGAGTTTCTTAGTTAACTCTCCATTTCCAAGAATTTTTACTCCGTCTCTCGGGTTCTTGACGATTCCGTTTTCGATCAGTGTCTCAACGGATACTGTAGCGCCGTCCTCGAATACTTCAAGAGCGCTTAAGTTGATACCGACGATCGTCTTAGAGTTTCTGCATGTGAAACCTCTCTTCGGTATTCTTCTGTATAAAGGCATCTGGCCACCTTCAAAGCCCGGACGTGTAGCGCCTGAACGTGCTTTCTGTCCCTTGTGTCCCTTACCGGCTGTCTTGCCGTTTCCGGAACCGTGACCACGGCCTCTTCTGAAATTATCACTCTGCTTTGCACCGTCTGCCGGTCTCAAGTTTGATAAGTCCATGACATTACCTCCTTATCTTAATTATGCCTCTTCTTCAACTTTCACTAAATGTCTAACCTGCTGTACCATACCTCTGGTAGCCGCGTTATCCGGCAGAACGACCGTTTTGTTCAGCTTCTTGAGACCAAGAGCTTCAACTGTCTTTCTGTGCTTCGGTATAGCGCCGATTGTAGACTTTACTAACGTAATCTTTAAGTTTGCCATTACACTCTTACCTCCTATCAGCCCACGATCTCTTCGATTGATTTGCCGCGAAGTCTTGCAACCTCTTCCGGAGTCTTAACGTCTTTGAGTCCTTCGATCGTAGCAAGCACAACATTCTGTTTGTTGTTGGATCCCAGAGATTTTGTACGGATATTCTTGATTCCCGCCATCTCGATAACGGCACGCGCAGGACCTCCTGCGATCACACCGGTACCATCCGGAGCGTTCTTAAGAAGTACGGAAGCGCTTCCGAATTTTCCGATCACATCGTGTGTGATACTGTCGTTCTGGTCAAGAGTAACAGAGATCATTTTCTTCATCGCGTCCTCTTTCCCTTTCCGGATTGCCTCCGGGATTTCAGCGGCTTTTCCCAAACCTGCACCAACATGTCCTTTTCCGTCGCCGACAACAACTAAAGCTGTGAATCTGAAGTTACGACCACCTTTAACAACCTTGGTAACACGTTTGATTGATACCACTTTTTCTAATAATTCCATCTGACTAGCATCAATACGTTCCTGTTTCATCTGTGTTCTCCCTTCCTTAGAAATTCAGCCCAGCTTCTCTTGCTGCGTCTGCCAGTGCTTTGATTTTTCCCTGATATATAAAGCCGCCTCTGTCAAAGACAACATCTGTGATGCCTTTTTCTTTAGCTCTCTCAGCGATTACTTTTCCAAGGTACGCTGCAGCCTCAACGTTGTTGGTCTTCTCAAGCTCTGCCTTCACATCTTTCTGAAGAGTGGAAGCGGAAACAAGAGTATTGCCAACAGTATCATCGATGATCTGAGCGTACATATGATTATTGCTTCTGAACACAGCTAAACGCGGTCTCTCAGCTGTACCGCTGAAACGGTTGCGTAATTTCATGTGTTTTTTTCTACGAATCTCGCTTCTTGATTT
>DWWI01000188.1 GCA_019119745.1 Candidatus Mediterraneibacter gallistercoris | reverse complement strand
GATCCCCCGCATTGCAATCTAAGATATCAATATAGTTTATTTCGTCAAAATAATGTTTCAGTGCATAGGCAGAGAATACGCTTGTTACGCCGGGGTCGAATCCGCTTCCGAGAAGAGCAGTAAGCCCTGCCTTCTCATATTTCTCCCGGTAAGCCCACTGCCATTTATACTCGAATTTAGCTGTATCCTCCGGTTCATAGTTCGCCGTGTCGATATAGTGCACGCCTGCTGCCAGACATGCATCCATAATCGTCAGATCCTGATATGGCAGCGCCAGATTCAGGACTACCTCCGGCTGCTCCTTTTTGATCAGAGCCGTCAGTTCCTCCACATTATCCGCATCTACCTGAGCGGTTGTAATCTTTGTCTTCGTTGTCCCCTGCAGTTTCTCTTTCAGTGCGTCACATTTTGACACTGTCCTGCTGGCGATGCACAGCTCGGAGAACACCTCGCTGTTCTGACAGATTTTATGAATTGCCACACTCGCCACGCCTCCGCAGCCGATTACCATTACCTTTCCCATGATCAGTCTCCTTTCCTGAGTTTTTACTCTTCTATTTCTTTGTTCATTCTTCCTTTTGTTTTTCACTTTCAGTCCTGCCGGTTCGCAATCGCAATGAGCATCTCCCGGATGATCTTACACGCCGCGGCTGTAGACGCTCCCGTTGGATCGCAGGGCGGACACAATTCGTTTACATCACATCCGATCAGATTCACTCTCTCGCACACTTTTGTTACGCCGCGCATTGCGGTAAGAAAATCAATCCCGCCCGGCTCCGGCGTCCCCGTTCCCGGGAATACCGACGAATCCATCACATCCAGATCCACCGTAAAATACACCGGCGCATCGCCGATCTGTTCCAGCGCCTCATCCAGTCCGTCCAGTGTAAACGGGTGGAAATCCGTATGTCCCGCCCGCGCCCAGTCAAACTCTTCTTTCTCGCCGGAGCGGATACCGAACTGATGGATCCGGCCGTCCGCACAGCATATATCCGCCATGTTCCGGGTACCGCTCCCGTCACCAGCGTCCGTTCCATTTTTTCCGGTCTGCTCCAGCACTTCCCAGCATCTCCGGATCACGCAGGCGTGGGAGAGCTCCACGCCCAGATAATCCCGCCTCAGATCCGTGTGCGCGTCAAAATGAATGATATGCATATCCGGATATTTCTCCGCCGCGGCGCGCACGCTTCCGAGCGTCACAAGATGCTCCCCGCCGATCATAAACGGCAGCTTCCCGTCCTTTAAAATATCACGGGCGCAGTCCTCGATCTGCCCCAGCACTTTGGATGAACTGCCGATCGCCAGCTCAAGATCCCCACAGTCATATACGACATTTTCCGGCAGTTCCTTATCCTGATACGGGCTGTAGATTTCCAGCCCGTAGGAATCATTTCTCACCGCCTGTCCCGCAAAGCGAGTCCCCGGGCGAAATGACGTCGTTGAATCAAAGGGCGCACCGAAGATCACGACACGCGCCTCCTCATACTGTGCATCGCATCCGATAAAATTCACTGTATTTTTCCATATCATCTCTCTACATCCTCCAGCAGCTCTTCCACATAAGCCGGGAGCGCAAATACACCGGCGTGCAGCCTCGGCTCATAATACTTTGTGTGGATGCCTTTCAGCTTCCATCCCACCTTGTCCAGATCATCCAGCGGATGATATTTTTTTGAGGCAAATCCGAACAGCCAGTGCCCCGACGGATAGGAAGGAATGTGTGCCTGATACACGCGGCAGATAGGAAATGTCTCCAGTATCCGCTTGTGCATCCTCTGGCACTGGAACGCCTCCTCCGTATAGAAAGGACTCTCGTTCTGATTGATCATAACGCCGTCCTCATGGAGCGCATTGTAACAGTTGCCGTAGAACTCTTTTGTAAACAGTCCCTCCCCTGCTCCGAACGGATTCGGGGAATCTATGATGATCAGGTCGTAGGCATCACTCTTCGACCGGATAAACCGCAGGCCGTCTTCATTAAAAATCTCCACTCTTTCATCGGTCAGGCTGTTGGCTATCTCCGGAATATATTTCCGGCACACCTCCACAAGCAGCGGATCCGGCTCCACCACGTCGATCGTCTCTATCGTGTCATATTTGATCAGCTCTCTGACGACTCCGCCGTCGCCCCCTCCTACTACAAGCACCCGTTTTACATCCGGATGCACCGCCATAGGCACATGGGTGATCATCTCATGGTAGATAAATTCATCCCGCTCGGTCAGCATCAGATCTCCGTCCACGACAAGGATCTTTCCGAAGTCTTTCGACTCAAGGACGTCGATCCTCTGGATATCGCTCTGGGCGCTGAAGAGCTGTTCCTCAATGCGGATGGACAGCTTCACGCCGTCCGTATGTATATCCGAAAACCACATTTCCATATGGATTCTCACTCCTTCTCAAAAATATGTAATCTCACTGCAAACGTATCTCTTCTCTATCTTTCCGTCAGCACATTCAGCCGCTCGATCCGCTCGTCCTCCGGCCCGGTCATAGAGCAGCCTTTTTCTTTCGCATAGACAATATAATTGATGATCTCATCCGTGATCTCCTCCCCCGGCGCCAGTACCGGTATTCCAGGCGGATAGCACATGACAAACTCGGAACAGATCCTGCCTCTCGTCTCCTCCAGCGGCAGCGATTCTTTCTCCGCGTAGAAAGAATCCTGAGGCGTCATGACGACTTTCGGTGCAATGTATTCCTGGGAGAGCATTCCTGTCTTGTCTTTTTTATATCTGCGCTTCAGATCCGCAAGGGCGGTCACAAGCCGCTCCACCTCCCGGATCCGGTCGCCGATAGACAGGTAGGCAAGAATATTTCCCAGATCTCCGAACTCGATCTGGATATCGTACTCATCTCTCAGAATGTCATAGACCTCGATCCCGGCAAGCCCGATGTCCAGTGTGTGGATGGACAGCTTTGTCGGATCAAAATCAAAAATGCTGTCTCCGTTTACCATCTCCCTGCCGAATGCATAGTAATCGCCGATCTGATTGATCTCTTTTCTGGCGTATTCCGCCAGTTCCGTTACGATACGGAAAGATTCCTCCCCGCGCAGCGCCAGATTTCTGCGGGAGATATCCAGACTGGACAGGAGCAGATAAGAACCGCTTGTGGTCTGTGTCAGGTTGATGATCTGCCGGATGTATCCCGGATGCATCCCCTTTCCGATCAGCAGGAAAGAACTCTGCGTCAGACTCCCGCCGGACTTGTGCATACTCACAGACGCAATATCCGCTCCCGCCTCCATCGCCGAAACCGGAAGATTTTTTCCGAAATAAAAATGTGTCCCGTGTGCCTCATCCGCCAGCACCTTCATCCCTTTTTCATGGGCCATCTTCACGATCGCTTTCAGGTCGGAGCAGACTCCATAATAGGTCGGATTGTTGACAAACACCGCAACTGCATCCGGATTCTCCTCAATCGCCCGCTCCACATCAGCGCGCTTCATCCCCAGTGAAATGCCCAGTCTCTGATCCACGTCCGGATTGACATAAATCGGCTTTGCCCCGCAGAGCACCATTGCATTGATGGCGCTGCGGTGCACATTTCTCGGCAGAATGATCTTGTCTCCCTTCTTGCAGCAAGACAGGATCATGGTCTGGACGGCCGACGTCGTTCCTCCCACCATCAGAAATGCGTGTTCCGCTCCGAATGCGTCCGCCGCCAGCTCTTCCGCCTCCTTGATGACAGATACCGGGTGGCACAGATTGTCGAGGGGCTTCATGGAATTCACGTCAATGCTGACACATCGTTCCCCCAGAAGCTCCACCAGCTCCGGATTGCCCCTTCCATGCTTATGCCCCGGCACGTCAAAGGGTACGACTCTGTTCCGCCGGAAACGTTCCAGCGCCTCATAGATCGGCGCTCTCTTCTGTAATGATCTCTCCATCTTAAACCTCCGCCATTGTATAATTGCGGCGTGTGCATCCGGCTGCCATATTGCTGAAAAAGTAACAGGCCGGATGCACGTTGCACCCAGCCTGTGTGATATCGCGTTATGATCCCGCCCTTCTTATACAAGAGGGCTCGTCTGATTTACAGATATAACAGATATTGGACGTAGAGTCTATATAGCAAATATTTTTACTTTTACTACTCTTATTGACCGTTTCACAAGTTGTGTATGCGTATCGTGCACACCGCGGTTATAAAGTAACCAACTTATAAAATTTGAGCTTCTAACTCAATCAATAAGGCGGCTGCGCCGCCAATCGGCAGTTGACCCGGCTGTCCGTATGGCCTTTAACCCCGAAGGGTGGTCAAAAATATTTGCATGGAAACTCTGTTTTGCCAAACTTCCATAACGACTTCATCATATACAATTTTGGAAGGTTTGTCAATAAAATACAAAAATTTTACATTCACGCCTCATCGATGGCTTTTCCGATATCGTGCCGGTAGTACTTATTATCGAACTCCACCCAGTCCACCGCTTCATAGGCATTTTTTCTGGCTTCCTGAAGGGTTTTCCCCAGGGCCGTGACGCCAAGAACCCTTCCGCCGTTGGTGAGGATCTCCCCGTTCTCCCCGAATTTGCT
>DWWI01000187.1 GCA_019119745.1 Candidatus Mediterraneibacter gallistercoris | reverse complement strand
TCTCCACTGCGATCCATCCGTTCGTGCAGGCAGTATATGTGCTAATGAACAAGATTGACGGTACATTTGTGAGCATGACGCCGGCGGAGTATGCGGCAGGTGCGGCGAAAGGATACCGTGTAGTGGATGTTCAGCCAGAGCCGGGTATCCGCGGAGCCTTCTTCGTAAATCTGGCTCAGGTGAACGGAGAGATTGAAGGACTCGGCAAGGACGAGAAGCTCCTGCTTGTATGCGCAAAAGGAAAGAGAGCATATTTCCTGCAGAACAGAATGCGCTATTATGGATATAAAAACACGGTTGTGCTTGAAGGCGCTACATTCTTTAACGATGTTAAAGTAGAGAACGCCGAAGGCGCGGTTTCCAAGGAAGAGGAGACAAGAGTGAAAGCACTCGGCTTCCTGAAAGATAAGCGCACACCGGATAAATTTAACGGACGTGTTATTACAAGGAATGGAAAGATCACGGCAGATGAGGCGAGAGTCATTGCAGAGGCGGCCGAGAAGTTCGGAAGCGGCGAGGTGACCATGACTTCCCGTCTGACGATGGAAATCCAGGGAGTACCGTTTGACAATATCGAACCTCTAAGAGAGTATCTGATGCAGGCAGGACTTGAGACTGGAGGTACAGGTTCTAAAGTCCGCCCGGTCGTATCCTGTAAGGGAACAACCTGCCAGTACGGACTGATCGATACATTCGCGCTGTCTGAGGAGATCCATGAGAGATTTTATCACGGATACCGGGAAGTGAAGCTGCCGCACAAGTTCAAGATCGCGGTCGGCGGATGTCCGAATAACTGTGTAAAACCGGATCTGAATGACCTCGGTATCATCGGCCAGAGAGTTCCCCAGATCGATCTGGAGAAGTGCCGCGGCTGCAAGGTCTGCCAGATTGAGAACAACTGCCCGATTGGCGTGGCGAAGATGGCTGACGGAAAGATCACGGTCGATGAGACCGCATGCAACCACTGCGGCCGCTGCGTCGGCAAATGCCCGTTCCACGCGGTTGAGGATTACACGAACGGATACCGCATTTACATTGGCGGACGCTGGGGCAAGAAAGTGGCTCAGGGAAGATATCTGGACAAAGTATTTACAGATAAAGAGGAAGTACTTGAGATTGTGGAAAAGGCAATCCTTCTGTTCCGCGAGCAGGGAATCACGGGAGAGAGATTTGCCGATACGGTTGCACGACTCGGATTTGAAAATGTACAGGAACAGCTCCTGAGCAATGATCTCCTTTCAAGGAAAGAAGAAAACCTGAAAGCGCAGAAGCATCTGAAGGGCGGAGCAACCTGCTGATCTCTGCGACTGTTATATGAATAAGGATTCAGATTTCCCTCATTAAAGTGAGGTCTGCCGAATATATGCCTGCCGGATTCCGGATACTTACAGAAGTGTCCGGACCGGCAGGCTTTTTAGCGTCCCTTAATTCTACAGTGGAATAATTCCGGAAAAAATGGTATAATAAATCGTTAGTATTGAGAACCTGCTGAAAACTTTTTTTATAGCAAGCGTTATGCGCTGCCTGTAAACAGGTGCGGATGAGGTGAGAATGATATGAAAAAGAAAAACAGAATGCGTTTGAAAGGACAACTCAGGATGTATATGAGCTGGCCGCTGATCATGGCGATCCTGCTGGCGGCAGTAGATATATGGGTCTATGTGATCGATAAGAGAGCCGGATTTATCATGACGGTATTTATCCTGATATATCTGGGGATTGCAGGTGGTCTGTATTTTTACAACCGTTCGCTGATCCTTGCGGATCTGATCCAGTTTTCGGCGCAGTATAAAGGGATCGAGCATACACTTTTGAAAGAACTGGCGGTTCCTTATGCCATTACACTTGAGGACGGGCGTATCCTGTGGAAGAACGATGCTTTTGCTTCTCTTATGGATGGCCCCAGAAAAGAAAAATATCTGAACAGGATGATCCCGGAACTGCATCCCGGTGTGTTCCCTAAAGAAGATATGGAACATGTGGAGCTGGAAGTGACCTATCATGACAGAGACTACCAGGTTGAGCTGCGCCGGGTGTCACTTCAGGGCTTCAGCCAGAAGGAAGAGCTTCTGCAGATACCGGAAGAGGAAGAATATTTCGTGGCAATCTCCATGCAGGATGTGACAGAGCTGAATGCATACATCCGGGAAAATGAAGACCAGAGGATGATCGCCGGCCTGATCTATATCGATAATTACGATGAAGTGATGGAGAGTGTCGAGGAAGTGCGCCAGTCGCTGCTCGTGGCTCTTATCGACAGAAAGATCAACAAGTATATCGGCGATGTGGACGGTATTGTCAAGAAAATGGAGAAAGACAAGTACTTTGTTGTTATCCGTAAGTCCAGCTACCGTAAGATCGCCGAAGATAAATTCTCCATTCTGGAAGAAGTGAAACAGGTCAATATCGGAAATGCACGTTCGGCAACACTCAGTATCGGACTGGGACTGAACACCGCTACTTATGCACTGAGCTATCAGTTCGCCCGTGTAGCTATCGACCTCGCGCTTGCAAGAGGGGGAGATCAGGCGGTTATCAAGGACTGCAACGGCATCACATATTTCGGCGGAAAGAAAGAGCAGACGGCTAAGAATACCCGTGTGAAGGCACGTGTAAAGGCCGAGGCCCTGAGAGAGTTTATAGTGACGAAAGATCAGGTCATCGTCATGGGACATAAGATCGCGGATCCGGATTCATTCGGTGCATGCATGGGTATCTACAGAGCGGTAGTAAGTCTGGAGAAGAAAGCCCATATCGTGATCAATACAGTTACAGAATCCGTGCGTCCGCTGTATGACGAGATCGCGGAGAGTCCGGCATATGAGGATGATATTTTCCTGACATCGGATCAGGCGCTGGATTATGTTACTGACAGCACCATGGTGATCGTGGTTGATACGAATAAACCTCAGATGACAGAGTGTCCGGAGCTTCTGAGGCGTTCGCGGATGATCGCGGTGCTCGATCATCACCGTCAGAGCAGCAATGTCATAGAGAATGCGGTATTGTCATACGTGGAGCCGTACTCGTCTTCGGCCTGCGAGATGGTAGCGGAGGTGCTCCAGTACATTGCGGATGATATCAAGATTCCGTCAGTAGAGGCTGACTGTCTGTATGCGGGTATTATGATCGATACAAGGAACTTTATGAATCGGACAGGAGTACGTACTTTCGAAGCCGCGGCGTTTTTAAGAAGATGCGGCGCGGATATCACCCGTGTGCGCAAGATGTTCCGTGATGATATGGCGTCCTACAGAGCCAAGGCGGAGGCAGTGCGCATGGCGGAAGTATACAGGAAAGAATTTGCTATCGCCCAGTGCCCGAGTGATATTGACAGTCCTACGGTACTGGCGGCCCAGGCGGCCAATGAACTGCTGGATATCAGCGGTATCAAGGCGTCGTTTGTCCTGACGATCTATGACGGAAAGATTTACTTAAGCGCACGGTCCATCGATGAAGTGAACGTGCAGATCATTGCGGAGAAACTGGGAGGCGGAGGCCATATCAACTCCGCCGGCGCACAGTTTGACCATACAAATATGGATGAGGCGATCAAGGCTCTGAAAGCCACGATCGACCAGATGATTGAGGAAGGAGATATTTAGAAGATGAAAGTAATATTATTACAGGATGTAAAATCTCTCGGGAAAAAAGGAGAGATCGTAAATGTAAATGACGGATATGCGAGAAACTTTATCCTGCCGAAGAAGCTCGGGGCAGAGGCGACGCCTAAGAACCTTAATGACCTGAAGCTCCAGAAGAATAACGAGAAAAAGGTGGCGCAGGAAAATCTGGATGCGGCAAAAGAACTTGCAGCAGAGCTGTCTGCGGGAAAAGTAGAGCTTGCAATAAAGGTAGGAGAGGGCGGCAGGACGTTCGGTTCAGTGTCCAGCAAAGAGATCGCGGCAGCGGTGAAAGAGCAGATGAAGCTTGATGTTGATAAGAAGAAGATTGTTCTCAAAGAAAATATAAAAACACTTGGAACTCATATCGTGAATGTAAAACTTCACCCGGAGGTTACTGCCGAACTGAAGGTAGTCGTGAAAGAAGAGGCGTAGAGGAGACTTCTTAATGGAAAATATAGAAGCGGCAATGAAGCGGATACCGCCCCACAGCATAGAGGCCGAACAGGCTGTGCTTGGGGCGATGCTGATGAATAAGGATGCTGTTATGGTCGCGTCGGAGATCATAACGGGAGAGGATTTTTATCAGACGGCTTACGGCATTATATTTGACAGCGTGGTGGATCTTTTTAAAGATGGGAAACCGGTTGATCTGATCACTCTGCAGGAGCAGTTAAAGGAGAAGAATGTTCCGCCGGAGATCAGCAGCATGGAATTCGTAAAAGATCTTCTCGAAGGAACCCAGACATCGGCGAATGTAAAATACTATGCGGAGATCGTAAGAGACAAGGCAATACTCCGCAAACTGATCCGAATCAACGAAGAGACTGCCAACACATGTTATCTGGAAAACGAGCCTCTCGAGGAAATTCTGGAGAAAACGGAGAAACAGGTCTTTGAACTTGTCGAGCACGGAAATTCTCAGGAGTATGTGCCGATCCGGCAGGTTGTACTGAATGCCCTCGATGTGATCGAGAAGGCGTCAAAGACAAAAGGAAATGTTACGGGAATCCCGACAGGATTTATTGATCTTGACTATAAGCTGTCCGGTCTGCAGAGATCGGATCTTATTCTGATCGCGGCCAGACCGTCTATGGGAAAGACGGCGTTTGTGCTGAATATAGCCCAGCATGTGGCCTTTCGCCAGAATCTTGCAGTTGCGATCTTCAGTCTCGAGATGTCGAAAGAGCAGCTTGTAAACCGTCTCTTTTCACTGGAATCCCATGTGGACGCGCAGGTGCTCAGGACTGGTAATCTTTCCGATACTGACTGGGAAAAGCTGATCGAGGGAGCCGGAACGATCGGAAACTCCCGTATGATCATAGATGATACGTCCGGTATTTCCATATCGGAGATGCGTTCAAAATGCAGGAAATATAAACTTGAAATCGGACTTGATCTTATTATCATCGACTACCTGCAGCTGATGAGCGGCAGCGGAAGCAGAAAGAATGAGAGCCGTCAGCAGGAGATTTCAGAAATTTCCCGCTCGCTCAAAGGTCTTGCGCGTGAGCTGAATGTTCCTGTTATCGCGCTGTCCCAGCTGAGCCGTGCCGTGGAGCAGCGTACAGATAAGCGGCCTATGCTTTCAGACCTTCGAGAGTCCGGCGCTATCGAGCAGGACGCGGATGTATGTATGTTTATCTACAGAGATGACTATTATAATCCGGATACCGAGGATAAAAATATTGCGGAGATCATTATCGCTAAGCAGAGGAACGGCCCGATCGGAACCGTACGGCTTGCGTGGATGCCGCAGTACACACGTTTCGGAAATGAACTGCGGCAGCAGTGATATTTATGTAAAATATTTATGTAAAGATTTTCCGGAGTTTCATGATCGGATTAGCTTTGGCAGACTCTTTGCGGTTTGCCTGCTGCTGGCGGATCAGGGTATCCAGCTTGCGGAAATGTTCCTCCTGCTGGCGGTCCTTGGCCTGAAGAAGATAATCCATCTCATGCATGACATCAGTAGTCACTGTACTGCTGATGTCTTTTTTTAATACACTGTTATTCTCGTTCAGTACTTCCCGGAATACGTCTGCGAACAGGGCGCGTATCTGATCCAGCTTTTCCAGCGGGATCACTACCTCTGTGGTTTCAGGCTCGGCAGCTGCGGGCTGAACGGATGTGGAAGCGTGTAAAGAAACGGCCGTGTCAGCAGAAGCAGGATCCGCCTGATCCGCGGCAGATGCGGCGGGAGACGTATTCTGCGAATCCCCGGAATTACTGCTCTCTGATTCTGCTGTGCGCAGCCTGAGGCGTGTGGCTTTCAGATCAGGTATGAGAGGTTTTAAGTCCCTGAGCAGCATACCTTCATCTTTTAGTTTCTTAATACAGCGGAAAAGCTGAATATCATCTTTTGTATAATATCGATGGCCCATTTCCGTACGCCCGATCGTAAGTCCCAGTTCCTCTTCCCAGTATCTTAATACATGAGACTCAACGTCAACCTGTTTCGCGGCTTCGGAAATCATGAATCTGACTTCACCCATTAATATTTATACCTCCTTATCTCAACCTGAATCCATTATAACACAGGCATTCTGAAGGCAAGTGCAAAATCGTTCGTCAAATTATGTCAGCAGGGG
>DWWI01000186.1 GCA_019119745.1 Candidatus Mediterraneibacter gallistercoris | reverse complement strand
GCTTCCTCAGCGGTAATGCTCTTAAAAGAAACCTGGGCATCATAGCCTGTCTGTCGGAAGGTCATCTCCACCATATTCTGACTCATACTCTGTGCCAGAGTAAAAAGGGTGGTAAACATCAGTGTAGTCATAAGAATGGCCAATATGGCCACAATGTTCCGACCTTTGTTTTTTCGGAACATCCGGCTGTTCAATGTTTTGATTGGATGAAATACTTCTCTCACAGCAAAGCACCCCCTTTACTGTGACACGATGCGGCCGTCTTCAATATGGATCACACGGTCCGCCATACGGGCTATATCCGGGTTATGGGTAATCATGACAATAGTCTGGTGAAACTTCTGACTGGTAGCCTTAAGAAGACCAATCACATCATCACTGGTTCTTGTATCCAGATTTCCGGTAGGTTCATCTGCAAGGATAATCGAAGGCTTACTGCCAAGTGCCCTGGCAATGGCTACCCTCTGCTGTTGGCCACCTGACAGATTCCCCGGCAGATTGTCAAGCTTCTTCTCAATCCCTAAGAGTTTAATGATCTGCATGATAAATTTCTTATCTGGTTTCCGCCCATCAAGGGAAATAGGCAGAATGATGTTCTCCCACACATTTAGTACCGGCACCAGATTATAGTTCTGGAAGATGAAGCCGATTTGCTTTCTTCTGAAAACGGTGGCTTCCTCGCTGGTAAGCTTTGCAAGCTCTGTATTGCCGATACGAATGCTTCCCTCTGTAGGGGTATCCAGTCCTCCCAGCATATTTAAAAGAGTGGATTTCCCAGAACCTGATGTACCGATAATAGCGGTAAATTTCCCCCTCTCAATCTCCAGGTCCACGCCATCCAGAGCTTTGACAAGAGCCTCCCCTTTCCCATAATATTTTTTTAATCCTGCTGCCTTTAAAACTGCATCCATGTTCTTACCTCCTGCTGTCTTACTTATAAAGCTCCGGCATTTATCATCATGCCGTCTTCTTTTTGTGTAGCAACAGGATAACAAATGAATGTCAAATTAAAGGTACTCCAAAGGTACAGTTTTGTAACTTTACTCTCTGTACCTCATTCTCTCCACCACACTCTCTTGTTCGGTCATTCCCAGGAAGATCTGCGGCAGGACAAGAAAAAGAAACAAGATTGCCAGCGCAATAATTACCAACGGAAGTGGTGAATACTCATAGATAACTGCCCAGTCATTACTGCTTATATAAGCGAAATTGCTGTTGTAGTATATCTGCATACCGTACCAAAGTCCTGCAGCAGCCAAAGGCAACGTCAATATAAGGCTTACAGCCGCCTCGATAAGACCTTCGTACAACACCATTTTCCGAATCTGTCCTCTCCCCATTCCAAGGCTCTGATACAGTGCAAATTCACGTCCCCTAGTCAGCACCTTTGTCATGATTACATTCACGAATCCAAGGATGCTGATCCCCAAGAGAAGGATTCCCGAAAACATGCCCACCGCCACTTCAGAGGCAACGGATTGTCTGAATTTTTCAGTTTCATCCCTTCGACTATGCACAGCCACACCTTCATCCTCCCGAATCCCAGCGATTTTCTCCTCAAACCGGAGTTCTCCGTCATCCTTGATATCAACCATGATTTGCCGGATATTTGTCTCTGGATACAGCTCCCGGAGCGTATCCGCCGGCATTACATAATTCAATGAAAACTCCGCTGACATACTATTCCTGCCAGCCGGTACAATACCCCATTCTGCGATGGCCGCCATGACCGTAAAGATCCGACCGCCAATCTCCACCTTCGAACCTGCCGGTGCAGATGAAACACCTTCCTCAGAAGAAGCCCCCACAGACAACACATAGTTTCCTGTGGCAAATTTTATCGGGTCAAAGCTACCATCTAAAACATCATAAAACAGTACATAGTCCATCACCATTCCCTCTGCACCGACCAGAACGCTCCTGTATTTTCCCGTCTCTTCCATGGTATCCAGTCCTTCCAGCCAGCCCGGCTGGCTGGACATGGCCTCTCTCCTTGTCATGTTTCCATAGTAAGAATCTATCTCGTTGTAAAAATCCACCACAGTCCTACGTAACGTCTCATCTGCCGTAAGGTCCACCTCACGGGTTAGAAATTCCCCGTATGCCTCCACCTCCGGGCAGGAGCGAATCTTCCTAGCCATCTCGTCAGTGATATTACCGGCTTTTTCATTGTACCTCTGATACTCCCCATCGCAAGATGCATCGATAAAAGAGTAGTCGCTGATGTACATCTCATCCGCATAATAGTTTTCGTCATAGCTGATATAACGAATATAAGAACTTCCAAGCAATAAAGATGCAAGCAAGAGCGTGCAGATTGCCGTCGCAAAGCTCCTCTTCCCTACCGACAGTGTCCTCTTTGCCATCCTCCAGACTGTTATCCTCTCCCGTTTTCGTCTTCTCTTTCCATGGTATTCCTGATTCAGGAAAGTCTGTATCTTAGCCGGCGTCCATCCATTCATCCGGAAAGTGGAGAAAAAACAGCCTGCCCATGCAGTCAGAACCGCTCCCAAAACCGCCGCTACTACAGGCCAGACATGAAGCATTCCAAGTTCCAACCGTATCCCTGTATAGCCCTCCACGATGCCTGGCGCCAACCTGTAAAAAACAGCGAATCCAAGTATCACTCCGGCTGGAACTGCAGGAATAGATAACTGCAGACTGTACAGACTAGTAAAAAGTCCTGCCTGCTGTGGCGTCATGCCCAGCGCTTTCATGGAGGACAAAAGAGCCAACCTGTCATTAAGCGAAATAGCCATGATATTGTAGATCAAAAGGAAGCCTCCAACCATCACAAAAACAGCTATAATAAGGTAACTTATCGTTCTTGCATCGGCTGTCTCCATTCGGGCAGAATTGTAAGAAAGATTTGTGGAAAAATCCACTTCGCCAAGCCCTAAATCTGTGATAATCTTCTCTGCCTGTTCATTCAGATCTCCTAGTTTCCAAAGTGTAACTCCCAGAGTAATGCTCTCCCCAGTGCCGGCCTCCTGGCGAAGCTTCTCCGCCTCCTCTGGTGAAATCCAGGCACACGACTCGGTATGGATGTTTTCCCCGGACCAGAAACCACAAAGGATAAACTGCGAACTATGCTCCTTCCCCTCCACGTCCAGCCAATTAAGCTCTATGGGAATTCCTGTCCTGTGAGGTAGTCCTAATGAATCCAGAGTCATGGTATCTAAAGCGATCTCCCCCTCTTCCCGGGGCATATGTCCTTCCTCCGGCACCGCACTGACTGTTTCGGCATAGTCAGCATCTGCTGCTGCCAGATAAATATTCCGATACTCTAAAAGTTCATCCCCTAAAGTTCCTACACTATGAAGTTCTACACTGCTATCTACCACATCACAGCTACTAATTCGATCCGCCTGATGCTGTGAAAGACCGGTAAATACAATGTGGCTGGTAGAACCGTACTCTATCTGATCCTGTAGAAGATAAGAGCTGTGCACACTGTCCGACGTATAAAAGACAATAGTATAAAGCAGGGCTACCAGCAGGGTGGATAGGCATAAAAAAAATGACCGCACCCGATTCGCTCTGATCATCCGCTGGGCAAGGCGAAGACAAACTCCTCTGTTATCGTTGTCCAGCACTGACATTATTTTCCCTCCCTTCCCAGAGCTTTCCGTCTTCAATACGGATGATCCGGTCCGCCGTCTGTGCAATATCTAAATCGTGCGTGATTATAACCATCGTCTGATGGTATCTCTGATTCATCATCTTCAAAAGCCCAAGCACATTCTGACCAGACCGCCTATCCAGGTTTCCTGTCGGCTCATCAGCCAACACAAGGGATGGGCGTGTAATCAGTGCCCTTGCAATTGCCGCCTGCTGCTTTTGTCCCCCGGACAATTCTCCCGGAAGAGCAGAAAGCCTGTCTGCAAGCCCCAGCGTCTCCACTAGTTCCTCAAAAAAATCTTGATCCGGCTTCTCGTTTCCCATATCCAACGGAAACAGAATATTTTCCTCCACCGTCAACATGGGAATTAGGTTAAAATTTTGATAAATAAATCCCACCTTATTTCTCCGATACACAGCAAGCTCCGCTTCTGGCAGCGTGTCAATCCTTGTGCTCTCCACACAGATGCTGCCTTCCGTTGGCCGATCCTGCCCTCCCAGAAGATTGAGAAAAGTAGTCTTTCCACTGCCGGATGTCCCAACAATCATCGTAAATTTCCCCTTTTCGATTTCCAGGTCAATGCCGTCAAGTGCCTTCACCATACCGGCTCCCTCTCCGTAATATTTTTTCAGTCCTTTCGTCTTCGCAATTACTTCCATTTGCTTATAACAATTCCCTTTCTTCCATTCCTTTTTACCTGCCATACGGCATATTCAGCTAAGCAGGAACACCGAGAATGTAGAACCCTTTCCCTTTGCTGATTTTACTGTAATATATCCCATTTCCTGCCGAATGATTTCCTGAGCCAGATAAAGTCCCAGCCCCACGCCTTCCTCACCGGCTGCCTCGTTTGCTCTGTAGAACCGCTGAAAGATATCGTTGTAATGCTCCGGATCGATCCCCATCCCTGTATCCGTAATATCGATCCTTGTATAAATCTGCCACGGGCGAACTTGCACGTGGATGCTACCTCCCGCCGGTGTATATTTCACTGCATTGTCCAGTATATTCCCAATCGCTTCAGCCGTCCATCTGGAATCGTGCCGAACAGTGATCTGACTATCACATTCCGTGTCCACACTGATTCCTTTTTTCTCCGCCCGGTTCCATACAAGGCTTAATGCCCTGGCAATGGTATCCGAAAGCCGTGCCTCTTCCGGCTTCAGTACAAATGTTCCCGTTTCCAGCCGTGACATCTTAATCAATGACTGCATCAGAAAATCCAGTTTCCCGATCTGTCCTTCCATAGTCTCCAAAAACTGCCGCCGTTTCTCTTCCGGCAAGTCATGCTCCTTTAAAATACCAGTAAACATCCGGATATTCGACATCGGTGTCTTTACCTGATGGGAAATATCGCTGACCAGCACCTGGATCGTCTGCTTATCTCTGCTACTCTCCTTCCTTGCCTCATCTGCGATATCATAGAACTTCAGAAGCCTGCCCTGAACTTTCGCCATCAAGCTGTCCTCATAACTCTGTTGCCACCTTCCAGGATCCCCGTCAATCAGGCTATCCAAGATTTCGCACAGATCATCGGAAAATCCTCGCATCTGTCGCCTTATTCCGGTACGCCACACTGCCAGCAGGGAAAAAATGCCTGCCAAAACCGCAAAAACCATATACCTTGTTAGCCTCTCCGGAATATATACCCAAAGCATCCACACCAGAGCCGCACATAATATGATCATGAGAATCCATAGAAGAGTCTCTCGAAATTTTCTTTTTTTTGCTGTCATTTCTATCTGCCTCCTGTCCAAATATATCCCATCCCCCGGACAGTTTTGATATACGTGTGATCTGCATCCTCTATCTTTGCCCTTAACCGATTCATGGTTACAGTCAGCGTATGGTCATCTATATAGTTACCTTCGCAGTCCCATAATCTGTCTAAAAGCGTCTGTCGGGTCAGTACATTTCCTTCGTTTTCCGTCAGAGCCCGTAGCAATTTATATTCATTGGGCGTGATTGAGATCTGCTCTCTTCCCCGGGAGGCTGTCAGTGCAGCAAAATCCAGACAGAGAAAACCATCCTCCCACCTTTCTTTTGAAGAATGATCCTGATCCCCGTTATGTCTAAGTGCCGCCTCCACACGCTTCAAAAGGATTTTCATACTAAAAGGCTTGGTAACATAGTCATCTGCACCCATATCGAATCCAGCCACTACATCATCCTCCAAATCATTTGCCGTCAGGAAGATAACTGGCAGCCTGGAGTACATTTCTTTTAACTCGCGACATAGATCGAATCCGTTTCCATCAGGCAGATTAACATCCAATATGATTAGATCAAATTTTTCCTCACTTGCCAGTTGTCTGGCTTTCTTTATAGTATAAGCCGCAACAGTAAGATAGTCGTTCATATCCAGTTCAAAGCAAAGCCCGGCACTTAAAGCCAGGTCATCTTCAACCACCATGATCTTTTCCGCATTCATCTTTCACTCATTCCCTTTGTCCTTAACATTCTGCATTCGACGAATACACGCCAATGTTTTTATTATATTTTACCTCGCAATAAAGGGCAAGAAAAAATAGGGTATCTAAATAGCCTATGAGTATGGATTTAACTTTCTATATGTAGGTGATATGAGTTTTTGGACTCCATATGTTATTTTAATTTCAGCAGTGATTGAAATTCCTGCATTTACAGTTTTGGCGATACGATCTTATTGCAAACACCGGGTTGCGTAATTATAAATCATATTTTAGAAATAAGAAAACGCCGGGTACAGACCCAACAAGTGGCTGTTTCCGACGTTTTCTCATAGTAATGTCTACTCATTTTGGATTTTTTCATTACTTAAATTATAGAAATGTCTATCCGGCTCCATTACCGAAGTAGGTCATATATACCAACCTTTCAACAGTCCAAATACATAAAAAACAGGAGCTTTTTACCAGTACATAGCTAACTATTCTGTATATTTAATCCGATCCACCAGCGAAACTTTATTCTGCATTCTCAGGCACAGAGCCGACGCAACCAACGGCAGGAAGATCAGACAAATACAGTACAGAATCGCCGGGATCACCGGGAATTGGAAAGTGAGATATCCGGCTGATTTCTGCATAAAGGAAATAAATCCATATCCGGCCAGCGTGCCGGCAATGAGCGTGACAAGCATATTCGGGATCATATGCAGAAGGTTCTCATAAAAGAGCATGGATACGATCTGCTTTTGCTGCATCCCCACCGACTCCAACATGGACAGCTCTTTTCTGCGTGAGGCAATACTGCTGAGTACAGTATTGATCAGGTTAAATATACCGAACAGGATGAGGAACACAGAGATTCCATATATCTGCGCTTTTTGCTGTGCAATCGCCGCGGAATCTTCGATTTTCTGCTCTCGCAGCGTCCAGAGGGAGAGATCGCTATACCGATCTGTCAGGTTTCGGATAGCATTCTCCACTGCATCTCCGTTCTCTTCATAGTTTTCAGCAGTTATATAAAATGTAGAAGCAGTATTCATATTCCCCCACAGCTTCTTCATCGTCTGATCGGTCATAAAAAATGTAGGACGATCTGTATTGGTACGAACCCCCTCAGAGGATACCGCGGCAATCTCCAACTCGACGGTATGCTCTTTGCCGTCAAAATAATTCAGCGTGATCTTTTCACCAGGAATAAAAGTGATTCCGTTGATGTTTTCACTAAAATCTTTGTCTGTGATCAGGATAGCATCATGTTCTGCCATATACTCATACGTGCTATTTCCTTTTGCATCCAGCTGAAAATATTCTTCTGATTCCGCAGTCAGAGGACTGAAACTCTGCAGGAAGGTGGCCCCCTGATAGCTGATATTTCCGAAGGCTTCCTGTTCCACATGGACTGACTTTACATGGGGAATGGCTTCGATCTCTTCTCTCAATTCTTGGCTTAAATGATCAGTAAGCTGCATATCCGTAATTCCGTAAGTACGCGGATAGCTGTGGTCATACAGATAGGAAATGTGGTATTCGCTATCCTGGAATGAATTCTGCCTGGAATATGCCTCATCATCCCACGCGCTTATCCAAACAGCAGCGACCATAAACAGGATACCCCCAAATGCAAGGGAGACAGAGGTAAACCGCCACTTTTTCCGGCTGTTTCTATTAGACATCAGCGCCAGACGGAAAGGAGTCAGTCTATGGTGTCCGACTTTCTTGTCATCTGTCGATTCATCTCCGGAAAAACTGCTCCTGGACGCTTCGATCGGAGAAACTTTCGAAGCGATGGACGCAGGTTTCCCGATTGAGATCTGTACAATAACAATTGACAGAATGCTGAATACAGCCCCAAGCAGGCAGAAGTTTCTCACATCCCATCCGTCAGGCAGCAGGATCAATGAAATAATTCCACTCATCAAAAGACTTACCGGAATAGAAATCAGGTTTAACAGCAGTCCCTCTCGACGAATCATCTTTCTGACCTGTTTCTGGGTCATGCCAATGGTCAAAAACTGTCCAATCTGCTGTACCCTTGATGTAACAGAAAGGTAGAAGATGCTGTAAATGACGATCCCGCAGGCTAAGGCTATCACCGCCGAGAGAAAGAAGATCGCATAAAAGGAAGTGTTTCCATCCTGAAGAGACTCTTCAAACTTGCCGTTTATATTCACATCTGCACGCTCCACGCCGTAGTCCAACGCAATCTGGTAAACCGCAGTGGTAAAGGTGGAAACAGGCATATCTGAAGCCCCACTTAACCGAACAAGTGCTGTATAGGGAATTTCTTTCATTTCCGGGCTCTGATCCGCGAATGCTCTGGACACACGGACCGGGTGATTCAGTGTAGAATAATGATCGTCTGTATATCCGCATATGATGAAGTCCTCTGTTCTGCCATTTAAGTCTAATGTAAGTGTGGTTCCGATGGATGCTTCTTTCCCGAGAGCGGACATAAACGCCTTATCCACGACAATCTCATTATATCTTTCTGGGGCATCCCCCTCCGAGAGAATATACGTCCGGATCCCTTCTTCGATACTATCATAATAAACAAGATTAAAACGAACACCGTCCACCTCAAACTCCGTATCACAGGGCTTGTAAGGAACAGTCATTTCCGTTTTTTCATCAGAGGCAATCTCTGAAACCTGCTCCTCTGTCACGTTCATGTACATGACGTGCTGCATATTGTCAAGGATTCGCTGCTCTGCCTCTTCTGTTCCGGTCAAATAAAGAGCAACGGTAAGTACAAGGGTCGAGGCAAGAATGATTGAGAGCAGAGAGAGAATGCTCGCCAGTGGTCTGGAGAGCAGGTTATTTTTTGCAATGCGGAAGAGGATCTTCCCATTATTATTCTTATCCAGTTTCATGCTCACCACCTGCTTTCTGCTATCCTGCCGTCCTCGATACGGATTGCACGATCCGCAGTCTGGGCAATTTCATCATTATGGGTGATCATTACGATTGTCTGATGGAACTGCCTGCCCGTTGCTTTCAGCAGTCCTACGACTTCCTGGCTCGTGTGGCTGTCCGGGTTTCCAGTGGGCTCATCTGCAAGGATGATAGCGGGTTTTGCCGCAAGGGCCCGGGCAATAGCGACTCTCTGCTGCTGGCCCCCGGAGAGCTTGTTAGGCTTCCGGTTCAGCTTGTCAGAAAGTCCGAGAGTATCCGTGATTTCATTAAGATAGAGCTGATCCACTGTCCGGCCGTCCAGTTCTACCGGTAGAACAATGTTATCATACACGCTCAGACTGGGGATGAGGTTATAGTTCTGGAAGATGAAACCGATCTTTCTCCTGCGGAAGATGGCGAGTTCATTCGGTTCCATACTGCTCAATTCCTGCCCGTCCACGCAGACACTTCCGCTTGTAGGTGTATCTAATCCACCCAGCATATGAAGCAATGTACTCTTTCCGGAACCGGAAGTTCCCACGATCGCGGTAAAACTGCCCTGTTCAATCTCAAGAGTGACGCCGTCAAGCGCCTTGACAAGAGACGGGCCGGAACCATAGTATTTTGTCAGGCTGTTTGTACTTAAAATGTTCATGCTTACTATCCTTTCTTTTCTCCATTGGAAGAAATCAGATTATCTCAATGATGATGTACAAAAGGGAAATCCGCTTTTCTTTGTCCCGACTGTTCATCAACATTGCTTTACATTAAGTATAGAAAATGAAAGGATCAATCCTGTATCAATTATGGAAGTAATTGTATCGGTTTCGATACTTTTTTGAATATCCGCACAGAACTATCTCCTGAGATGGATGGAAAAACAGCTTCCTTTCCCCGGTTCAGAACGCACAGAGAGGAAGCCGCCCTGCAGTGTAATGATCTTTTGAGTAAGATAAAGCCCCAGACCTAGCCCTTCAACCCGGGATACAGCTCTTCCACGATAGAATCGTTTGAAAATTTCATTGACTTCATCAGCCGCAATGCCGCATCCCGTATCTTTGACCTGTATTTCCACATACATTTCACCTGAAACGACATTGATTTGGATTTTTCCGCTTTCGGATGTGTATTTGATAGCATTATCCAGCAGATTTTCAATCGCCTCCGCAGTCCATTTCGGATCGTGGCATACCTCGATCGTGGAACGACAGCTGACCCTGATCTCTATCTTTTTATCTTCTGCTTTCTGAAACACATTATTTACAGCAATTGCAATGGTATCGAGCACTTTATTATTTTCAGGCTGCAGCCGGATCATAGAAGTTTCCAGACGTGAAGAGCGGATAAGTGCGTTCAGCAGAAAATCAAGCCGGTCCAGTTGATCACCTACTGTGGCGCTATACTGCCTAAGCAGGGAGCTGTCTGTCTGCCGGAGGATCGTTCCCCTGCTACCCGATACAGCCTGCCCGGCAGATAATGTCCTGCTGCCCGGTGATGCATACTCTCCTAGCATCTCGCAGTACATGCGGATATTGGAAAGAGGCGTCTTAATCTGATGGGTGATCTCCGAAATCATTTCCTGAAGCTCCTGCTTTTCTCTTTCGTTTTCCGTAAGCCTGTACCTGACAATATCTTCCACTTTCTCAAGTTCTGTGACCATCTTGGAGGTCAGTGTTTCTCTATTAAGCTGCTCCTTTACCGGCTGTCCATGCAGAATATGCTCCATGCTCTGACATACGGTGTCTGAAAATGAAATAAATTTCCTGCGGAAATACAGCCAGATTGCGATGCAGATGCAAAACTGCACAAGTAGCAGAACCAAAAGTTTCATATCCGTTTCTCCTTATCTCCTATCCATTTATAACCTAGTCCGTAAATCGTCCTGATATATTCACAATTTTCATCCGCGATTTTGCTTCTCAGCCGGCTTACATTCAGGGAAACCGTGTGATCATTTACAAAGTTTCCTTTGGAATCCCAGATTCTCTCCATAAGGAAATCTTTGGTCAGAAGCCGGGTAGGGTTTTCCAGAAAGAGCGTAAGGAGTTCGAACTCAGTAGGCTTAAGTGACAGAAGTTCTCCGTTTTTTCGGACCGTCCGGTTATTCAAGCTGATATCCAGGCTGCCACAGTGTATGCAGTCCCGCGCTCTTGAGCCCGGATACCGGTTCAGGACAGTCTTTACCTTCTCGATCACTACTCTGAGGCTGAACGGCTTGGTGATATAATCGTCTGCGCCGATGCGCAGGCCTTCTATAATTTCATCTTCCAGATTGTGAGCGGTGATAAAAAGAAAAGGGATAGAATATTCAGACGTAAGTTCTCTCGCGAAATCAAATCCGTTTCCATCCGGCATATTTACATCAAGAAGAATCAAGTCACAGGCATTATCTTTTAAAAATTCTCTCCCCTCGCTGAGTCGGTATGCCGGGTGTGGATCCATCCCTGCCTGCTGGAGGTTGTAGCACAGACCGGAGTTTAAAATATCATCGTCCTCAATAACAAGGATACTGTTTTCGTTCATATCTGTTCTCCTGAAATTTGTGATTCTGTTTATCAGTATATAGAATTGCACGGGGATTAGCAAGACAAGAAGATATGGCCGGAGAAAATGAGAAACATGATCCCTTCCTTGAATAACTATACTGCTTGACTCTCCTGTCGAGAGAATTTTCTTTTGAGATAATAATTTGATAGATGAAACTTTTACCCACTTACCTTCATGTAGTCACACGGATCACAGAATGGGAAAAGACAAAAATATCGGAGACGCAGCAAAATAACTACGTCCCCGAATAGAAAATCCTAAAATAGTAATGTGAACTACGTGTGTAATTATACTCTCTTCCAAGTCAGCATATAAGTACAAACCTTATTTCTAAAGTAGCTCTGTTCTATACTTTCTTACGTGTCAGGAAAACACCAACGACTGCTCCGATAAAGACTATTGGTGCTAATCTGACAAACAGCCATTCAAATGCATGAAAACCTACACCGAGAACGGCAGTTTCAGGATCACTATAATTCCAACCTAAATAAGGGCTGTTTATTATGCCTAAGACTGCAAAAATTGCCACTATAACCACACACACCGAAATCAGCAGCCAATGAAGCAATTTTCGTCTTGCAGTCTTTCTTT
>DWWI01000185.1 GCA_019119745.1 Candidatus Mediterraneibacter gallistercoris | reverse complement strand
ATCAATGTAGTCCAGCATCTTCTCCATATCAGCTTTTGCATCCTCTTTTTCCGCATCTGATAACTCGAGCTTCGCCAGAATTCCGACATACTCGATGGTTTCATCTGATATCTTGTTTGCCATGACCGTCTCTCCTTTCTCCGATCTGTATGCAACAGTTCCACTGTGTGCATATTGCCTTATGGTTCCAGTCTGCTCATATCTCTCGGGAACAATGTCGTCTCACGGACATTGTCATCCCCTGTCAGTTTCATTGTCAGACGTTCCAGTCCGATTCCCAGTCCGCCATGAGGCGGCATGCCGTATTTAAATGTACTCAGATACTGTTCCATGCCTTCTTCTGTCATGCCGCGCTGCTCCATCTTGGCAAGCAGGCTCTCGTAATCATGGATACGCTGTCCTCCTGTCGTGATCTCCATTCCTCTGAACAGAAGATCAAAACTCAGCGTATATGTCGGATCTGCCGGATCGTCCATCGCATAGAACGGACGCTTCCTTGACGGATAATGTGTGACGAACACGAAATCCGCATCCCATTTTTCCTTTGCGTATCTGCTGATCAGCACTTCCTCTTCCGGTTCCAGATCATACGGACTTCTGATCTTCCGTCCGTACTCCTCCGATACGAGTTTCTTGATCTCATCGAAACGCACTGAAGGGATCTCATCCGTCTTCGGGATTTCAATCCCGAGTATCCTGATCTCGTCCGCATACTCTTTCTCAAGAAGTTTCATCGTATACTGGAGATATCCGGTCTCCATTGCCATCACATCCTCAAACCCGTCGATGTATCCCATCTCAAAGTCAAGGCTCGTATATTCGTTAAGATGACGCTTTGTATTATGTTTCTCCGCGCGGAATACCGGGGCTGTTTCAAATACTCTGTCAAATACCCCGACCATCATCTGTTTGTAGAACTGGGGGCTCTGCTGCAGGATCGCCGGCCGGTGGAAATACTCCAGACGGAAGAGGTTTGCGCCGCCCTCAGCACTCTTGGCGCCGATCTTCGGCGTGTGGATCTCTGTAAATCCCTCTCCGTAAAGGAAATCGCGGAATCCTCTCACAAGTCCTTCCTGAATCCGGAATCTCGCCCTCTCTCTTAAGTTTCTCAGAGAGATCGGACGATAGTTCAGCTTTGCCTCAAGTGAAGTGTTCAGCTTCCATTTTGCGATCGGCAGAGGCATGGGCGCCGCCGGCTCGCTTAAGATACGGATCTCCCTCAGACGGATCTCAATACCGTGAGGAGCTTTCTCTGATTCCGCTACAACACCTGTAACCTCTACTGTGGCAGCTTCTTTTACATCCTTGATATCAAAACCTGACACACCTTTCTCATACACGCACTGTACAAGGCCGCCGCGTTTTCTGAGGATCACAAAAGCCACCGTCCCCATGTCACGGATTGTGTGGACAGCTCCGTTTACCTTAACCGTCTGTCCTTTCACGTCTTCCTTAAGCAGATCTGCAAGTTCCAAAGTTTCTGTTTTCTTTACTCCTTTTACCAGTTCCATTTTTATTTCTCCTTTCAGATGCTGTATCCCGGAAAAATAAAAAAGCCCCGGGATACTTAAGTATCCCGGGACGGAAATTATCAAGATAAAATCCGCGGTACCACCCGCATTGAACCCTCACCAGTTGATCAGGGTTCCACTCTTTGCATGTAACGTATGCTCCACGTACCGCCCTACTTTTATGATATGCTCACAGTTGTTCAAACGGTCAGCTCCCAAGTGTTCCCTTGATCTTCTCCGCTGTCCGGCGCTCTCAGTCGGTGACGCCTGCTTCCTGTCAGTTTCTGAAAACCAGAGTCTTGTTCATTGCCTTTATCAATTTTAACACTTTAGTCTGTTAAAATATGTTTTCAATAATATCACATCATATTTTAAATTGCAAGCCCTTTTTTGCAGGTTTAATATTCCAATCTTGCATTTATCAGAGTACAATCCACTATTTCCTTCTGATTTCGCATTGACAAAGAGATAATTCTTTCATCAAATTCAATCGGAAACATTACTCCTGTTTCAATTCTCCGCTCACGACTTCCAGCGCTTTGTCAAGCTGGTTATCGGCTTCCGGATTATTCTTGTCATATTCGTATTCTACTTCCACATCCGGCTCCACACCTGTTCCGTTGATACTTCTGCCACTGGGGGTATAATACTCTGCAATGGTGACTTTCAGACATGTTCCGTCCCCCAGATCCATGAGCTGCTGTACTACACCTTTCCCGTATGTTGTCATACCGACAATAGTTCCCGTGCCGTAATCCTGTATCGCTCCGCTGAATATTTCCGAAGCACTCGCACTGTACTGGTTCACAAGGACAGCCAGGGGCTTTGTGAATTCATGTTTCCCGTCGCAGGTGATCTCCTCGGTATTGCCGTACTTGTCTTTTGTTGATACGATTGTCCCTTCCGGCAGAAGAAGCTTCAGCATATCCGTCAC
The DNA here is from genome assembly GCA_019119745.1 of Candidatus Mediterraneibacter gallistercoris. Next base: position 2,116 of record DWWI01000185.1, on the reverse strand, counting down.
CGTCGTCAGACTGCCGCCCGGATTTCCTCTCAGATCAATAACAAGCCCCTGCATTCCCTGTAACTCAAGATTGTCAAGCGCTTCTTTAAACTGGTCATATGTCACACTGTCAAACTCGCTCACTGCAATATAACCAATCTGATTATCTTTCATCTCACTGCTGACCGTGTGTACTTCAATGATATCACGGGTTGCTGTCAATTCGATCTCTTTCCCGTCTCTTAATACATGCAGAACTACCTCTGTCCCTTGCTCGCCTTTAATCCACGATACCACTGTCTCAAGGTCCTGACCTGACGCGGAATGATCGTCTACCTGATAGATAACATCGCCTTGTTTCAGTCCTGCTTTATCAGCCGGCGAATCATCATATACATTGCTCACAGTAATCTCATCACTGTCCGCGCTTTTTGACATTGTGGCACCGATTCCCGAGAACTCTCCGCTTGTGGATTCATAGAGTGCTTCTGTCTCTTTTTCATCGTAATACTCTGTATACGGATCCCCCAGAGCTTCTGCGTATCCGGAATAAATACCGTCTATCAGCGTATCCTCATCTATTTCATCCTCATACAGGTAATAATCTTCGATCAGGCTGTTGATCTGATCCAGCTTTTTATTAACATCCGCCTCGGAAACAGTACTTGCCGATGTATAATCACCTCTCCCGGCGAATACCTTCCAGATTCCCGCAGCACCGCAGATCACAAGCACAGTGACCAGCACTCCTGTCAATACGCCTGTACTGAACCTTCCGCCACTGTTTTTTTCCGGGTCTTTCCCTTTCCCTTCATCTGCAGAATCTGTTCTGATATCTGTCTCCGCAGGAATATTTTTCCTGTCATTACTATTCCAATCCATCATCTCTTTCATGCCTCCGCCATTGTTCACTGACCGGAAAGAAAGGACAAAGCGGATTCTTTTCTCCACTTTGTCCTCCCTCGTTCATTCACTGTATATCACATAAGTATCTTGTGAAACACATATTTCTTATCCATTGCATTTTATACCTTCAGGTGCTTTCGCACAGTGAAGAAACTTCCCAGGAAACCGATTCCGATACCCATAACAAGACCGATCGGAAGCAGTATCTGATATACCGTGCCTACCGGCAGGAAATCGATGATATTCTGCAGAATGCTGAATCTTGTCATAATAAATTCCACTGCCTTATCATACAGGAAGTACAGCAGCGTCAGCGGGATTGCGGCACCGAATACACCAATGATCAGACCCTCGATCACAAACGGCGACCGGACCACAAAGTCTTTTGCGCCGATATATTTCATGATCGCGATCTCTTCCTTTCGGACTGTAATACCCATTGTAACAGTATTGCTGATCAGGAAGATTGACACGCCAAGCAGTATAATAATAATCGCAATTGACACAATCGCTACCAGTGTATTCACACTGGAAAGTGTATTGGCAACAACATCCGATTTATTAACTTCCCTGACTCCGTCCAGCCCCTGGGCGAACTTCACCAGATCGTTCTGAGTTTCTGAAAGTGATCTGCTTCTCGCGATCAGACTCTCGTCGTCATTATCCATTGTCTCCATATATACTTCATAGTTGTCTGAACTTGCCAGCGGATTATCATCTTTGAATCCCTCCGCCAGTTCCGGATTGTCCCCAAAATATTCTTTCTGGAACTCCTCCCATGCCTCTTCGGCTGATACATATTTTACATCCGCAACTCCTTCATGATTCTCGAGCTGCTCCCCGATTTCCTCTTTCTGCTCATCTGTTGCGTCCTCGTCAAAGAAAACCGTAATAGCGACGCCTTCCTCGGCAGTTCTTATGATGTACTGAAAGTTTACGAGAATCGAGAAAAATAATCCGAACAGGAAGATACAAGCTGACATCGTCGCAATGGATGCGAGTGAAAACATCTTGTTCCTCCAGATATTTTTAATACCCTGTTTTCCTACGTATCCAATTGTACTAATCCTCATTTATATACCCACCTTTTTGTTCATCACTGACAATCACGCCCTGTTTCATCGTGATCACCCGCTCATTCATCTCGTTTACGATTTCCTGATTGTGCGTAACGACAAGCACTGTCGTACCACGCTCATTCGCCTCCTTCAGAATACTCATGATTTCCCAT
>DWWI01000184.1 GCA_019119745.1 Candidatus Mediterraneibacter gallistercoris | reverse complement strand
TCCTGATACGTACGGTACGGAATCCCGAAATACCTTGCAAACATAGTTATATATCTTTCAACATATATTTTTTGATCCGGTAAATACCTTTTTCTGATCTGATAACTACCTTTTCTCCGAAAAGACGAAAGCAGCAGACTATTTCCAAGCCTGCTGCCCCGCAATATATTTTTTGATTTTACACTCCGGAATGTTTTCCGGTCTCAGGTTACCTAAATTTTCCTAGCGCACAAAATTTGTATGACAGGCCGGCTCTTTCTCCGGCAGACCATACTGTTCTTTCCCCAGTGCAATGCTCTTCATGAGAAATGCCATATTCCGCGCAAGAGTGCGCATCGTCTGAAGCCCCTCTGCATCCTGCTGAGCCTCACCCGGTTCTCTGCCGTGAATACTGTTCCAATACTGGCTTGACGCCACCGGCATACCGCAGATTGTGAAATATTTATTCAGCTCGTCAAATGTAGCGGAAAGTCCTCCTCTCCTCGCTGCCACTACGCTTGCCCCCACTTTCATTGTTTTATCAAAATGAGTGCTGTAGAACAGTCCCGGTCAAAGTGTTTTTCATTGATGATCTTCCCGTAATCCGGATTCTCCAGAGGCTGGCTGCCGTACTGGAGCCGGATCTGTTCCTTTATTTCTTTGAGCAGGCGGTCTTTTACGGAGCGGTGGCAGTAAACGTAATCAGGGGCTACGCAGGTCTGGCCGCAGTTGAGATATTTTCCAAAGACAATACGCTTTGCCGCCAGCTTCAGATCAGCGGTCTGATCTACGATGCAGGGGCTTTTTCCCCCAAGCTCCAGGGTAACGGGAGTCAGATATTGCGCGGCGCTGCGCATGACTTCCTTTCCCACAGACTGGCTGCCGGTAAAAAAGATATAGTCAAAATGTTCCTGCAGAAGACAGGTGTTTTCCGCTCTTCCTCCGGTAACTGTCATCACATACCGGGGGTCAAAACACTGGGAAAGGATTTCCTGCAGCACCCGGCTGGTATGGGGAGAATAGGCGCTGGGTTTTACCACCGCAGTATTTCCGGCGGCCAGAGCGTCCACCAGCGGGGAAAGGGTCAGCATAAAGGGATAATTCCAGGGGCTCATGATCAGCACCACGCCATAGGGCGAGGGCTTCAGATAGCTTCGGGAATGGAACTGGGCCAGCGGCGTCCGTTTCCTTTTTTCCCTGGAAAAGCTGCGGATATGTCTGAGCATATAAGTAATCTCTTCCAGGACCAGTCCGGTTTCACACATATATCCTTCAAAGCTGCTTTTTCCCAGATCTTTTTTCAGAGCGTCCTGGATGTCTTTTTCTCTTTGGGAAACGGCTGCGTAAAGGCGGCGCAGAGCCTGGATCCGCATATCTGGAGGGAGCGTGGCTCCGGTCTGAAAATATTTTCTCTGTCTGGCAACGATATCATGGATTTCCTTTTCGGTCATGTTGTTTTCTCCTTTTCATGATTTTACGGGGTTTCTGCCTCTGCAGAGACCTATCTGCCGGTATCTTTTTGATTTTCAGCGGGATCTTCCATCAGACGGTAATAAAAGGGCTCCAGCTCGGAGGCATTCATAAGCACAGGCACCGGATAAAGGGGATTGGCCTCTTTGTCCGCATAGTGTGCCAGCTTGGGAATGTCGGTTTCCCGGATCTGAGGGATATGGTCTCCGATACCGAAACGCTTCTTCATATCTTTGATGGCCTGTATAAACCTTTTGGCGGCGTCATAGTCCGGAGTATCCGGATCTGCCAGACCTGCGGCAACGGCAAGACGGGCCAGTTTTTTGTGGATTTTTTCTCCGTAGGCTTCCAGCATCATAGGCAGGATCACCGCATTGGCGAGACCGTGGGGAACATTGTATTCGCCGCCAAGGGAGTGGGCGATGGCGTGGACATAGCCTACATAGGATTTGGTAAAGGCGCAGCCGGCGTAGAAAGAGGCATGGAGCATATTCCGGCGGGCTTCTACATTGGTCCCGTCTTCATATACGGCGTCAATATTTTCAAAGATCAGCTGCACAGCCAGCAGAGCATCTTTCCTGGTTCCGTAAGTGGTGGAATTCCCGATATAAGCTTCTACGGCATGAGTCAGAGCATCCATACCAGTGGTCGCAGTGATAAAAGGCGGCAGGCTTAAGGTGACCTTGGGATCCAGGACGGCATATCTGGGGATGAGAGGAAAGTCATTGATAGCGTATTTATAGCGGGTCCGGGCGTCGGTGATCACTGCGGCCAGGGTCGTTTCGCTGCCGGTTCCGGCGGTGGTGGGGACTGCCATGAGAAGAGGAGGCTTTTTATGGATCTTTAGAATACCTTTCATTTTGGCAAGAGACTGTTTCGGCTTTGCGATCCTGGCGCCGGCTGCCTTGGCACAGTCCATACTGGAGCCGCCGCCGAAACCGATGATACAGTCGCAGCCCTCCTCCAGGTACAGAGTCACGGCTTCCGACACATTATCCGTAGTAGGATTGGCTACGGTTTTGTCATAGATACAATAGGGGATCCCTGCATCTGCCAGGGCTTTTTCCAGACGCCCGGTCAATCCGAGTTTCCTTATGCCGGCATCGGTGATGATCAGGACTTTACTGCAGTTCTTTTTGTGAATGACTTCCGGCAGGGCTTTCACACTGTTGACGATCTTCGGCTTCCGGTAGGGCAGAAAAGGCAGCGCGGCTTTAAAGACCGTCTGAAAGCTCCTGCAGTATATTTTTCTTAAAGAGTTCATGGGAACAGATCCTTTCCGGCGTAAAAATAACGCTTCTTAATAATTCCATTTACCAGAAAATATTAGCAGTTACAGATAGGCTTGTCAATGATCCGGGAGCGCAAAGGAAAAGGAAGAAAAGGATCGTTCTCAGCTTTCAGATATGTTACAATGTAGAAGTATTTCAAAAAGAGAGAGAAATAATCCACCGGCAGAAAGTAAAAAAAGGGAGGGCTGAGGAGAATGAGGAAAAAGCCAGAAATTCTGATTATCGAGGATGATGAAGAGACCCGCAGGGAACTGGGAGAATATCTGTCCCGGGCCGGTTATGATACCGCCTTTATCGGCCAGTTTTCTGATGTGGCAAAAAAAGCCCTGAAGGAAGCCCCGGATCTGATCCTGCTGGATGTAAATCTTCCCGGGATCAATGGTCTGCATATCTGTGAACAGATCCGGCAGACCTCCCAGATCCCCATTATTTTTGTTACCGGGAATAATACTTCTATGGACGAACTGAACTGTATGCTCCGGGGAGGGGACGATTATGTGGCAAAACCCTACCAGCTTCCGGTGCTGATGGCCAGGATCGCGGCAGTGCTGAGACGTACTATGAGAGAAGAGGAAACAGAGGATTCCAGGAGGGAGTACAAAGGAGTTTCCTTAGACCTGGCAGCGGCTCAGATCCGGAAAGAGGACAGAAAGCAGGAGCTGACGAAAAATGAAGTAAAGATCCTCCATTGTCTGTTTCAGCATACAGGCGAGATCGTGGTAATTTCCACTTCGGCGTTATAATCATAATCCTTTAACGGAATAGTCGCTGATAAAATTTGTTTAAATTTGAGGTAATTCTACCATTAAGGGGTGTACTTTTTCTGAGAAAATAGATACTATAATCCCAAAAGGGGGAAGTATTTATGGACCTTGTGAAAATCGGAAGCTATATTGCAGAAAAAAGAAAAAAACTTGGTATGACTCAAAAACAGCTTGCTGAGAAACTGGGTAAGAGTGATAAGTCAGTTTCCAAATGGGAACGAGGAATCTGTTTACCAGATGTGTCTGTGTATTTAGAATTATGTGAAATATTAGGAATCAGTCTTAATGAATTTTTGGCAGGTGAAGATATTGAGGTAACTAATGTAGAAAAAAAATCAGAAGATACATTGATACAGATAACCAAAGATAGCAGTTATAAGCAACGTTATTTAAAGAAAATTATTGCTGTACTTCTTATTGCGGTGGGAGTATGTGTTATTGTTTTTGGAATCATGGTATGTAATAAATTGCGGCAACCACAAAATTATATAGAAGCAGTAGCACCAGATAGTGTAGAAATGAAAACAGCTGAATTGTTATCTGGAATTGATGGAACCATGATGTTTCGATACAATTCAAAAGATACATTTCAAACATTGTATGTTTACTTGTCAGAATACCAGTCTGGAAAACGAATTTCTCATAAGAAGGTTTTGGAACTTTCCTATGAGGATGTGAAATCTGCAAAAAATGGATTGATTGTTATTACGCCGGATTTTGATAATTTTACTGCAAAGCTTATTGCGGCAGATGAATATTCAAAATATATGACAGAAATGCCAATCTTGGAGGGTGTTGCAAACAGAGAATATTATGGCAGATCTGCAACGTCTATAGAGAACAAAAGCCCGATAGAATACGGAACAGAGCAAGGATTGGCAGCACTGATCTATGGCGAACAAGGAGTGAGTTCGTTGCCGATACAGGATATTAAAGGTGAATACATAGATACAGAGAATGAGTATATGTATTGTTATTCGGTTGAGTTCGTAAAATAAGAATAGTAAAAGAGAGAAGAGGATACTACAAATCATTGCGTTGATGATTCGGTGGTATCCTCTTTGTGGATTTCAGAATTTGTTTCTCAGTTTTCGGTATTCTCTCGGTGAATATCCTTTCAGCTTGTGAAAAAGCCGACTGAAATACAGCTGGTTATCATATCCGACGATTTTAGAGATTTCATTGATGGAATAGGTTGTTGTTTCAAGTAACATCTGAGCATTGTTGATCCGGATTCCTACGATGAATTGCATTGGTGTGGAACCGGTGTATTTTTTGAAATTCCGGATAAACCAACTGACACTCATGCCTCGTGAGGCTGCGTAATCCTCTATGTTGATGTCCTGATTATAATTTTCGCTGAAATAGGTAACTGCAGTGTTCATTTCCTGATCCAGGTATTCGTTTTTCAGGATATGTTCTCGTGTCAGTTCTCGGTGGAAAGTGATTAGTAGATGACGAAGCAGAAGAACAAGCATTTCCTCATAATCATCCTGACAGCGTTGGAGTTCGATGATAATACGCTTAAAAACCCGTTCATATTCCATAGATGTGCCAACTTGGAAAACCCGTTCTTTATCCGGAAATCCATACTGACGTAAGATATTTTTAACATTGCTGCCTGTAAAATGAATCCAGTATACTTCTGTCTTATCTTCCCCATAATATTCATATTTCTGAAGCTCTTTCGGTCTGTACAGTAC
>DWWI01000003.1 GCA_019119745.1 Candidatus Mediterraneibacter gallistercoris | reverse complement strand
GCCTTAAATTCACGTATAAAATAGTTGGGATCCTCGTATCCGACCTCATAAGCAATGTCACTGACATTCTCACTGCTTACCAGAAGCCGTCTTGCCGCAATGGTAAGTCGAAGCTCTTTTATATAAACCATTGGTGATTTTCCAGTTTGTTCTTTAAACAGATGTGTAAACCTCTGTTTACTCAGCCCGGCTATCTCTGCCATTCTGGCCGGCGTATACTTCTCAGTAGGATGAAGCGATACATAATCCATCACAACCTGAATTCGTCCATCAGAACGACTATCTGACTTTTTTATTCTCTGACGCAGTTTCTCTATAGTAATTTCCTCATCATTTCTCAGACCATTGCCCGATATCTCCGGCCTTCTATTTTTGCTTGCCCGAAAGATCAGCTCTGCAATCAGCACTTCCAGATATCCGCGGACAAAGAACATTCTCGCCGGACTCTCACTCTTTACCCACTGATAAATCAGCTCAAAGTATCTGTCCTCTCCTGCGTTTTCCATTACCCGCGGGATTCCATAATAATCGGCAAGGAAGTCTCCGCCCTCAAAGAATACAGCTGTGGTGAATCGGATACTACAGAATGAAAAATTATCTGTGAGCGAATGGCATGACATACGACATCCCCGTGGAATGTAAGCAATCTCATTTTTTTTACTTTTACTTCTTCATCATCAATACAGAAGACGCCTTCTCCTGAAATAATATATCTCAGCATATTATATGGCACTACGCTCTCCGGATACACCCAAGTCGGTCCAAACGAATATGTGTCTATGTACAGAAAATTAAACCTGACATTATCAATCTCATTTTTCACCATTCTTTGTTTCCTCCTTTTCGATATCGACTTTATAATAACTTTCGCCATAGCATTTTTCAAGACAATAAATTTATTTTTCAAGTCTCTTGTGCTATTAATAACTTTTCCTTCTATTTTATTGCAAGAATAGATTTTCTATAATGTTATCAACAAATATGTTTATTCGAAAAGGAGGCGACTGAACATGATCTTCGATTCTCTCAAAAACAAAGATAACTATAAATGGGATTCTTTTCTCTATCAGGCTCTTTGTTTTCTGGACGAACTGCCGTCAGAAGCACTGCCTAAAACCAATACGGTACTTATTCCCGACATCTTATTTTGCAATCCTGTCTCGCTTTCGACACGGCCGGAATCAGAATGCATGTATGAAGCGCACAGAAAATATATCGATGTTCATTATATCGTATCGGGCATTGAAGGAATTGCGACAGCCGATCCGTCTGCACTGGCCGAAGTAACTCCTTATTCTGAAGAGAAAGACATCGCTTTCTACAGCGGAAAGGAAGACGGACGTTATTACTTAAGCTCCGGACAGTTTATGGTCTGCTATCCTTCGGATGCACATAAGGTTGCTATAGCGTTAGGGCAGCCCGCACCCGTTAATAAGATTGTATTTAAAATCAAAGTGGAGGAGTGATAAAATGAAATGGTCTAAAGAAGAAATCCTAACTCAGATCAAGGGGCAGCTTATTGTATCATGTCAGGCTTTGCCATCAGAGCCGCTCTATGTTGAAGAGAAATCTATCATGTATCTCATGGCGCGTGCTGCCAAACAGGCGGGTTCGCCCTGCATCCGCACGAGCAGCATCCGAGATGTGAAAGCCATTAAAGAAGAGACAGGCCTTCCGGTTATCGGAATCATCAAGATCAATTATGACGGGTATGATTCCTACATTACTCCGACGATGAAAGAGGTAGATCAGCTGGTAGCAGCCGATTCCGATATCGTCGCACTGGACTGTACTTTGCGCAAACGCGGAGATGGCTCTACTATTAATGATTTTCTCGCAGATATTCGCAGAAAATATCCTGACATTATACTTATGGCCGACATTTCCACATATGAAGAAGGTATCAATGCATGGAAATGTGGAGTTGATCTTGTAGGAACCACCTTGAGCGGTTACACGGACTATTCGCCGCATCACGAGGGTCCTGATCTGGAATTGGTGAGCCGGTTAAGCACAGATCTTGATATCCCGGTCATTGCAGAAGGGAAAATACATTATCCTGAACAGGCTGTTCAGATGCTGGATGCCGGCGCATATGCAGTCGTTGTGGGCGGTGCTATCACACGCCCTCTTGAAATTGCATCTCGTTTCATTTCTGCCATAGAAAAGAGGAATACAAATGAGTAAGAGATACATCGGCATTGACATCGGCGGCACTGCAGTAAAAATCGGATACGTAACAGCCGAAGGAGAACTTCTTGCGACCGACTCAAAACGCGTTGATTTTGATCACTATCAAACGCCGATCATTGTAACTGTAAAGAACGCAGTAGATCAGTTTCTCGCATTGGAGCATATCACACTTGCAGAGCTGTCTGGGTTCGGTATCTCGGCGACCGGTCAAATCGACACGAAGGAAGGTATAGTATCTGGAACAGCCGGCCATATTGCTAACTGGATCCAAACGCCTATTGCGCAGATTTTTAAAGATAGTTATCACCTTCCTGTATCTGTTGTAAATGACGCTGACTGCGCTCTCATGGGTGAATGCTGGCTTGGCGCCGCCCGTGGATACAGGGATGTTGTCATGGTGACTATCGGAACTGGAATTGGCGGAGGAATACTTACAGAAGGGAGACTGCTCACAGGTGTCCGGGGAATTGCCGGAGAACTAGGACACTTTCCTATCAGGGCGGATGGAGAACTTTGTTCCTGCGGAAACAGAGGGTGTTATGAAAAATATGCTTCTACAACAGCTCTTGTCAACATGGTACGCGATCGGGCCGATGAGCTTGTTCCAGACATTTCTGCTGATCATATAGACGGTCAACTCATATTTAACCGGGTTAGTCAGGGTGATACAGCTTTGCGTTCCGTTGTTTCGGAATGGATTACTTCAATAACTCTCGGACTTGTCGGGCTAATTCACATCTTTAATCCACAGCTCGTACTAATCGGCGGGGGTGTTAGTCAGCAAGAGGA
>DWWI01000183.1 GCA_019119745.1 Candidatus Mediterraneibacter gallistercoris | reverse complement strand
GAACTGAAGCAACTGTTTTTTGAACGAATGCCGGAGAAAAAAGCCTTTTTTCAAGGGAATGATTTGATTAAAAGTAATTATGAATTCTGCAGCAAGGTCATACGCGCCTTTTTTCCATAGGGTAAAGCGTTTATGTATTTGGGGAAATATTTACAATATTTTTTACATAAATCTATTGACTTTTTATAAGTGAGCACATATAATTTCATCAGAATCATAAAAATGCTTTGCATTTTTGTAAGGACGGCGTTGCGACGGCGTTCTATTTTTTTGCCCTAAATTATCTGTTTGGCGGATTGGGTTATGCTATATTTCCTATGTAGTGATATTACTTCCGGCTGGGCTTATTCCTCAATCCTCCGGCTTTTTGGGGAAGCATATTTCCTAGATGGGATACTTTAATTATACAAAAATATAAATTGCTCAGCTTGTGGGTAAAAACATCATCTGCAGGTAATACTGTTTTATATCATAATTATTTTGGAGGCTGAAATATGGGGAATATACTTTTCCTGATCATAGATATGCAGAATGGATTTATCAACAATTTTACAGAAGGTCTTATCCCGAAAATCCTCGATTTCCAAGCGCAAATCGGGGATTCTGTGATTACGGCAGGAACACGCTATATAAATCATGAACATACGGCGTGTTATGTATTCGAAGGCTGGAAAAGCTGTATGACGGGAACAGAAGAGGCGGAGATTGTACGTGAACTTCGCGGATGCATGCAGAGAGTATTTGATAAAGATAAGTACAGCTGCTGGAATGAAGAGATGAAAGTGTTTGTTCGGGAGAATAAGATTAAAAAGATATATTTTGCCGGTGTGAATACAGGATGCTGTGTATTGAACAGTATTCTTGACTGTTATAATGATCTTGTTGACTGCGCGGTGATAGAGAATCTGTGCGGTTCGACATCGGGCATAGAGGAGCATGAAGCTGCACTGACGGTTCTAAGAAGCTGTATTACCGAGGAGAGGGTGATTACGGCAGCACAGGCATATACAAATATTGTGCAGGAAGGTATAATGAAAAAAGCAAGTAGTCCTCTTAGCAGTTAAAAGAGTAAGATAAACAGAGAGAAAGTATGATGGGGCGCTGAGAAGATATCGGATATCCTTTTCGAACAGTGCGTAGAACTGCTGACAGACAGCGTTAAAAATCAGAGCAGCATCACATGAAACAGTTACAAGGAGAAAAAACAATATGAAAAATACAGGGCATCTTTAGATGAGGAAATCCTGGAAAAGTTTGGTGCTGAAAGCGAGAGATGTAATGGCAGATCCGGATATCCGATCTAAGAAGAAAACCGGGGCAATGAAAAAGGCGATGGGGCTGGTATATGACAACCGGCCTTTTTGGGCTGCTGTGTATATTCCGCCATGCGCCGAGGCAGTGGAGTATAGAATTCCCGAGAGGATTTGCAGAAGATCGTTCACTTACGGCGGTGGAGAATGTCAGAAAGGAACTTTCGGAAGAAGAAGGAATCGGTGGATTTCAGTGGGTTTGTGAAGAAAGATTCCGGGAAATGATCCGTAACGGAGATATAACAGATGGATTTACGTTATCAGCATATGCACAGCTGCTGTGTACGGATAAATCTTAACGGCAGAAGTATATTTGCCATATAGAAAATAAGATTGTTTTTTTCCCTCTGTTACGCTATAATAGAAAAGGATTTATAAAACCAGACAAATCCCGTCTGGCGCCGTATCTTACCGGCTGCAGCGGGAGGCAGAATTGGAGGAGAAGAAAAATGTTAGTATCAGCAACAGAAATGCTTCAGAAAGCAAAAGCAGGTCACTACGCAGTAGGACAGTTCAACATCAACAACCTTGAGTGGACAAAGGCGATCCTTTTAACAGCACAGGAGTGCAATTCACCGGTTATCCTTGGTGTATCTGAGGGCGCAGGAAAATATATGGCAGGCTACAAGACAGTTGTAGGAATGGTAAACGGTATGCTCGAAGAGCTGAACATCACAGTTCCGGTAGCTCTTCACCTGGATCACGGCAGCTATGACGGATGCCTGAAATGTGTAGAGGCAGGATTCTCCTCTATCATGTTCGACGGATCACACTATCCGATCGATGAGAACGTAGCTAAGACGACAGAGCTCGTTAAGATCGCACATGAGCACGGCATGTCTCTTGAGGCAGAAGTCGGAGCAATCGGCGGCGAGGAAGACGGCGTTGTCGGAAAAGGCGAGTGCGCTGATCCGGACGAGTGCAAGAGAATTGCAGATCTTGGAATCGATTTCCTGGCAGCAGGTATCGGAAACATCCACGGTGTATATCCGGACAACTGGGAAGGATTAAGCTTTGAGACACTGGATGCGATCCAGCAGAAGACAGGCGATATGCCGCTCGTACTTCACGGTGGTACAGGTATCCCGGACGATATGATCAAGAAAGCGATCGATCTCGGGGTTGCTAAGATCAACGTTAATACAGAGTGCCAGATTGTATTCGCAGAGGCAACACGCGAGTACATCGAGGCAGGCAAGGACAAACAGGGCAAGGGATTTGATCCTCGTAAGCTCCTGAAACCGGGCGCAGAAGCTATCATGGCTAAAGTAAAAGAGAAAATGGAGTTATTCGGA
>DWWI01000182.1 GCA_019119745.1 Candidatus Mediterraneibacter gallistercoris | reverse complement strand
GTATCTCAACAAAATCACCCCTGTTTCAAATGGCTATTTTTCAATAGCTTATTTAAGTGCGCCATTTTTCGGCTGTTCTCTACTTTCTTTCACACTATCCCCTCCTGTGTTATGATGTATAACGACAATTCAGCCATCAGGAATGGCGCGGGCTGAACTGTTACAACGTAAAAGACAGGAAGTTCATTTTTCTTCCTGCCTCTAATATACATCCTGAAACGCCAAATGTAACCATACCGCTGGTTGAGTCGTCTTTTTCGGAACTTTCAATATGATAATCTGCTTACTTTTTCGCTTTCAGCCACTGTTTTACTACTGTAACATCTTCCTCCACGGCGCGGGCAATCGTCTCAGGCGGCATCCCCATTCGCTCCAGATTAACCGCCGTCCTCCTGCTGCTTTCCAAACGGCCGGATTGTTTTCCCTCTAATCTTCCTTCCTCCCTGATCCGTTCCATAATCTCACACATGATCTCTATTCCTCCTTCTTCAGTCTTCAGAAACCGCACCCGTTTTGACAACTCTCCCTCACTGTCGTCAAAAGGATCTGCCGTTCTGAAATACTGCATCAATTTTGCTGTCCTGCTCTTATCATCTATCTCTGCATTTACATAAATAAGATGAGCGCCGTCCGTATACGGCTGTCCTGTCTGCCGGAAACGCTTTTCTTCCTCATAGACCGTACAGCCGCCTTTCCAGATATCTTTTCTGCTGATTTCCTGTCAGGATGCGTACTACATGCTGACAGGCTTTCAGATCAGATAGTGCAACCGACATAAACACATCGCTGAGCAGCGTAAGCTGTTCCAGATCTTTCAGCCGGCGTTCCCGTTCGGCAAGGCGTCCTTCCTCTACAACCGGATGTCTGACGCAGACTTTTTGAGAGTTCCTTTTCTTATTCTTTTCGTTTTTCATATATGGGCCTTTAGGCCGCGATGATTCAATACAATCATATTCTAGCATGTCAGCCTGGCAATGTAAATTGTGACAGTTCAGCCATCAGGGGTGAACTGTTACTCAAAATTCAATATACGAAGAGGAAAAAAACTGATATAATAGTCACGTGGTGCGCTTTTTGAGGCGCCTGTGGTATGAATATCCACATTTGAATTTTAAGTAAAGGAAGTTTTCATTATGTCAGTAGAGCTTGTAAGAAATTATTTCAAGGAAAACAACATTGATAAAGAGATTCTCGAGTTTCCTGTCTCCAGCGCCACAGTAGAACTGGCGGCGCAGGCTGTGGGCGTGGAGCCGGCTCGGATTGCCAAGACACTTTCTTTCTACACAAAGGAGAAAGACGCTGCCATCCTCATCGTTACTGCCGGAGATATGAAAATCGATAACAGCAAATTCAAACATTTCTTCGGGATGAAAGCTAAGATGCTCGCTTCGGAGGATGTGGAAAAACTGACCGGACATGCCATCGGAGGCGTCTGCCCGTTCGGGAATCCGGAAGGTACCTCTGTATATCTGGATGTTTCTCTGAAAAGATTTGAAACTGTATTTCCTGCTGCCGGAAGCGGAAACTCTGCTGTCGAGATGACATGCGAGGAGTTGGAACAGGATTCCAAATCAAAAGAATGGATTGATGTGTGCAAGCCGAGTATGTAGCAGTTGTCACAGCAACCATTTAATCATCGGAAGTACCAAAAGGCATATTCAAGAATTGTAAGAAGCCGCCAAGGTCTCTGGCAAGCCCGGATGGAACACGTTTCCATCACAAAGAGAGCTCCCATGCATGTGAATCTATCACCCGCATGGGAGCTCTCTTCTTTGTATTGTATGTTTATCTCAGGAAGTTCTCGATGATCACAGACTCCGCCTCTTCTTCATTGAGGCCGAATGTTCTCAGCTTCACAAGCTGCTCGTCATTGATTCTTCCGATGGCCGCCTCGTGAATAATCTGCGCATCCACGTGTTTTGCGTCAATCTCCGGAATGGAGCTGATCTCTGCCTGATCCATGATGATTGAATCGCACTGTACATGTGCGTGGCAGCGGTTGCTTCCGATCGCCCTCGGGTGGAATACCTGATGGGATTTGCCTTTGCCGACGGAACGGGAGACGATCCTTGCAGAACTGTCTTCTCCGTTTAACTCTACGTCAAAGTTGGAAACTGCAGTCTGATTGTCGTCTGTCATCAGTTTTTCTGTCACAAACAATTTCGCATTATCGGCAAGCTCCACATAGTTTTCACGCTCTGTGGAATCCACGCCTCTGATCTGGGTTGTCTCAAGCGTAAATGTGGAATCCTCACCTACGTAAATCTTAGTCACAGGGTTGAGAACCTTCTGTCCGGTTCCGTTTCCCTCTGCATAATGATTCTCCACATATTTTACATTGCATCCTTTTCCCACATGGAACGCATGGATACCGTCGTGGCGGGTCTCGGAGCAGCCTTCGCCGTGAATACCGCATCCTGCGATAATCGTCACATCAGCGCCGTCTTCAATATAGAAATCATTGTATACGACATCAATGCCTTCCTGGCTCATAACCACCGGAATGTGGACCTGCTCGTCCTTTGCCTCACCGCTGATATGGATGTCAATGCCCGGCTTATCCTCTTTCTTTACGATATGGATATGGCGGCTGTCGCCATGGCACACTGCCATGCCGTTTAACCGCAGATTATAGGCACCCTCCTGCTTAAATCCATAGGAGTCAATCACCTTTAACACATCTTCCGTCACTTTATCG
>DWWI01000181.1 GCA_019119745.1 Candidatus Mediterraneibacter gallistercoris | reverse complement strand
TGACACAGCGGGCTGCGTAATATTCAGTTTTTCCGATGCACGTGTGAAATTCATACACTGACATACAGTTAGAAAAGTCTCCATCCTGAAATCAAGCATTACCTCACTCCCCTTATCAACGGCAATACATCAGTGACTTAATATAAAAGAAACCCGGGCGGAGGTTTATAAGCAATCCTCCGCCCAAATCTATACAGAACTACTCCCTGTGCACTATCATAACATATATTTATGATAAAATAAATATTAATAATTTTATTTTATAGTTTTTTTATGATATCTTATGATTCGTAGCCAGATATTGGAAATCAACTTTTACGAATGGCGCGGCTGAACTGCTGCATCGTAAATCAACAAAGGAATAACAAGGGAGGAAAAAAGAATGAACTTCTTAAAGAAAAACGGAGCGGGTCTCCTGCTCTGCCTTATCATCGCAATACCGTCATGGTTTCTCGGGCAGGCGGTTCCCGTCATCGGAGGGCCGGTGTTCGCCATACTGATCGGAATGATCCTTACACTGATACTTACAAAAAAAGAGCCCTTTACAGCAGGCGTCAATTATACATCAAAAAAGATCCTGCAGGCGGCAGTCGTCTTCTTAGGCTTCGGCATGAATCTGACAGAGATCCTTGCAAAGGGGAAACAGTCGCTTCCGATCATCATATCTACCATCGCGACCTCCCTGATCATTGCATTTATCCTGTATAAAGCGCTGAAGCTCCGCACCAACAACGCAATCCTTGTGGGCGTGGGTTCGTCGATCTGCGGCGGAAGCGCCATCGCAGCTACAGCGCCTGTAATCGAGGCGAATGACGAGGAAGTGGCGCAGTCCATCTCAGTTATCTTCCTCTTCAATGTACTCGCCGCCCTCATCTTCCCCACACTGGGATCTATGCTGGGCCTGAGCAACGAGGGATTCGGCCTGTTTGCCGGAACCGCCATCAATGACACCTCCTCAGTCACTGCGGCGGCAACCGCATGGGACGGCATCCACGGAAGCAATACACTGGAATCCGCTGCCATCGTAAAAATGACAAGAACCCTTGCGATCATCCCGATCACTCTGGTCCTTGCCATCTGGAGAGGCAGGAAAGAGAAGAATTCGGAAGGCTCTACTTTCAGCCTGAAAAAATCCTTCCCGTTCTTCGTACTGTTCTTTGTACTTGCATCCGTTGTAACAACTATATTCCAGCTGCCTGCAGCTGTGACCGATCCGCTCAAAGAGCTGAGCAAGTTCCTGATCGTCATGGCAATGGCTGCCATCGGTCTGAACACAAACATCGTCAAACTGGTCAAGACCGGCGGAAAACCGATCTTCACAGGATTCTGCTGCTGGCTGGGGATCTCCCTTGTAAGTCTGGGGATGCAGCACGTGCTTGGTATATGGTAAAATATCCAAAAATGGAAATGGGGACGTAGTAAAACCTGATTTTACTACGTCCCCATTTCCATTTTTTATCCATTCACTGCTTTTAATTGCCGTATACACTTTTTCCGAACGAAATAGAAACACACTGCCTGCATGAGGATCGTCGCGATCCACGATCCCGGATAGGAGATAAAGAGGAAAAACAGCGACCTGTGATGCGGGAAAAACCCGTAGATCCACACGATCCTCGTTCCTACTGTACCGATCACGGACAATACCATCGGCACTGCGGAATGTCCCATTCCTCGAAGGGCTCCCGGAATCAAATCCATGATACCGCAGAGGAAATACGGAACCGTAGTGATCGAAAGAATCTCAAGCCCGCACTCGATTACGGATGCATCTGACGTATAGATTCCCAGAAGCTGCGAACCGAACACATATGCCCCGACTCCCAGCACTCCCGCCGCACCGGCCGACAGAATGATACAGTCAATGAGCACTCTGTCCATACGCTTCTGCTTGCCTACACTGTAATTCTGGCTTGTAAAACTCATGCATGCCTGCGTAACGGCATTGACCGATACATACAAAAAACCGAGGATATTGTTAGCTGCTGTATATCCTGCCATTGCCGTGGAGCCGAATGAATTGACGGACGACTGGAGCATGGCATTGGAAAAATTGATCACCGTACTCTGGATTCCTGCCGGTATCCCCACCTGAAAGATACGTTTCAGATAAATCCATTTGATCGTGAGCTTCGAGAATCGGAGCTGATAACTTCCCTCCGACCTGTGAAGGCACCAAAGCACCAGTATACAGGACACAAACTGGGAGCTCACCGTTCCGATGGCAACTCCCGCCACTCCCAGCGGGATCACAATGACCAGTAGAAGATCCAGCGCCACATTCGCCATACCTGCTATCGCAAGGAAGAGCAGCGGACGTTTTGTATCCCCTACCGCTCTTAAAACCGCCGCCCCGTAGTTATACAGCATGAAGAACGGCATTCCCATAAAATAGATCCTCATATATGTAACAGACTGATCGATCACATCCGCCGGCGTATCCATAAGATCCAGCGCCAGTCTGGACGCCCCCGCTCCGACAAACGCCATGATAACACCGCTGATCAGCGCGAGAGTAATAGCCGTATGTACCGCCTCCGACATCTCTTTGTCCCGCCCCGCCGCGAAATACCGGGCAGCAAGGACATTTGCCCCCAGCGAAATACCAATAAAAAGATTCGTGAAAATATTGATCAGTGCAGTTGTCGATCCGACCGCCGCAAGAGCCTGACTGCTGTCAAATCTTCCTACGACAATAATGTCCACCGCGTTAAACATCAGCTGCAGGATGCTCGAGAGCATCAGTGGCAGCGAAAACGAGATCAGCTTGTCCATGATCGATCCGTTGCACATATCGATTTCAAATTTACTGGTTTTCAATTTCTTTCCCCTCCCCGGATTCTTTCTCTTCCTGTTCTACTCCTTCATAGTCGGAGATAATATCGGCAAGCGTAATATTCTCCAGACTTTCCTTCAGATCACTCCTTATCTTCTGATAAGAACAATCCAGAACATGATGAATATTTCTCCCAACCGGGCACAATGAGGACGGAGAGCGGTGAACTCCTATCAGCTTGGAGAGAAACTCAGGCTCCAGAGTTCTGCATACTCGGTACAGACTGACCTCATCCGGAGAACAGTTAAGCTCCGCCCCTCCCGTACCGGCTTTTACCGTTATAATATCTTCTTTCTTTAAAGCACGGAAAATATTCCTGATCGTAGCCGCATTAATCCCCGTGGACTTCGATAACAGGTCGCTGGTAACCCTCGTCTTTTCCCCGTACTCATATATAAATATAAGGCAGTGAAGCGCCACCGAACATTTTGTACTGATATGCATAATTCTTATTCATTCCTCGTTTTCTTTATCAGCGTCAGGCATATAAGCCTCAGCCATTCACCATTATATCCCCAATTTTATGTGATGTAAACATTGACACTGCCTGATCGGGTGACTATAATTATTGTTGTAAATCTAAATTTTACATGATGCATGGATATGAATATAGTACAGATAGTTTTCAGCCCCACGGGCGGCACACAGAAAGCAGCAGATATGATAACTTCAGCATGGGATACTCCCGTCAGAAAAGTGGATCTGTCAGATCCGGAAACTGATTTCAGCGCAGTCAGCCTCGAAAAAGACGACGTCGCCGTAATCGCCGTTCCATCTTTTGGCGGACGGGTACCGGCTCCCGCTATCCAGAGACTGGAAAAGATCAATGGAAATCAGGCAATGGGCATCCTTGTCTGTGTATACGGCAACCGCGCATATGAGGACACTCTCATTGAGCTGAACGATTCTGCCGAAAAGAGCGGATTCAGAGTCATAGCAGGTATTGCCGCCATTGCGGAGCATTCCATCGCACACCAGTATGCAACAGGAAGACCTGACTCCGCGGATGCAGAGGTGCTCCACAGCTTTGCCGAAAAAATAATTGAAAAGATCAACGGAAATCCGACTGCTCTCTCAGCGCCCAGGATACCGGGAAACCACCCGTATAAAAAGGCAGGAGGCGGCGGTCTGGTTCCCAAGGCAGATCGCAGCTGCACCGGATGCGGTCTCTGCGCACAGAACTGTCCTGTTCAGGCAATCAGTAAGGATAATCCGAAAGATACCGACAGCAAAAAATGTATTTCCTGTATGCGCTGCGTGGTAAAATGTCCGCAGTCAGCACGCAAGGTAAACGGAGCTATGGTAAAAGCCGTAGGACTGGCACTGAAAAAGGCCTGTTCAGAGAGAAAAGAAAACGAGCTGTTTATATAAAAAGAAATATTACATACAGGAAAATCCGACAGTACAGCGTTATGCCGTCTGTCGGATTTTTCAATCTTAAATTACCAAACATATCGTTTTTACCGTCTTGCTCTGAACTAATTAATCGCTCTTCCCAACTCATAAGCTTCTTTCAGTTCCGGTTTTCCTTCGATATCTCCCACATCTCCGTTGCCTCCGGCAAGGACATGGCCCAGATTCTTCCAGCTCAAATGCTCCATCAGGTGATCATAGTAGAGAAGGACGTCGTCAAATCCGTTTCCTTCTGCCGCCATCAGAAGTGCGGAAGACCTGTCGTGTCCTCTTAAGAGATTGCCGTCGCCCTCTTCCAGCGCAAACAGACGGTCGATTGCTGTCCGGATCTGACCGCTCATATTCCAGTAATAGAGCGGTGTGGCAAGAATTACCACATCACATTCTTTCACTGCCGGATAGATCTGAGCCATGTCATCCTTCTGAACACAGGGACATTCCCTGCTGCTATGTCCGCCGAAGCAGCCTTTGCATCCGTGAATATCCATACCGCTTAAGAAAAATTCCGTCACTGTATTTCCGGAGCTTTCCGCTCCTTCTGTAAAGGATTTTACAAGTGCTGATGTATTTCCTTTTTTTCTGGGGCTTCCGTTTAATATTACGATTTTCTTACCCATACCGGTTCTCCTTTTCTACTCAGATCTTATCAGCCAGCGCCGCAGCCTGAGCGCATCCGTCTGTCTTGTCGATATCTCCTGTATTCAGGACGCCGGGAATCAGTACCTCACCGACCATCTTCCATTTATTTAATGCAGCCGTGCGCTCCATGGGGATC
>DWWI01000180.1 GCA_019119745.1 Candidatus Mediterraneibacter gallistercoris | reverse complement strand
TCTTTAGAAGTTCTTTATTTTTCACTGTAGTGGTGCGCATCCTCAAGCATCATATCTTTCACTTTCATCAGCCGGATCTGGGTGCTTCTCTCATTTTCATCCAGCTTCATTGTAATATACTTGATGCTCTCTTCCGTCTCCGGAATGATCACGTGCTCCAGCGCATTGACACGGCGTCTTGTCTTCTCGATCTCGGACGCCATCAGCTGACACGCCTTCTCACATTCTGCGAGGCGGATCATATCGGGCAGGATATCCGCCAGAGATTTTACCGCCCCATCCAGATCACTGGATGTAAAAGCAAATCCATAGGAATAGATATCATTTTCATCCGCAGTTCTCGTCTTATACTCAAATGTGGGGATGTCCACGCTCATAACGTTCTTCTCTCCCGCCTCAAGCTGTATCTCCTGTTTGGGAGCCAGGAGCGCCGTATTAAGCGCCGCTTCTGACATTCCCGCCTTGGCAATGACAAAGTTGCGGTTCGCAGACTTGATGCCGGATTCCACTTTTTTCCGCACTTCCATATTTTCACGGACCAGATCAAGATACTGACGCATCAGCTCATCGCGCTTGTCTTTCAAAAGCTTGTGCCCGCGGATCGCGGTGAGCCGCTTCTTCTTGAGCCGCGTCAGCTCCATTCTGGTCGGATTTACCTGTTTTGCCGCCAAAACGCCACCTCCTTAATTAATCTGTCTGAATACCAGTACTGCCTCCGGCTTCCGGGACAGGCCCGCTGCGCTTCCGTTCCGCGGCAGTTCGATTTCGCTTCGCTTCATCTCACTGCGGGCTGACCGCCCTTCCGCACCGCTCACATTCTCTACGCTTCCGTTCCGCGGCAGTTCGATTTCGCTTCGCTTCATCTCACTGCGGGCTGACCGCCCTATGCAGAAGCCGGAAAGACGATTTGCGTAAACAAGTTTCCGCACCGTCTTTTCCGTCTTCCGCGCACCGCGGAACTGCTAATCGGCATAGTACATATCCAGGTATTTGTCGTCGATTCGTTTTAATTCGGTGCGTGGCAGCATCCGTAACAGTTTCCATCCGATATCCAGTGTTTCTTCGATGCTGCGGTCGGTGTTATATCCCTGTGAGACGTATTCCTGTTCGAATGCATCCGCGAATTTTGCGTACATCAGGTCAATCTCTGTCAGGGCCGCCTCGCCGAGGATGACCATGAGCTCTTTTGCGTCTTTTCCGCGGGCATACGCGGCGAAGAGCTGGTTCATGGTGTTGGAGTGATCCGCGCGTGTCTTGCCCTCGCCGATACCCTTGTCTTTCAGACGGGACAGGGACGGCAGTACGTCGATAGGCGGCGTGACTCCCTTGCGGTAAAGCTCACGGCTTAAGATAATCTGTCCCTCTGTGATATATCCGGTCAGATCAGGGATCGGATGTGTCTTGTCGTCCTCGGGCATGGTCAGGATTGGGATCATGGTAATACTTCCCTTCTTGCCTCTCTGCCTTCCCGCTCTCTCATAGATGGATGCAAGATCCGTGTACATATATCCCGGATAGCCGCGGCGCCCGGGCACTTCTTTTCTCGCTGCGGACACTTCGCGGAGAGCGTCCGCGTAGTTTGTGATATCTGTCAGGATAACAAGCACGTGCATATCCTTTTCAAACGCAAGGTACTCTGCCGCTGTCAGCGCCATCTTCGGCGTAGCGATACGCTCGATGGCCGGGTCGTTTGCAAGATTGACGAACAGCACTGTTCGGTCGAGGGCTCCTGTCTCCCGGAAACTTTCCACGAAGAAATTGGATTCCTCAAAAGTTATACCCATCGCCGCAAATACAACAGCGAAGTTCTCATCCTTTCCGAGCACCTTTGCCTGTCTTGCGATCTGCGCGGCAAGCTGTGCATGGGGAAGACCGGATGCCGAGAAGATCGGAAGCTTCTGTCCGCGGACCAGTGTATTCAACCCGTCGATGGCAGACACTCCTGTCTGGATAAACTCTTCCGGATAGCTTCTCGCCGCCGGGTTCATAGGAAGCCCATTGATGTCCATGCGGGCTTCCGGCAGGATCTCCGGTCCTTCGTCAATCGGACGTCCCAGGCCGTCGAAGACACGTCCCAGCATATCCTCGGATACGCCCAGCTCCATACTCCGTCCGAGGAAACGGACTTTACTGTTGGACAGGTTGATTCCCGTAGAACTCTCGAAGAGCTGTACGAGCACGTCGCTTCCGTTTACCTCGAGCACTTTGCATCGTCTCGTCTCACCGTTTGCGAGCTCGATCTCACCCAGTTCATCGTATGTCACGCCTTCCACGCCGCGCACGAGCATCAGCGGTCCGGCTACTTCCTGTATGGTTCTGTACTCTTTTGGCATTTAGCGGCCCTCCTTTACAAAAGCGTCCGCGATCTGAGCGGTCAGCTCTTCATCTACTTTCTTATATTCCTCATCCAGTGCATCCTCGTGCACATATTTGAATCGTCCGATCTGCTCCCTCACCGGCATGGAAATCAATTTCTGCAGGGACGCCCCCTCAGAGAGAGCCTTCACTGCCCTGTCATAGAATGCGTTTACAAGGAGCATCATCATGTGCTGTTTCTTGAGCGACGTATAGGTATCGATCTCATGGAAAGAATTCTGATGCAGGAAATCCTCACGGATGGAGCGTGCCGCTTCCATCTTCAGGCGGTCGCCCGGTGAAAGAGCATCCATACCTACCATCTTCACGATCTCTTCCAGTTCTGCCTCTTCCTGAAGGAGCGTCATCATCTTCTGGCGTCCTTCCATCCAGTCCGAAGCCACATTTGAGTTAAACCATTTCTCCATATCGTCCAGGTACAGGGAATAGCTGTTCAGCCAGTTGATGGCCGGGAAATGTCTCTTATACGCGAGAGCCGAATCCAGTCCCCAGAACACTTTCACGATACGGAGTGTCGCCTGGGATACGGGCTCGGACGTATCACCGCCCGGCGGGGATACCGCGCCGATAACAGAAAGGGCTCCTTCGCGTCCTTCTTTCCCGAGAGAGATCACATGTCCGGCGCGCTCGTAGAACTGTGCCAGACGGCTTCCCAGATATGCCGGGTATCCTTCCTCACCGGGCATCTCTTCCAGACGTCCGGACATCTCTCTGAGCGCTTCCGCCCAGCGGGATGTGGAGTCTGCCATCAGTGCCACCGAATATCCCATGTCACGGAAATATTCCGCGATTGTAATCCCTGTGTAAATGGACGCCTCACGGGCAGCCACAGGCATATCCGAAGTGTTTGCGATCAGGACGGTTCTCTGCATCAGAGGCTGTCCCGTCTTCGGGTCCTTCAGCTCCGGAAATTCATTCAGAACGTCCGTCATCTCATTGCCGCGCTCGCCGCACCCGATATAGACCACGATATCCGCCTCAGCCCATTTTGCAAGCTGGTGCTGGATCACGGTCTTGCCGCTTCCGAACGGCCCCGGCACTGCTGCCACACCGCCCTTTGCAAGAGGGAAGAATGTGTCGATTACCCTCTGGCCTGTGACCAGGGGCATCTCCGGCGGAAGTTTCTTTTTATACGGGCGTCCCCGGCGGACCGGCCATTTCTGCATGAGCGTCAGCTCTTTGTCGCCCTCCTCTGTCTGAAGGACAGCCACCACTTCTTCTACAGTAAACT
Organism: Candidatus Mediterraneibacter gallistercoris; assembly: GCA_019119745.1. The sequence continues at coordinate 19,651 of DWWI01000180.1, read as the reverse complement.
CTCCCGCTTTGATCTCTTTTATGGTTCCCTTCATGCCGTACGGGACCATGATCTTCTGCTGTACCAGTACAGTCTCCTGGACCGTGCCGATCACGTCTCCGGCTTCTACCTCGTCGCCGGCTTTCACTGTGGGAACAAATTCCCATTTCAGATCCCTTTTCAACGACGGCACTTCCACACCGCGCTTTAAGTTATTTCCCGAAATCTTCATGATATCGTCGAGAGGTCTCTGGATCCCGTCATAGATACTTGTGATCAGCCCCGGTCCAAGCTCAACGGACATAGGCACTTCCATAGATTCCACCGGCTCTCCCGGTCCCAGTCCCGACGTTTCTTCATAGACCTGTATCGACGCCTCGTCTCCGTGCATCTCGATGATCTCGCCGATCAGACGCTGATTCGACACACGGACCACATCGAACATATTTGCATCGCGCATTCCCTCTGCGATGACAAGAGGGCCTGCGACTTTCTTAACAACTCCTGTGCTCATTAGCTTACTCCTCCAAACAGAATATCTGATCCGACCGCCTGTTCCACCGTCTTCTTCACACCCTCGACGCCTGCTCCGGTATTGCCGGATACTCCCGGTATCTGGATGATCGCCGGCAGAGTCTTCTCACGATACTTTTCCAGCTCATCTCCCACTTCGGCTGCCGCCGCTTCCGTGATATAGATGATCCCATATTCTTCCTCCGCAAGGCTGCGGAGCTTTTCACGTATTTCCTCCCGGTTCCTCACAGGGCAGATGCCGAGCCCCAATGTGGCGAAACCGTAGATACTGTCATAATCGCCGACCACTGCAATCTTATACATACATCTCCCTTATCCTTTCCCGGATCGCGTCATCCGTAAAACCATTTTGTTTCCCCGTCAGAATGATCCGGACAGTCTTGATCTCATTTTCTCTTGCGATCAGGTACCCCAGAAGAGGACCGACAGAAAATGTTTCATATTTCTGAGATTTCAATGTCTCGATCATACGGTTGTCGCACCAGCGCTCAAAAGCTGAAGGCGACTCCCGAAGGGCGTCCGCTCCGCCGGCGTAAGATGTGCCCTCCAGATACTGTGCGATCTCTTCCATCCCGGAGAGTGCCGCCCGGATCAGCTGATCAATGCTTAAGCTTTCACACTCTGCCATGGCGCTTCTCATAAAATCTGCTCTCTTTCCTGTCTTCTGGGAACGCACTGCGATTTTGATGTCTGCGATGGCAACCGTCGTATCCGCATAGTTCTCGATGATCGGTTCTCCCGATTTTTTCCCGGCTTCTTCAATCGCGTCCAGCGCCGCCCTGTCTACAATAATGTCGCAGAGCTGTCCGTCCCCTGTGTGGAGCAGCGTATCCAGCGCTTCCTGCGCCGTCCGGGACATATTGCCCGGGAGCCGGGAAAACTCTCTGTTCTCTATGATCCTGTACATCTCTTCACCGGGGATAGGACAGTCGTCATAGAACATGGCGGGATTTTTTACTCCTGTGCTCACCTCTTTGACCGCTGCCTTCAGATTGTGGTACAGCTTCGGGTAAGAGAGCACATCAAAAACGCTCATATCCGGAGCCACATCCCGGATCACGGCCCATGCCTTCTCTTCCTCACACTTCAGCACCGCTTCCGCATCCGTCCCGGAGCCCATATCCCCCCAGCCCTTTTCCATTACAGACTGAAGGACCTGGTCCGCGCTTTTGCATGCCAGAAGCTGCTCGATAAATGCATCTGAGAACAGGGATACTTCCAGTGCGCGGATGCGCGCCACCGCATAAGTATATTTTGTATTACTCAAGTTAACCCTCCTAACGTCTGCACTTTATCCGAACAGCAGCCTGTTCACCTGATCTGATAATTCCTCCCGCTTTGAAGCAAATACAGCGCTGATCGTACAGTTTTCCTCAATACCTCCGTAGACTAGCAGGAACCCGCCGTCCATCTTCTCCGGTTCCCCGGAAACTGTCAGGCTTCCGCCTTTTGACGCGGTGATATTCTTTATCTTATCCGGGAAGCCTGCGGGCATCCGCCCCAGATCTTTTGCCGAGAAACGGATCTCCCCCGCCTCAGGCAGGACGTTTTTCTCAAGCAGCTTCTCAAGCATTTCAAAATATTTCTCATCGTCCAGATTCATCACGGCATCATACGCCGCTTTCAGCACACCGCTGATCACATCCTGCTTTGCGGCAAGAACGGCCTGTTTCCTCTGCATATCCATAGAGGAATCTACGCGCATTCCATAATCCGCCGCATCTCGCCTGGCACGTTCCAGAATCTTTACAGCCTCAGCTTCGGCTGATTCTCTCGCAGCCTGCACAGCCGTATCCGCATCTGTCTTCGCCTTGTCAATGATCTCCCGCGCAGTGTTCTGCGCCTCTTCGAGAATCCGGGCTTTCATTTTATCCAGTCCACTCATATCCTCGCTCTCCTTCTTATTTTCTGCCTGTATGATTTTTATACCTGAATACCGCTGACAGACAGGAAGGAGATCAGAAGTGCGAGGATCGCATATGTCTCAACCATCGCCGGGAAGAGCATAGCCTTACCGAACTGATCCGGTTTCTTGGCAACAATACCGATGGCAGCCGCAGCTGTCTTGCCCTGAGCGATCGCCGAGAGAAGTCCTACCACACCGATTGGCAGGCACGCCGCCAGAATGAGCAGTCCTGTCTGAACAGAAAGGTCTGCAAGACCTCCGCCGAGCACGCCGATCTTGGACAGTGTGATAAATCCGATCAGAAGTCCGTACAGTCCCTGTGTACCAGGAAGCAGCTGGATGATCAGCACTTTTGCAAATTTGCCGGGATCTTCGGTCACAACTCCCGAAGCCGCCTGACCTGCAATGCCGACGCCGATGGCAGAACCTGTACCTGACAGAAGAACAGCGACAGCCGCTCCAAGTAATGCATACACAATTCCTAATTCACTCATGATAAAGTTTCCTCCTTAATCTCTGCATATTTTGTATTTTCTCTAAACGGGTGAAACGGCCGTCCGCCGCCCTCATAAAACTTTCCAAAAAATTCTACAAACTGCAGGCGGTTTGTGTGTACATACGCACCCAGCAGGTTGATCGCCAGATTCATAGAGTGTCCGACGATGAAGATCAGAATAAAGAAAATGATTCCGATCACGTTGTTCGGCAGCATACTGCCCATCTGGTTGATGACCGAAGCAATAACGCCTGTCGCAAGTCCCAGCGCCAGCAGACGCGAGTAAGACAGCACATCGCTGAGCCATCCGGTAATATTGTAAAGATCATATGCGCCAAGCGCGATCCGAAGCGCCGGATTCTTATTTGACCTTCCCGACATAAGGACAATCCCCGCAGCTCCGACGATCGCGAGCGCCTTTGCCAGAGTATTCAGCCATCCCGGAAATACGATCTCCATCTGTGCGATGGATGCGAACAGATCACTCGGAAGCAGCATCAGGATCAGCCCGATCAGAAGCATGAACCAGAGCACCACATCACAGAAGAAATCCATGATCTTTCCATCCCTGATGCACAGGTACCCTTTGATTGCAAGTCCTGTAAACAGATGGATCACTCCGAAGAGCAGGGAATACAGCAGCAGTTTCATGGGCTCGTCGAGAGGCACAAACCACAGCGCCGGCGGAGTGATCGTCGTACCGAAAAATTTTCCTGTCACGATGTCCACAATATTTCCGAAATATCCGCCGAAGAGAACACCCCACACAATGGTCGAGAGTCCGCAGTAGAAGAACAGTTTCAGCGACTTCTTCATCCCTGCGGACATTCTCGGGAATTTAAGCACCAGTATGCCGCACACGATAGATACGATCACTCCGTATGCCGCATCGGAGAGCATCATGCCAAAGAAAAATACGTAGAAAAATGACATGATCGTCGTCGGATCGATCTCTCCTTTGACCGGGAGCCCGTAGGACTCCACAACGCCCTCCATATTGGCGGAGAACGGGTTGTTCTTTAAGATAACCGGAGGTTCCTCGTCTTCTTTTAATTCCTCCACATCCGCCATACAGTCGTATTTTTTCATCATGCAGTCCGCCACATTATCTGCCACCGCTGCCGGTATATAGCCGCTGATGACAAATGTCCGCTCTGACTGGGGCAGCGTTCCGAGCACTTCGTACTTATCGGCGCGGACTCTGTAATAGTCCGCCACAATCTTCAGTCTCTCACGTTCTGATGCAAGCGCCTTTATCTTCTCTTCAATCTCTGATATGTTATCCTGACACTCTGCGATCTTCTGTTCCAGCATCTCTTTCTCCCGGGCAGGCACTTCCTTCCACGACTGGGACGGTCTGGCGAACCCTTCGCTCCGGAGCGCGTCTTCCACCGCGCCTGCCTCTTCTGTCAGGCAGATCACCGCCAGATAGACCGTGCTCTGTTCCTGTGAAATGATATGCACGTCGGCACTTTCCACATCCGGAGCTTTTTCCGCAAGTATCTCATACACTTTCTCCGCCGTAGTGCCTCCGGGCATCGTCCCCGGGAAGAATACCGTCCGCTCCGTCTTCATCACCTTCAGCGGGACGTCCAGCGCAAGCCATGGCGTCAGGCTCTCGATGCTGTTCGTAAGCTTCGTGACAGACGCAAGCAGCTCCGCGTGTTCCCGGTCCAGATCATAAATCTGTTTCGCCGTCTTCAAAAGCTCCCGGCGTTCTTCCCGGACTTTCATCCCCTCCTCGCTGGAGATCAGTTTCTTTCCTTCCAGAGCCGCGAACATGGATTTGTCTTCCGGCGCATATCTTTCCAGAATATCCAGCGACTGGTCCACCGACGCTGCCGCCTTTTCAAATCCCTGTTTTTTTCCTACAGTATCCATCTTGTGAAAATCTTCATCCTCTTCAAGAACATGGTTTACTTCAAGGACTCCCATACTCTGGAGTTTTTCAAGGATCGCTTTACGGTCTTTCTTTAAGGCGCAGATACTTATTCTCTGCATCTTAAGTACCGCCATTCATCTCTCCCTCCTTTACCACGCGGCACCTGCGCGCCGCTTACTCTTTCTGTTTTACAGCCTGTTACAGTGATCACATCTTCCATTTCTCATGCCAGCATGGAGATCACCATCTCCACCGCCTCTTTTTCCTTCTCTTTGGCGGAAGTTTTAAGTCTGTCTGTATCGCTCCTGATAACAGCTTCCGCCCCGCGCACCGATTCATCACCGGATACATGTGCCTGTTCCATCACTGTTTCTGCCTCTTCACGGGCATTTCTGATAATCTCCTCCCGGATCTGACCTGAACGCTCTTCTGCCTCTTTTCTGATGCGTCCGCTCTCCTTGCGGGCATTCTCCACGATCTCCCGCGCCTGTTTTTCGGTCTCGCGTATCGTCCGGATTGTCTCTTCTACCATATTTTATCCACCACCTTTCCGGATCATTTCTGTTTTCTTAGTTTTTCCATTCCTTCCTGCTTCATGCAGAAAATAGAATATCATATGTTTTTGCACAGCATTTGGTAATATTATACATGATGTTATGAATTATTCAAAGCATTTATTAGCACATTTGATAATTATTTATTAACCATACGCAACAGTCCAGCCATCTGATGTCAAAATTTTATATTTACGCAAAAAATCCCTGCAGAAATTTTCTTTTCAATTTCTGCAGGGATTTTTCCCCAGGCAAATATTCAGTTCCAATCTAAATAGTGCAGATGCCCTTCTCGTTCCATCCCGGCAAACCCGTTCTGCCGCAGCGCCTCATACAGCACGATCGCGACCGAATTTCCGAGGTTCAGCGAACGTATCTTCTCCATCATCGGTATTCGGATACAGTTTTCCTGATTCTGTACGAGAATCTCTTCGGGTATCCCCGCGCTCTCTTTCCCGAACATGATATAACAGTCGTCCTCATAAGAAACTTCCGTATATAGTTTCTGTGCCTTAGTGGTCGCCATATAGATCTTCGCCCCCGGATTCTTATCGAGGAAATCCTGATAATCAATATAGGTAGTGACATCCAGGTCCTTCCAGTAATCCATCCCGGCACGCTTTAACGCCTTTTCACTGAGACTGAAGCCAAGCGGCTCGATCAGATGGAGCCTGGTGCCGGATGCAACGCACGTTCTCCCTATATTGCCTGTATTTGCCGGAATCTCCGGCTCAAGAAGTACAATATTAAGCATTATTCTTATCTCCCGTCATTTTCTCTCAGCCTGTTGATAAATCTCTCCACTCGTCCCAGAGCTTCTTTTAAATCATCCAGCGAATATGCATAGGAGATACGAAGGAATCCCTCCCCGCACTCTCCGAAAGCAGTTCCCGGAACGACTGCCACCTTCTCTTCCTGAAGGAGCCTTGTGGCAAATTCCTCCGAGCTCATTTTGAACTCTTTTATACTCGGAAATACGTAGAACGCCCCAAACGGTTCAAAACACTCCAGTCCCATCCGTTTAAATTCATGCATAAGGAACCGGCGTCTCTGGTTGTAGGACTGCCGCATTTCTTCCACTTCATCTTCACAGTTCTTAAGACCTTCTACCGCAGCATACTGACTGGTCGTAGGCGCGCACATGATCGCAAACTGATGAAGCTTTGTCATCTGTTCGATGATCATTTCGGGACCGCAGCAGTAGCCGAGCCTCCATCCGGTCATGGCAAATCCTTTGGAAAATCCGTTGATCACCAGCGTTCTCTCCCGCATCCCCGGAAGACTCGCTATAGAAACATGCTTTGTCTGATAAGTAAGCTCCGAGTAGATCTCATCCGACATCACATACAGGTCATGTTCTTTTACAAAGTCTGCCACCGGTTCCAGATCTTCTCTTGTCATAATAGATCCTGTGGGATTATTTGGAAACGGCATGATCAGCACTTTTGTCTTCGGCGTTGTATATTTCTCAAGATCTTCCACCGTCAGTTTGAAATTATTTTCATATTGCAGCGGAACCACCACCGGCACTCCGTCCGCCATGACGGTGCATGGCAGATAGGAGACATAACACGGCTGGGGAATCAGCACTTCATCTCCGGGATCGAGCATACAGCGCAGGCCAACATCGATGGCTTCGCTCCCTCCCACAGTCACCAGTGTTTCTTTCAGCGGATCGTAAGTTACACCGATCTTGCGCTCCAGATATTTGCATATTTCCTTTCTCAGCTCTTTGAGACCTGCATTAGATGTATAAAAAGTTCTTCCTTTTTCAAGACTGAAGATTCCCTCATCTCGGATACGCCACGGCGTATCAAAGTCCGGCTCGCCGACTCCCAGAGAAATGGCGTCTTCCATTTCATTTGCCACATCGAAGAACCTGCGTATCCCCGAAGGCTGTATATCTATGATCTTCTTTGATAATGGATTTCTCATTACGGTGTCACCAGCATCCTTTCCGACTCTTTTTTCGGTATCATGATGGTGCCGTGGTCTTTATATTTCTTCAAAATAAAATGAGTTGCAGTATTGAGCACGCCCTCGATCGGAGAAAGTTTCTCAGACACAAACCGGGAAACCTCCTTCAGGCTTTTTCCTTCCAGAGTCACCAGCAGGTCATAACTGCCGGAAATCAGATAAACTGCATAGACTTCCGGATAGTTGTAGATCCTCTCTGCGATACGGTCAAACCCTCTGTCCCTCTGCGGAGTCACGCGCACTTCGATCAGAGCCGTCACCATCTCAACTCCGGTTTTATCCCAGTCGATCAGCGTGTGGTAACCGCAGATGATCTTCTCTTTCTCCATCTCTGCCATCTCATTGGCGACCTCTGCTTCTTCCACTCCCATAAGCACAGCGAGTTCACCCAGCTCCACCCTGCTGTGTTTTTCCAGATATTTCAGTATCTCTATTCTCAGCGCTTCCTTATTTTCACTCATCTTTTACTCCTCCATATTTCCAGTTCATCCGGCGCAGGTCTGTCCAGATATCTGATTTCTTCACCGTTCCGGATCACCCGGGCGTTCTGGTCTGCTGCCATACCCAGCCGCACCGGCCGGGCGCCCGTCTCTTCAAGAACCCGGATCACCTCTTCCGCCTCATCGGTCAGGATGAGATAACTGCCGGCGGATGTCATCAGATATGGATTCAGGCGATAGAACTCACAGATTTCCACCGTCTCCTGTTTCAGGGCAATCTGAGGCATATCGATCTCAAAACCAATGCCTGCCGTATCCGAAAGTTCCCACAAAGCAGCCAGAATCCCGCCGCTTCCGATCTGGCGCACCGCAGCGCTCCTGTCGCATTCATATATTCTCAGTATCTGGTCCGGTCGTATCAGTTCTTCTGTCAGCCTTTTTGTCTGTTCAAGAAATGCAGATACAAACCGCGTCTCCAGTTCTGTCTGCACTTCATCGAGAATACGCAGGGTTCCTTCGAGTCCTGCATATCCGCACATAATGATCTCCCTGTGAACCGGAGTCTTCCCTGCGGATACTTTCCCACTGTTCTTCCCTGCTTTTTCCTGCGGAGTCTTCTGGTCATGCAGCACCCCCGCGGCATTTACAGATACGGCTGCATGTACGACTGCGCCTGACACCTCTCCCTGAAAACTTGTCACCTGAATCTCCAGTTCCCTGCACGCACAGTCCACACCGGCCGCGATTCCTGCAAGCTGTTCTTCCCGGCTTCCCTGCGGGAGCATAACATATACAGCCGCGCCCCGGGCGCGTACATTGCGGGCGGCAAGTTCACCGGCCGCATGATATACGGCATAATACCCTGTCCTGACGTCATCTCCTGTGGCAAGTGCATCCGCCCACACATATCCGTCCCCTGCTTCCGTCCGGAAACCCGAGCACATTTCCCACGGAGACGGCGTAAACAGCATATCAGCATCCCCTGTATGCAGCTGCTTTCTGACAGACCGGCGCCATGCGGTCTGCGTGATCTTTCCGATCCTCATAATATCTTTTTCGGACATTGCCTGATGTTCTCCTGTCTTTTCATCACATTCCTGTTTCTTCATCATATAACATACGGCAGTACCATGGTCAGCACCATTGCCGCTATCAAAACAAGTATAATTATAGATACGATACGTCTGAATTTATTATCGTGAAAATTCATTTCCAACAACCCTTTCTTCTATTTCATACACTTTTGCGTCTCCGCTGAGCGGATCCCTCTCCCGGTAATCAAACAGAACCATTCTTCCGAAAAGCCGTTCCAGATGCGTCATTTTACGCATCTGTCTCCTGTCATATCCAGCATAATTTTTCAGATACCGGCGCTCTTCTTCCTCTGTTTTATAGAAAGCCGCCGCTTCATCCGAGGTCACTTTATTCTCCGGAAGAAACGAGGGCCGGTTTTTCACATTATCCCTCAAATACAAGTCCAATGTCAACCATGCGGCATACTCATCCATCATATTCTCAGAGACTCCGGACGCAGACTGTTCCTCCTCTTTAAGACCATCCGGACGTATTTCCATATGTTCTTCCAGAAACCGAAACAGGATCTCGTATCTCGCGATGCGGGAATGGCTGACCTTAAACAATCCGTTTCTGTCATAATAATCCGCCAGAGAGCTGTACATGGCAAACGCTCCGGCAAACTCTTTTTCCGCGTATTCCACTGTGTTTCTGAACTGTCCGCTGTTGTAATAGACCTCTACCATCTCTTCAATCTTTTTTAGCCGGATCACATCGGCATAAGACAGCCACTTTGTAGAGAGAACTTCATAAGGCGGACGGTCCTGATATACAAGATCATATTCCTGCGCCTTCTCATGCATCAGTGATCCCTTAAGCACTTTTAAAAATCCCAGCTGGAGTTGATCCGGACGCATCGCGTACACCCGGTCAAAAGACTCCTCAAAACTGTCATAGTCCTCATATGGAAGTCCCGCGATCAGATCCAGATGCTGGTGTACATTCCTCTTCTCCCGTATCTGTGCCACAGTGCGCTCCACTTTTCCCAGATCCATCTTTCTGTTTATCTCAGATATTGTCCCGCTGTTTGCAGACTGGATACCGATCTCAAGCTGAATCAGCCCCGGCCGCATACTCCGGATCAATGCGATTTCTTCCTCATTAAGAAGATCCGCTGCTATCTCAAAATGAAAGTTCGTTATGCCTTTATCATGTTCTTTGATATATTTCCACACTGCCACAGCGTGGTCGTGCCTGCAGTTAAAAGTCCTGTCCACAAATTTCACCTGCGGCACCTCATGGTCGATAAAAAACTGAAGTTCCCGTTTCACAAGGTCAAGATTACGGAACCGCAGACATTTATCAATAGAAGAAAGGCAGTAACTGCAGGAGAAAGGACAGCCTCTGCTGGATTCATAATAGATGATCCGGTTTCGAAAATCTTCAATATGCTCATATACGAACGGAACCGTACTCAGATCCAGAACCGGCCGGGGCTGCGTCTCTGTGATGCGCCCGTCACTTTCACGGTATACAATCCCGCGGATCTCTGGCAGATCCGTTCCCGAATGATAGTGATCCATAAGTTCCTGAAACGTCTCCTCGCCTTCCCCGCAGATAATCCCCGACAGACCTGAATACTGCTCCAGCATCTCCCTGGCATTATAGGAGACTTCCGGGCCGCCCAGCCAGATCTTTGTCTCCGGCAGGATCTTCGGGATCTCCCGGATGAGCTGTTCCACATAATCGATATTCCACAGATAGCAGGAAAAGCAGAGAATATCCGGCTGCCGTATGTAAATATCCATAAGGATCTCATCTGCCGGCTGGTTGATCGTATACTCTGCAATCCGGGTTTCTTCCATATAACTGCAGGCATATGCCCTCAGGCTGTACACCGCAAGATTTGAATGGATATATTTCGCGTTGATCGCTGCTAAAAGAATATTCATCTGGATACACCTTTCTTCATAGACTATCTGAATTATTCTAACACCTATTCCCGCTTTCAGCAACGAACTATTGACATTTATAAAATTATCATGTAAAATTAAGGCTCGTGCAGCCGGGGTGTTAGCGGTACCTTGTACCTGCAATCCGCTATAGCAGGGGTGATATTGCGCAGAGGGCGGCAGTCTGCAGGGCTGCCCCCGGTAAGTGATGTTGATGTCTGGGTCTCACGCGACGGGAACCTGTGAACCGTGTCAGGTCGGGAACGGAGCAGCACTAAGCAGGAGCTCCCGGGTGCCGTGAGGGTGCCTGGGCTGAGTCAACTGCCGGGGTAACGCCTGTGGATCATGTTCGAAGCGCAATGCACGTTAAAAAAGAATAACGGATTTTTGGTCTTTGAGTTACTGTTTACAGTAACCTTATTGGAAACGCACATTCTCCTGAATGATAACGAACAACACATTTTTCTGTTTAATATCACCAAGGAGGATTTTTTATGCCCAAAACTAAGTTTCAGGAAGTAATTTTTACCATTATGATGGTTTTTGTCATGGTCTATGCAATGATCTGCTATAATATCGCTTTGAATATAGGCGGTTTGAACACAAGCGTGTTTCTGTCAGCATTTCATGAATTTGTGATCATGGCGCCGGTCGCATTCGTACTCGATTTCTTTTTTGTAGGACATATTGCGAAGAGAACAGCTTTCCGTATCGTGAACCCGGAAAAGGAAAACCCGTTTCATCTGGTTATCGCAATTTCCGTTGTCTCTGTCGCATGGATGTGTCCGCTTATGAGCCTTGCAGCGACAATCTTATTCAAAGACGCCGGAAGCCAGTTTATCGCAGTATGGCTGCAGACTATCGCGCTGAACTTCCCGATGGCGTTCTTCTGGCAGATGTTATATGCCGGACCGTTCGTCCGCTTTCTGTTCAGACAGATATTCCGCGAAAGAGAAAAAGCTCCTGCAGCAGAAAAAAGCCTCTCCTGATCTGGAGAGGTTTTTCTATATTGACTTTTTCTGCATCTTCTTCCGCTCCCTAAGTTCCCGGAAAAAGCCTGTCATAAGTGCGCTGCACTCTTCTTCAAGCACCCCTGTGGTAAGCTCAGCCTGATGGTTGAATGCCTTGACATCCAGCAGATTCAAAACAGACCCCGCGCACCCCGCCTTAGGATTCATACAACCAACCACTACCCTTGTCACGCGCGACTGTATAATGGCTCCCGCGCACATCTGGCAGGGCTCCAGTGTCACATACAGCGTACACTCTTCAAGTCTCCAGTCGCCGAGCTTTTTGCTTGCCTTCCGGATCGCTGAGATCTCTGCATGGGCAAGAGGGCTCTTGTCCGTATTCCTGCGGTTATAGCCCCGGCCTATGATTTTTCCGTCATGAACGATCACACAGCCGATGGGCGTCTCATCCAGCTTATAGGCTTTCTTTGCCTGCCGGATCGCTTCTCTCATATATTTTTCATCGATTTTTCTCTGCTCTGTGCTGAGATCAGTATTTTCTATAGACATAATTTTCCTTTCACGCTTCGTTCTTTTTCTCTCTCTTCCTGAATAAACTGGAATGAAAAGAGACAAGACCAGAGGTTATTATATTTTATGAATCCCGGAATTTTTTATTTGTATGAATATGAAAATTACAAGCGCAGCCGAAACGTAGGCTTTGTCAAAGTCTCACGACATTACCAGTCCTGCATCCTTCAGATTAATGCCAGAGGCATCCCTGTCAGAAGCGGCAGCACACTCAGTCTCTCTGCTTTCTGCTGCGAAGAGGATGCCATGATCATTTCACAGGTCGCGGACCTGCCGCCGTGCGGCAGGAATATCTCAGTCCGACTGTCCGTATCTGAAACACATTTTCCGGAAAGACGGTCTCTCCAGCAGATCGACGGATTTATCCTTCAGAATACTGACAGAGACGCGCCGCCTCTCTTCTGGATGGCTTCCTCGTTCTTTTTTGATATCAGACCTGAAATGATGCACCCGTCCGAACCGGCCCCGGCGCCTGAAGCAGACTCATCCGTACCGGAGAATACACCTGAGCCGGAAACTGTATCCGTGCCGGAATCAGCTGCCAAACCAGAGACTGCATTACAGACGGAAATCTCATCTGAAACAGCCCCCGATATCGAAGCAGAAACACCTGCTGGGCAGGCAGATGACATCACACCGGAACCCGCCCTGCAGTCCGCCGAGGCGAAGGACCTGCCTCAGGTCAAAAAGATCAGCCGTGAAGACCTTTCCCTGCTGCCGCGGAAATTCTGGCCGCTGGCCAACAACAGCTTTCTGCTGCACGGTTATCATAATTATAACCACCTTGCGCTCATCGAAGAAGACGGCAGAAGATGGCTCGGAGTCCCCGGTATATACGATACGCGCGAGGCCCGGGCAGCCGATCTGTTCGGCTTTCCACGGTTCACGCGCGCATATGTCTCAGTATTGGAGCTGACCGATGAAGAACGCAATGATACGGCAGACTTCGGTCACTGGTGCCGGTGCGTGGGAACTATATGATCCCGTTCATCTCCTGATACAGACGCTTTGCATAGCTGTCAGTCATACCGCACACATAATCTGTCACAAGCAGGAGGCGGAGATACAATTTCTCCGCTTCATTCTTTCCCTCTGCCTGCAGTCTGTACGCATTTTTGTAGTTGTCAGAGATAAAGGAAACCACGCGTCTGTCGATCGTATCCTGTCTGACGTCAGTATCGTAATAGAGAACAGCCCTGACCAGTTTATCCATAAGGTTGTCAAGAATAGCAGACTCCGCCACTTCCATCTTGTAGATCTCCATGGAAGAAAACACACGCCGGTATGCCATATCGCCCAGCAGCTCCATCAGTCTCTCCCCATAGGTTCCGTAAAACAGATCCTGTCCGAATGTCCCGGCCATGATACTGTCGTAGTTCGAAGTAAATCCGTATGTAGCACAGCTGATCAGGAATCCCTGAACACTTATGATCCAGTTCTTTACCGCATAGGATTCCGGGTTTCCGACCCCTTTCTTCAGCCCTCTCTCATAAAGCTGGCGCAGCTTTTCCAGCGGTTTGAACGGGGACTCCGGGCAGGCACGCTCAAGCGGCGCCAGTTCCCTCTCCAGTGTATAATATGAGATAAATCCCTTTACAAATGCATCCTCTATATCGGCTGTCTTATATGCCAGATCATCAGCCGCCTCCAGAATATAAGTCAGCGGATGCCTGTTATTTCCCGCTCCCGTTGCTTCGGTCACACGGCGGAAAACCGCTTCATCCGCAAGATAATACCCCATCTTTTTATCCTTGATATTTCCGCTGTCTCCACGGATCCCGGTAGACGGAACCGGATATTTGATAATGGTATTGAGCAGTGCATAGGTCAGATTCATGCCGTGCTCGTCTACCAGGTAATGCAGTTTTGTTACAAGCCGCAGAGCCTGGGCATTTCCTTCAAAATGATAGAAATCCTGCTTCATCTGTTCACTCAGCATATCTTCTACAGCCTGTCCTCTAAAAGACAGCTTAGACAGATTTCTGGCGAACCATTCACGGATCGCCACCTCGCCGAAATGACCGAAAGGCGGATTCCCTATGTCGTGGATCAGGCCCGCACACTCAAGTATATGCGAAATATCTTCCTTCATACGCGGGACAAATCCGGAATTCCTGCGGAATTTCAGAATATTTTCCCCGATATTCTGTCCAAGTGATTTCCCCAGAGAAGACACTTCCAGGGAATGAGTCAGTCTCGTCCTGATAAAATCACTCTTATCAAGAGGGAACACCTGCGTCTTGTCCTGCAGGCGGCGAAATGACGCGCTGCCGATGATCCTGTGATAATCCTTCTCAAACTCGCTCCTCAGATCCGCAGACTTCGCTCTTCCAGAACCTTCCCGCTCCCGCTTCGGGGACAACAGCGTTCTCCATTCCATCTTGCGTCTCCCCTTTCACATCTGTAGTGACAGTTCAGAGTTTTCTGTCAGTCGAGATAGATCGGCGGCTCATACGCCTTGCCAAGCAGAGCCTTTTTTCGTTCCTGAAGTCCCAGGAACGCCCATTCTGTCATATCTGTCCATTTATGGATCGTACGGTCGTATACCTGTACATACCCGATTCTTGTCGGATGCATCCGCACACTGTTGGACTGATATTCTCTCCCAGTGTAAGGATTTACTTCGCCGACCTCTCTGTCTTCCTCCGCGTCATCATGAGAAATGACCGGTTCAAAATCTTCTTTTTCATCTGCCGCGGATTTGGAAGAATACCGCTCTTCTGCCTGCTGCTCCTCATTTGCAGAACCGGCCGTGTTATCAGCGGCCGTATCTTCCCGGACTGTCTCTGTCGTCTTTGTCTCTTCAGAAGAATCCGCCGCGGCCGCCTCACGCTGCTTCCTCCGGAGGAAGATTCCGCCGGTATGGAAAAGAGATTTCTTCGGCTTTTCCAGCTCTTTTTTAATCTCTTCTACCGGTTCTCCGGCTTTTGCGTTTTCTTCCAGTTCGGACAGTTCTTCATGAATCTCATAGAGTTCTCCGATTGTCATATCACGCTCATCCGGGGCAACGTCCTCTCCGGAAGCATTCTCTTCTGACGCAGTCTCTGCAGCAGCCGGTTCCACTGTATTCTCTACAGCCGGATCCGCCGCCTGCACTCTTTCTTCTGACTCCGGAGCTTCCGCGGTCTCCCGCAGCGGCTCTTCTGCCCGGATTTCTTCTGTCTGTATTTCTTCTGACTGTTTTTTCTCTACTGCGTCTGTTCTCGCGATTGCCGCTTTCTCAAGCGCTGCTGTGCTGCGATGCTGTGCCGGCGCTTCCGACATAATGCTCAAATGAAACGGGCAGTCAAGAATCGCCGCGATCATACGCATATCCTGCTCCTGAAAATTGTCCCTTCCAAGGCGCTGTGTCAGATTCTGTCTCGACATCTTCTTGCCGGTCCGGACTTCGATCAGCTCGGCAAGCTGTTTGATCGTCATTCCTTTTCTCCCCAGAATGATCTTGACCTGTTCACCAAATGTTAAATCTTCCATGGTTCTCCTCCTTATGTATTGCTTATATTCCCCAATGTTGCTGCCTGAAACCAGTTCAGCCCGCGCCATTCGCAAAGCCGCACTGTTACCTGAGATACTCTTCCAGCGTAATTCCCTGTTCCGTAATCTCTTTAGCCGCATCTTTCCCGACATAACGGTAATGCCAGGGTTCATAGATAATGCCGGTTATATCTGACTTCTCCGGCGGATACCGGAGTATAAATCCATACTCCCAGCAATGTTCCATCAGCCACTTCTGCTCATCGGTATCTCCCTGCCGGTCATCCAGGGCTTCATATTCTGTTGATATAATATCAACGGCAAGCCCTGTGGCATGCTCGCTTGTTCCCGGTAATGCAACTGAAGTGCTTGTCTCCTGATACGCCTGAAGCGGAGTCATTTTCTGATTCAGTCTGTTCTGCATAGATGCATTAAAGGTCTCAATCTGCTGGTCATAGGAACGATAGGCGGATGTAACATACATACTCAGCCCCTGAGCCGCCCCGTCATCCAGCATCTGCTTCAGATCTGTAATGATCCTGTCATCCACCGGATAGCCCGGCGATATCTCCGTCAGTTTTTCCGGTACATAGGATGCATCCAGCGGGTGATCCTCATTCACAAGGATCAGCTGCCACCCGTCCTCGTCTCCGGCAAGTGTCTCCGTGTTCTCCTCCACAGCCTTCTCTTTTTTTATCTGTTCTTTCAGTTCTTCATTTTCTGCTGTCAGCTCCGCTTCTTGTGCCGCAGCTTCCGCCTTATTCTGAGAAACGATATGATATGCGCCAAGGGATACTGCCAGCACTCCCACTGCCAGTCCCAGCGCAGCCCCTATACCGAAAGGCTTCATCTTATGTCTGTCAAAATCAAATTTTATCATAATGTCAACTCTGTATGTAATTCCGTATCTATATCCGCATCTGTGGAACATACCGCCATTTTGTAGGGTAATCCTTCGACGCAGTATTCGCAGTAGTAATAAGGTTCCGGGAATTCTGCCGGCTGTCTTACGAGAACCGGCGTATCATCCATGCGTATGCAGAAAGAATTTACAGGGAGAGCCATTCCCTTTCCCGTCGCTTTCATAAAGCTCTCTTTTAGCACCCAGTAACGGAAGAAAAGATCCGTCTTTTCTTCATCGCTTCCCGCCTCTTGAATCGATTCATACTCTTCCCGGCAGAAATAGCGCCTCGCGACATTCATTCTGAGCTGTCCTTTCTTCTCAACGTCACAGCCCACCCGGACTTTTCTGCCGTCCGTACATACCGCGCACATAACACACGTCCCGGAATGAGAAAAATTAAACACCGCCTCTTCCGGCAGACTGTATGCCGCCCGTATCTTATGCCACAGCGCCCACACGCCGACGCTCTGCGCTTTCTTTCTGTCCAGCCGGAGCGCATCTGCCTTTTTCTTTCGGAATTCTGGAACCATTCTGTAATATCTGTCATAACATTCCTTGTCCAAAAGCGGCGTGACATCCGCGATCCATGCTCTTACCATTTTCTATTCCTTCATATATCTGATTTCAAATGTCTCGATGGTAATCGGCTTATTAAACAGGGTTCCCTGTGCATAATCACATCCAAGTTCTTTTAAGACATTTAACTGATCCTGTGTCTCCACACCGGAAGCCTGAACAAATGCTCCGAGCTGACGGCAGATATCAATCACTGCCTGCGCAACGATGCGGCTGCGGGTATTTCCGACAATATTCGTGATCAGGCTCTTATCCAGTTTCAGACCGTCAAATTCCATCAGAGACAATATAGAGAAACTCGAATCTTTCGCTCCGAAATGATCCAAAATAACCCGTACATTTGCCTTGCGGATCTTGCTGCTGGTCTCTGCCAGCATCTCCTGATTCATATCATTGCTGGATTCCGAGACTTCCACCTCAAGATACTCACATCTGACATGATATTTTTCGATCAGATGCATCATCTTATCAGCAATACTCTCCTGTTTGAGGGTTGCTCCGGCAAAATTTACCGCGATCGGTATAAGCGGTATTCCCTCCAGATCCCATCTGTGAAGCGTTTTACATACCTCTTCAAATACATACAGGTCAAGGTAATGAGAGAGCCTGGTCTCTTCCAGAAGATTGATATATCTTCCGGGATCCACGATTCCAAGATCCTTGTGGTGATATCTGACCACCGCCTCAGCCTCCGCCACACGTCCGGTAGCCGTATCTATCTTCGGGACAAGACAGACGATAAAGTTTCTGTGTTCCAGATCATCCAGAAGATCCTGTTTAATAATCGGCTCATGATGTCCTTTTTTGAGGTTCTTATAATATTTCTTCTTCTCCTCGCGCATCATGACTTCCGCCTTATTGACCAGCTTTTCTACATCAATGTCGACTTTTTCCCATGCATATCCCATGGATACAAGCCCGAGACTGATATTGTCAAGCTTGGTATGGGAAGCATAAACCTGCTTTGTAAAATTTTCATATGTGGTATTTTCAACCAGAACAAGATACTGATCTCCCGTAAGCCGGTAAACCTCGCCACTGTGGAAATATTCCTGCAGCACTTCACCTATGCGGGTGATCACTTCATCTCCATAGTCTCTGCCGAACTCTTTATTAAAATTCTTCAGTCCGTTGATATCAATAGAAAGAGCCCCCAGCGATTTGAGTTCGCCGCTCTTGACATTATCCAGATAATCCACCAGACTGTTTCTGTTCAAAAGACCTGTCAGATCATCATGATAGCTGAGATACTCCTGCTGTTTCTGCATCTTCTGCAGTGCGATTGCCTGAGGGATATACGGGAGAAGAGCTCTCATAAGATCCAGTGTACAACCGCCTCTATGTACGCCTGCAACTGCCAGGATAGCGGTCGTATCGTCGCTGATCTGCCGGAAAACACTATAGCAGTCTGATGTAGTATCCGTGATTTCCGTCTTCATCCACTTCGGCTGTTCTTCCTCGGGAAGCAGTTTCAGACGGTCTCTCTGCCACTCTACATTTTCGGCACACCACTCATAGATCGTCTCGATATCCCCCTGTTCTTTCTCAATATAATAAGCGTACTCTGAATCGTAGTAATCACGCACGGTGCTCAAAACATCATTCATGATTTCTGCGATAGAACGCGGTTTATAGCTTTCACTCATCTCTTAATCTCCCCTGTCTTTCAGTTCACGTAAACATTTATGTTTACTACAAATATATCAAAATTTCTGTTTATCGCATATCACAAGGCATTTTTATTGTAGTATACGCTACCTGAAAATGCAAGATAAAACTGGGAAGAACCGGTCAGGCCCTTCGCCGCCGGTTCTTCATTCTCTATGAATTCTTCATTATGACACTCTCAACCACATCCGCTACGTGTTCACATGCATCAGCGCATCTCTCAAGGTAAATGTAAATATCTCGCCATGCGATAATACGAATCGGATTTTCCGATTCTGTATAGAGCCCTCTGATGCTCTCTATAAAGAGTTTATCCGACTTTTCTTCCAGATCATTGATACGTATTATAAGCTGTTTGAGCGTTTTGGAGCGCTTAAAATTCTTGAACTCAACGAGGAGATCTCTCACTGCATCGCAGCACTGAATCACAACATCCGTCATCTTCAGCGCATTCGGTTCGATGTCCTGTACATTATTCATATATACCCTCAGCATGACGTCCTCTACTTTGTCTGTCATATTGTCGATATTCTGGCTCAGGGAAACAATATCTTCACGCTCGATAGGCGGCAGAAACTCTTTTGCCAGATGGTCGAGCATCTCATGTTTCTTCGCGTCAGCGCTGTGTTCCACTTCATGGATACTGTCAAGCTGCGCTTTCAGAGTGTCCGGCCTGAAGTTTTCAAGCGCCGCTTTCAGCATCTGCGCCGCCCTGCAGGAATCCTCCGCACATGCCACGAAGTTATCAAAATAA
>DWWI01000179.1 GCA_019119745.1 Candidatus Mediterraneibacter gallistercoris | reverse complement strand
TCCTTTCTTGGATCATTGTAACAGGAATTATTCATGACGCATTATCAGGAACAGGAATCGTTAACGAACTGCTGGTCAATCTAAATATTATTGACCAGCCCATTAATTTCTTTGCGCATAAAGAGTATTTCTGGCCTATTGTTGCATTTGCAAATGTCTGGAAGGAGACAGGGTGGAACGCCATTATATACCTTGCAGCCATTACGTCAATTGATCCCTCGCTTTACGAGGCGGCAGCTATAGATGGAGCGGGAAGATGGGCGAAGATCAAGCATGTGACGCTCCCGGGAATCAGACCTACAATCATGATTCTTCTTCTCATGAATGTAGGAAATGTATTGAACGCCGGATTTGAAATCCAGTACTTGTTAGGAAATGGACTGGTGCAGAGTGTATCTCAGACAATCGATATTTACGTTCTGAACTGGGGTATTAGCCAGGGTGACTTCTCTCTTGGTACTGCAGCCGGTATCTTTAAGAGTGTAGTAAGTATTATCTTGATCGTGATTGCAAACCAAATCGCTAAACGAAACGGCGATGAGAGACTGTTCTAAGGAGGGGTGAAAATGAAAACAAAAAAGAAAATAAAAACATCGCCCGCGGACAAAGCATTTACAGTGTGCAATACGATTTTTATGATTTTATTTCTCATTATCACACTGTATCCGATTCTTAATACGCTTGCGTTGGCATTTAATGATGGGACAGATGCGCTTAGAGGAGGAATATATATTTGGCCGAGAAAATGGACACTGCAGAATTTTATCACGGTTTTACAGAAAGATAATTTAATTACTGGAGCTTATATTACAGTGGCCCGAACTCTGTTGGGGACGGTTACGGCACTTCTTGCCAATGCTATACTGGCATTCATCGTCAGTAGAAAAAGATTTTTGTTTAAAAAACAGTTGTCCTTGTTCTGGGTTATTACAATGTATGTAAATGGAGGTATGATTCCTACATTTTTACTGTATAAAGGTCTGGGATTGACAAATAGCTTTTGGGTATATGTGATACCGGGAATGATCAGTGCATTTAATATGCTCGTGATCCGTACATATATGAACGGTCTTCCGGATAGCCTGGAAGAATCAGCACAACTGGATGGCGCAGGGTACTTTACAATCTTTACCAAGATTATTTCACCATTGTGTAAACCTGTTTATGCCACAGTTGCTCTCTTTGTGGCGGTAGGGCAGTGGAATTCATGGTTTGATGCTATGCTGTACAATAGGATGAATGCAGGGCTGACAACACTGCAGTATGAGCTGATGAAACTTCTGTCTTCCGTAACAAATCAAGGGGCTTCGGCAGATGCAATGAAAAACGCAGCGGGATCTGTCACACCAGAGACCGTGCGCGCGGCAGCATCAATATTGACCATGCTTCCGATAATCTGCATCTATCCTTTCCTGCAGAGATACTTTGTAACAGGACTTACTTTAGGAGGCGTAAAAGAATAATAAAAACCGGAGGTTACAAAATGGACAGAAAAGAGGCAAGACGAAAGGCGCAGGAGCTAGTTTCAAAAATGACAACAGAAGAAAAGGCTTCTCAGCTTAGATATGACTCACCTGGAATCCCAAGGCTTAACATCCCGGAATACAACTGGTGGAATGAAGGACTCCATGGAGTGGCGAGAGCCGGTACCGCAACCATATTTCCACAGGCAATCGGAATGGCAGCGTCTTTTGACGAAGAACTGATCCGGAAAATAGGAGATATTATCGCTGTTGAGGGAAGAGCAAAATATAATGCCGCCTCCTCACATGGAGACCGGGACATTTACAAAGGACTTACCTTCTGGTCCCCCAATGTGAATATCTTTCGTGATCCCCGCTGGGGCAGAGGTCATGAGACATACGGGGAAGATCCGTATTTGACCGCAACGCTGGGCAAGGCTTATGTGGAAGGACTTCAGGGAGATGGAGATACCATGAAGGCGGCTGCCTGTGCGAAACATTTTGCTGTACATTCCGGTCCGGAGGCACTGCGTCATGAATTTGACGCTGAAGTGTCTCAGAAGGATCTGGAAGAGACTTACTTGCCTGCTTTCAAGGCTCTTGTGAAAGAATCACATGTGGAGGCAGTTATGGGAGCGTATAACCGTGTAAACGGAGAGCCATGCTGCGGCAGTACGACACTGATTAAAAACAAACTGAGGAACGAATGGGGATTCGAAGGTCACTTTGTCTCTGACTGCTGGGCAATACGTGACTTCCATGAGAACCATATGGTTACAGGGACTCCCATGGAATCCGCAGCAATGGCTCTGAACACAGGGTGTGATCTGAACTGCGGAAATACATATCTTCATATCCTGAATGCGTATTATCATGGCATGGTAACCGAGGAAGCCATCACTGAGGCGGCTGTACGGTTGTTTACAACCCGATTTTTACTGGGGCTCTTTGACGGAAGTGAATATGATAAAATCCCATACACAAAGGTGGAATGTGAGGAACATCTCCGAATAGCACATAGAGCAGCTTTGGAGAGCATCGTCCTTCTGAAAAATGAAAACGGGATCCTGCCATTGAAAAAAGAAGAGATAAAGACAATTGGTGTGATCGGACCAAATGCGGACAGCAGGGCGGCTTTGATCGGGAATTATCACGGAACATCATCGAAATATGTGACAGTCCTGGAAGGAATCAGAAACTGTGCGGGAGATGGAATACGCATCTTTTACTCCCAGGGAAGTGACCTTTTCCGGGATAAAACAGAGGCTCTTGCCCGTGACATGGATCGCATAGCAGAGGCTGTAACCGTAGCGGAAAACAGTGACGTAGTAATCCTTTGTCTTGGCCTGGATGAGACTCTGGAAGGAGAAGAAGGGGATACAGGGAACAGCTATGCATCCGGTGACAAAGAGGATCTTCAGCTTCCACTCTGTCAGCGCAGGCTGATGGAAGCAGTGGCAAAGACAGGGAAACCAGTCGTCCTTTGTATGCTGGCCGGCAGTGATATTGATATGAGCTTTGCCAATGAACATTTTAAAGCAATCCTGCAGGTCTGGTATCCTGGCGCCCGCGGAGGAAATGCCGTGGCGGAGATTCTGTTCGGAAAAGAATCTCCTTCCGGAAAACTTCCTGTGACCTTTTATGAAACGCTGGAGGAGCTTCCTCCGTTTGAAGATTATTCTATGGAGGGACGGACTTACCGGTATATGAAAGGAAAAGCCCAGTATCCTTTCGGGTATGGACTGACTTATGGAAAAGCGGAAGTTGGTTCAGTGGCAGTGTCGGAGACAGAAACAGGAGCAGATGTATCTGTCCAGGTAAGAAATACAGGGGAAAGAGACATTTGTGAGGTGCTGCAGATTTATATCAAATGCGAAGATTCTGTGTATTCAGTTCCCAACCCGCAACTGTGTGGGTTTCAGCGAGTGTTGCTCCATCAGGGGGA
This sequence comes from Candidatus Mediterraneibacter gallistercoris, assembly GCA_019119745.1. Next base: position 1,651 of record DWWI01000179.1, on the reverse strand, counting down.
ATGCAGAACACTTCAGGTAAGCATCCCTGAGGAAGCGTTTACTGTTGTAGATGAGGAAGGTTATCACATTACAGGGGGAAAACACTATACGATATACACCGGCTTTTCTCAGCCTGACCTGAGAAGTGAGGAACTGACAGGTATGCGTCCTGTCCGGGTAGAATTCAGAAGAAAGTAAACGGAACTTAAGAACGGAGAAAGCTATGAAGATTAATCTTGACAGCCCTGTCATTGCTTTTTTAACTACGGTCGCTGATTTTATGATATTGAACATTCTGTTTATTATATGCTGCGCGCCGGTCATTACGATCGGCCCGGCCGTCAGTGCCCTTTACACGATTACCATGCGTGAGGCGAGACATGAAGGCGGATATATATTTAAACCCTTTTTTAGGGCATTTAAAAATAATTTCAGTCGGTCGTTTCTTTTATCAATATTATATTGTCTGGCAGGAGCAGTCCTTGTATTTGGCGTAAAATTCTGGCAGAGAAAGCCGGGATTTTCTACATCTGATCAGGTGATGCTCGTGATCACGGGAGTATTTGCGGTTATCTGGATCTTATCACTCCTTTATGTGTTTGCATTAACTGCCAGATTTGATAATACTGTTTTGAAAACAGTAAAAAATGCAGTGATCCTGGCTGTATTTAATCTGAAAGAGACAATATTGCTGGCCTTGATCTCTGCAGTTGTGATCATACTTATGATCTTTGCAAAAAGTGTCTGGATTTTTATGATGGTGGGTGGATTTTCTGCTTGTGCTTATGTGAAATCGCTGCTGCTCATAAAAGTGTTCAGGCAGTATGAATCAGAAGAAGGAGGAATTTGAAATGGCGAGAATGGTGATCGATCCAAACAGGAAACTGAGCAGGATCAGCAGAGAAATATACGGACATTTTTCCGAGCATCTCGGGAGATGTATTTACGAAGGTATTTATGTGGGAAAGGATTCGCCCATAGAAAATGTGAACGGAATGAGATCCGATGTAGTCGAAGCGCTGAAACGGATACGTGTTCCTGTACTCCGGTGGCCCGGCGGATGTTTTGCGGACGAGTATCACTGGATGGATGGGATAGGTCCTGTGGATGCACGAAAAAAGATGATCAACACAAACTGGGGAGGCGTGGTAGAAGACAATAGCTTCGGAACCCACGAATATTTTGAACTCTGCCGTCAGCTGGGATGTAAAACATATATCAACGGAAATCTGGGAAGTGGAACTGTCAGGGAAATGTCTGAGTGGATTGAATATATGACATTTAACGGAGTATCACCTATGTCTGAACTTAGAAAGAAAAACGGTCACAGCGATCCATGGAAGGTTGATTTCTTTGGCATTGGCAATGAAAACTGGGGATGCGGAGGAAATATGAATCCGGATTACTATGCGAATGAGTATCGGAGATACCAGACTTTTGTGCGTGATTACAACAGTAAACAGCACATTCAGAGGATTTGCTGTGGAGCACCTCATGAGGATTATGACTGGACAAAGGAGGTTCTTGCTACCTGCTTTCGGAGAACATCGGAAGAACAGCATGGTTTTATGGACGGCCTTTCTCTCCACTATTATGTATATCCGGAGGGTATCGAGACCAAAGGAAGCTCAACAGAGTTTGACGAAAAAATCTGGTATAAGACGCTGAACA
>DWWI01000178.1 GCA_019119745.1 Candidatus Mediterraneibacter gallistercoris | reverse complement strand
TATACCGGATAACATACGGGAGATAAATCGCGTTTGCACATCCGTGCGGGATATGTCCCGTGGAGAACGCTGCCCCTGTCTTGTGCGCCATGGAGTGCACGATTCCGAGAAGAGCATTGGAAAATGCCATTCCTGCAAGGCACTGTGCATAGTGCATCTGCTCTCTTGCCTCCATATTGCAGTTATAGGATGCCGGCAGATAATCCAGTACCATCTCAATTGCCTGAAGTGCAAGCGGATCTGTAAACGGTCCGTGAAGCGTGGATACATATGCCTCGATTGCATGTGTCAGTGCATCCATACCTGTGTAAGCAACCTGTTTTACCGGAAGTCCGGATACCAGATCCGGATCTACTATTGCAACATCCGGTGTTATATTGAAGTCAGCAAGCGGATACTTCACACCTGTCTGATAGTTTGTGATAACAGAGAAAGCTGTAACTTCTGTCGCTGTTCCGGATGTTGAAGGGATAGCGGCAAATTTTGCTTTCTGTCTCAGTTCAGGGAAGTTAAACGGAGTACAGAGATCCTCGAAAGAAGTCTCCGGATACTCATAAAATGCCCACATAGCTTTTGCGGCATCGATCGGTGAACCGCCGCCCATTGCTACGATCCAGTCAGGCTCGAAAGCACGCATTGCCTCTGCGCCTTTCATAACTGTCTCAACAGACGGATCCGGCTCAACGCCTTCAAACACCTGTACTTCCATGCCTGCCTCTTTCAGATAGTTTACAGCTTTGTCAAGAAATCCCTGACGTTTCATAGAGCCGCCGCCTACAACGAGCATAGCTTTTTTCCCTTTTAAGTTCTTCAGCTCTTCCAGACATCCTTTTCCGTGGTAAATGTCTCTTGGTAAACAAAATCTGCTCATAACCTGCATCTCCTTTGATATGTATTGTTATTTTTTTAACACAGTTATTATAGCTCAATTTATATAAAAAAACAACCCTTGTATTGGTAAAAATACATAACATTTTTTCTCAATACATGGGTTGTCTTTTGCTATTATTACCAGATAAAATCAGGCCTGTCAATCCGTAGTAATATAATTTCTTGTCGTGACCTCTGTCGATTTTCCATTCTGGTCATTGACAAGTATCGCATTAAAGATTGTCTGTGTATTCTCCGGCATATCAACAGGGCCTGTATACTTACTTGTCGATGAGGAATCCGGATCCGGTGTAGATCCGTCCATTGTATAATATGCCGTATAACCGTCCGGTACAGTTATCGTAATCTGTGTAGGTTCTGTATATTGTCCGGTTGACGGTGTCACTGCAGGTGCATTTACAATCGGAAACTCAATTTTATATGTTGCAGAAGCTACAGTGCTAGGAATTCCGTTGGCATTTACTGCTATTGCGCGGATTTCAACTTCACCTTCCGTCTGTATGAGGACCGGTTCCTCATACTTCGTTCCGGTTTCCGCTGTCGGGTCCGTTCCGTCGACAGTATAATAAATGTCCCCGCCTGTGTCAGAAGAAATTGTAATCTCCTGCACTTCACTGTACGTACCCTGTTCCGGCGTAAAGGTCGGTGCCGAAGAGATATAGTCCGATACGGCATTCAGCACATTCTGGTCTTCACAGTCTTCAAGGAGCGCTGATATTTTGGCAGGCTGTTCAGTATCCATGTAAAAATCAATAGCAGCCTGATAAAGCTCTTCGTTAGTAGGCTGGGTCTCAATTGCAGACAAAAATACTTCTTCTGCGCTGTCCAGATCATTCTGGTCAATATAAATTTCCGCATATCCGGTATACGCATCCGGTCTCGACTTATCTTTTGAAATTGCACGGTTAAAATAGTTTTCAGCCGAGTCATAATTTCCGTTCTTTATCGCCTGATATCCTTTATTAATCATAGAGGAATAGGAGTTCTGATATACGACATAAACTCCCGCAGCAATCAACGCAAGTAACAAAAACAGTGTAATCAGAAGATTTCTTCTCTTGCGCTTTGCCGCCTCAAGTCTTTTCTGCTGGCGAAGCTGCCGCAATTCGGCGGTATTGCTGTTCTGTCTCTGGCGTCTCGGTTCTTCTACATTCTGTCTCTGGCGGCGTACTTCTTCCGTATTTCGCCGCTGTCCGCGGACATTGCCGGTGCTTCTCCCTGCCATATTACCTGTTGAACGCTGGCCGCCCGCGCGTCTCTTGTCGCGGATCATTCTTCGCTCTTCCGGACTCAGCACACGGGTCGAATTCACATTTTTTGTTCTGTCATCTCTTCTGTATCTTCTGATATCATCCGTCTGTATCTGACGGGTAGCCCCCTCAACAGAGCCTTTTACTTCTCTGGTAAGGACATCATCCAGCGGATTATAGTCCGGTACGATCTGCACTTCAGCTCCGCATTTGGGGCAGACCATCTGATCATCCGGGATAATTGCTCCGCAATGGGCACATCTCATGGTCTTTCCTCCTGAGTACGTATCGTTTCAACACAATTGTTCATCAGCATAGCAATTGTCATCGGTCCCACTCCGCCGGGGACGGGAGTAATAGCTGACGTATGGGGTTCAACATCAGCAAAATCCACGTCACCGCAAAGATGATTGTTTTCATCTCTGTGCATACCGACGTCTATGACTACTGCGCCTTCTTTTATATATTCTGAAGTAATAAACTGCTTCTTTCCGATTGCAACGATCAGAATATCCGCCCGCTTTGTCACTTCTTTCAGATTCTTCGTTCTGGAATGTGTCACAGTCACAGTTCCGTTTTCCCTCAGCAGCAGTGCCGCCATAGGTTTGCCGACGATATTGCTCCTGCCGACAATTACACACTCTTTCCCTTCAATCGTAATTCCTGATCTTTTCAAAAGCTGAATAATTCCTGCAGGCGTACAGGATAAAAAGCCTTTCTCACCGATCCAGAGGCGTCCTACACTGACAGGATGGAAACCATCCACATCTTTGTCGGGCGAAATTGTCCGGATGATCCTGTCTTCATTGATATGCTTCGGAAGCGGAAGCTGTACCAGGATACCGTTCACTTCGTCATCCCTGTTCAGTTCTTCCACCAAAGACACAAGTTCCTCCTCCGTCGTCTCTTCCGGCAGCTCATATGCTTTCGACCGGATACCGATATAGGCACATGCTTTCTTTTTATTTCTCACATAAACTGAAGATGCCGGATCATCCCCCACCTGCACAACTGCAAGGCAGGCATTTCTTCCCTCTGCGCTCAGTCTCTGTACTTCTTCTTTCAACTCATCTTTGATCTGTTTTGAAATCTGCTTTCCATCAATTAACTGTGACATTGACTTCTCCTTTTATCTAAAACAGTCCCGTGATCTTTCCGTCATCTGTAACATCTATTCCGTTTGCCGCCGGCACTTTAGGTAGTCCGGGCATTGTCATGACCGCTCCGGTAAGAGCAACGACAAATCCGGCCCCGGCGCTCACATATACTTCACGGATATGAATGTCAAATCCGCTCGGTCTTCCCAGCTTCTTCGCATCGTCAGATAATGAATACTGATTCTTAGCCATGCAGACAGGGAAAGAGCCAAAACCAAGTGCTTCGATCCGTTCGATCTGTCTGCGCGCAGCCGGCTCGTAAACCACGCTGTCAGCTCCATAAATCTCTTTGGAGATCGTCTCGATCTTTTCGCAGATAGACAGATCATCGCTGTAAAGAGGATGGAAGCTGCTTTCCTTGTTGTCCAGCGTCTCAAGCACTTTCTCAGCAAGAGCAATGCCGCCTTCTCCGCCTTTTTCCCACACTTCGGAAAGGGCAAATTCGCATCCTCTCTCTTCGCAGAATCTGCGGATATATTCATTCTCAGCTTCAGTATCCGTCACAAATGAATTAAGTGTTACAATCACAGGCACACCGTATTTCTGGATATTTTCTATATGTTTTTCAAGATTAACAATTCCTTTTGCCAGAGCGTCCAGATTTTCTTCTGCCAGGTCGCTCTTTGCAACCCCTCCATTATACTTCAAAGCACGGACAGTTGCAACCAGAACAACAGCATCCGGCTTCAGCCCTGCCATACGACACTTGATGTCAAAGAATTTTTCCGCGCCCAGATCTGCGCCGAATCCCGCTTCCGTGATCGTAATATCACTGAGTTTCAGCGCCATCTTTGTAGCTCTCACACTGTTACATCCGTGCGCGATATTGGCAAACGGACCTCCGTGCACGAGCGCCGGCGTATGCTCTAAAGTCTGGATAATATTCGGTTTGATCGCATCCTTGAGCAGAGCTGCCATGGCGCCTGTTGCTTTCAGATCAGCTGCCGTGACTGGCTCTCCGTCAAAGTTATATGCAACAATAATCTTACCGAGCCTCTCTTTAAGGTCAGCGAGATTATCTGCAAGACAGAGTATTGCCATAATCTCGGAAGCGACTGTTATAACAAAATGATCCTCACGTACCATACCGTCTGTTTTATTGCCGAGCCCCACGACAATATTACGCAATACACGGTCATTCATATCGAGACATCTCTTCCAGACCACCTGTCTCGGATCAATTCTCAGAGCGTTGCCCTGCTGGATATGATTATCAAGCATTGCCGCCAGAAGATTGTTGGCAGAGGTGATTGCATGGAAATCTCCGGTAAAATGAAGATTCAGATCATCCATCGGTACAACCTGGGCATATCCGCCTCCCGCTGCTCCTCCTTTGATTCCGAAGCACGGTCCAAGGGACGGCTCACGCAGCGCGATCAGAGCTTTTTTATTCAACTTTGCCATTGCCTGACCGAGACCGACTGTCGTTGTTGTCTTTCCCTCTCCTGCCGGCGTCGGATTGATTGCTGTGACAAGGACTAATTTACCATCTTCATTATCCTTGATCTTCTCCCACAGATCATCGGAGAGTTTTGCTTTATATTTGCCGTAGAATTCAAGATCATCCTCCTGAATTCCGATAGTTGCTGCAACATCTCTGATATGTTCCAGTTTTGCTTCCTGTGCGATCTCAATATCTGTTTTCATATTGTCTCCTCCTCTTTCCTTCTGTATTTCATTGGTTATTGCTGAGATATTCATCAAATTCTTCTTTGGTCATCAGGACTTTTCGCGGTTTTGTACCCTCTTCCGGTCCGACTACCCCCGCTTCGGCAAGCTGATCCATGATTCTCGCTGCCCGGTTGAATCCGATCTTGAACATTCTCTGAAGCATTCCGATAGATGCCTTCTCTTTATCTATAATAAGCTTTCCTGCTTCTACAAAATATGTATCCTTATCATCGGCGCTCTCATGACCAGGCGCTGTACCCGGAACCGGCATATTCGTGTTCATGTGTTCTTCCAGTTCATCATTGTAAGAGGCATTGGCATTGTTATTTATCAGATAATCAACAACATCCTGAACCTCTTTGTCTGAGACAAAAGATCCCTGTACTCGTACCGGTTTCGGATATCCTGAAGGATAGAAAAGCATGTCTCCTTTTCCCAGCAGTTTTTCTGCCCCGTTCATGTCGATGATCGTCCTTGAATCCACACCGGAAGTTACCGAAAAAGCGATCCTGGAAGGCATATTTGCCTTGATCAGTCCGGTGATGACGTTAACAGACGGCCTCTGGGTAGCGACGACAAGGTGCAGGCCTGCAGCCCTGGCAAGCTGTGCCAGACGGCAGATTGCCCCTTCCACTTCTCCCGGCGCCACCATCATCAGATCTGCCAGCTCATCGATGATAATGACAATCTGCGGAAGCTTCTTTTTAATTTCCTCACCGGTCTCGCCTTTCTCTACTTTTGCATTGAATCCTTTCAGATCCCTTACATTATATTCAGCAAAAAGCTTATATCGCTTCTCCATCTCAGCCACAGCCCAGTTCAAAGCTCCCGCGGCTTTCTTCGGGTCTGTAACAACAGGGATCATCAGATGCGGTATTCCATTATATACACTGAGTTCCACAACCTTAGGATCTACAAGAATCAGTTTTACCGAGTCCGGATCCGCTTTATAGATAATACTCATGATCAGAGTATTGATACATACTGACTTTCCGGATCCTGTAGCTCCCGCGACAAGCAGATGCGGCATTTTCGCAATATCAGCAACAACTACTTTTCCGGCTATGTCTTTGCCCACTGCAAATGTGATCGGCGATTCACTTGCCTTAAATTCCTTTGATTCCAGAAGATCACGAAGCATTACAGCTGTATTTTCCTTGTTCGGAACTTCTATGCCGACCGCTGCCTTTCCCGGTATCGGCGCCTCGATTCTCAGATCAGCCACCGCCAGATTCAGTTTGATATCATCGGCCAGGCCGACTATCTTGCTTACCTTTACTCCCTGATCCGGCTGAAGCTCATATCTGGTAACAGACGGTCCGCAGCTTGCATTCGTAACATGGACTCCCACGCCGAAATTCTGCAGTGTCTGTTCGAGTTTCAACGCGGTTGCGCGCAGATGGCTGTCGGAATCTCCTCCGCTTTTCTTTCCTCGTTTTAAAAGACTGATCGGCGGAGTATGATAAACAGGCTTTTCCTTCTCCTGTTCTCTCTCTACAGCAGCTTTCACATTTTCTGTCTCTGCCGAAACTTCAGCAGCTTCCCTGGCTTTACTGTGCCGTTTCACAGGCTTCTCATCATTTTCTTTTACATCTGTCTGAGGTATCTCTTCAGTCTGTCCTGAGCCGGGGTCAAATAAAGTATCCTCTGTCTCCTCCGCAGGGATATCCTGAGATTCTGCACGGTTGATCACAAAGCTGTCCGCAGCATAGGGCTGAGAGAATTCATCTTCCGGTATATCTTCCGGTCGGAGTTCATATACATCAGGAGACTTCCTTCGTCCTCTTTTTCTTTTTCCGCCGGTTTCTTCCCCGCCAAGCGTAGTTGCGAAGGAAACACCTGAAACTTTATGATCAGTGCGTCTGTCACCCTGCTTTTTATTATCTTCCTGACGGATCTTCGCTGTCTTCTGTCTTTCTTCTCTTTCTCTCGCCCGGATCACGGCTGTTTCCTGCCGTTTCCTTTTTGCATCCTCATATGCCTTGCGGCTCTGCCGCCCGATGGGGGCCAAAAGTGATTTTTCCGTAATAAGGATCAGGCAGATAACAGAAAGAATCACCAGCACCACATATGTTCCGATAATACCGATCAGCGGACAGAGCAGACTGATAATGCAGCCTCCTGTAAGTCCGCCCGCATTTCTGTGTTCACTTGCCGCCTGATAATACGAAAGCAGTGACGCTCCCGGCGTATATGAATTGAAGATCAGTTCCAGAATCGCCGTAATAAACAGAAACAGCATAACTGCAGCCCCGATCTTAATATATGCGTGCGTATTTCCCTTGTTGGACACAAGGAACGCAGTCAGCGCAAATATTATAAAAGGTAAAAGATACGCCATGAATCCAAACATTCCAAAGAATACGGATGATACCGCCTCCCCAACGATTCCTCCGACTCCGAAATTGCTGAGTACAAGCAGAATGCATACTGCAAGTGCTGCGAGTATGATAATTTCTCCCCGAAGTTCTGTATTCTGCTGTCCTTTCTTTGGTCTGCTTTTTGAGTTTTTACGACCCTTTGTCGATTTAGCAGCCATATAATTCCCCCTTAGTAATTTAAACATACTATATCTAGTATATCATCATTTGGAAAGCATGTCATCACATTTTTTCTTATCATTAATCAGCTCATGAAGCTTACGGAAAGCGTCACTGATGCCGCCGACTTCGTCGATAAGGCCTTCCCGGACGGCTTCCTCTCCCTCGAGCATTGTGCCCACATCCTTAACGAGCTGGGTAGAGTCCAGCATCAGTTCCAGAAGCCGTTCCTGCGTAATCTTCGAGTGGAAAGAAATAAAACGGGCAATACGATCCTGTGTTTTTTCCATATTCCGGTAACTCTGGATTACTCCTATAAACATCCCGGTAGACCGCACAGGATGCACGATCATTGTACCTGTGGGCACAATAAACGAATAGTCTGCAGAAACTGCCAGCGGGCCTCCGATAGAATGGCTGCCACCGAGAACCAGAGACACCGTCGGCTTACTGAGAGACGCGATCATCTCTGCTATCGCAAGCCCGGCCTCTACATCACCGCCCAATGTATTGAGCAAAATAAGCACCCCTTCTGTTTTTTCATCTTCCTCAGCCGCGGCAAGTCTGGGAAGAAGATGTTCATATTTGGTAGCTTTTGTATTTCCGGATACCGCCTCATGTCCCTCAATCTCACCGATAATCGTCAAAAGCTGTATGCCGTGTTTCGAATGGCCGTCTTCCAGTTCCAGTGTTCCCATTTCCCGGATTTCCGCATTTTCCTCATTTCTTTCTTCCTGGGAAGAATCCCGTCCCTGTTCTTTTTCCATTTCAATCATACCTCCTCTTTGCACTTAAGCCTGTTTCATATCTGCTTAAATTAGTATTGAAGAAGTATGGTCATATTATACAGAAAAATGGTACGGATGCAGATTGTATACATCCATACCATTTCAAATTATCTCAAAGCCTGCTCTACATCGGCAATGATATCTTCTACATTTTCAATTCCCACACTAAAGCGGATCAGATCCGGCTGTACTCCTGCTTCGAGAAGCTCCTGCTCATTCATCTGACGATGTGTATGGCTTGCCGGGTGGAGCACACAGCTTCTTGCATCTGCCACATGTGTCACGATAGCAACCATTTTCAGTTTGTCCATCATCTCAACAGCAGCGTCTCTTCCGCCCTTTAATCCGAAAGTGAGTACACCGCATGTTCCATTCGGCATGTACTTCTGTGCAAGATCATAATATTTGTCACCCGGCAGCGACGGATAGCTTACCCATGCGACTTTTTCATGATTCTTCAGATATTCGGCAACTTTCAGCGCATTCTCGCAATGACGGGGCATTCTAAGGTGCAGTGTCTCAAGACCTATATTTAAAAGGAAAGCATTCTGCGGAGACTGAATAGAACCGAGGTCACGCATCAGCTGCGCAGTCGCCTTTGTAATATATGCGCCTTTCCCGAATTTCTTAGTATAAACAATACCGTGATATGTCTCATCAGGTGTTGTGAGTCCCGGGAACTTTTCTGCGTTTGCTTCCCAGTCAAAATTACCGCTGTCCACGATAGCGCCGCCTACACATGCCGCGTGTCCGTCCATGTATTTCGTAGTAGAGTGTGTCACGATATCAGCTCCCCACTCAAACGGCCGGCAGTTGATCGGTGTCGCGAATGTATTGTCCACGATAAACGGTACTCCGTGAGCGTGGGCCGCTTTTGCAAACTTCTCGAAATCAAGCACAACCAGCGCCGGATTTGCAATTGATTCGCCGAACACAGCCTTAGTGTTATCCCTGAAAGCCGCCTCCAGTTCTTCTTCTGTGCAGTCCGGATCAACAAAAGTAGCTTCAACACCCATCTTTCTGATAGTATGGGCATAGAGGTTATATGTACCGCCATAAAGTGCTGAAGCACATACAATATGATCTCCTGCCTGCGCAATATTCATGACAGCATAAAAATTCGCAGCCTGGCCGGATGAAGTAAGCATAGCAGCCACTCCGCCTTCAAGATCGCATATCTTCGCCGCCACGGCGTCATTCGTCGGATTCTGAAGTCTTGTATAAAAATATCCGGACTCCTCCAGGTCGAACAGTCTTCCCATCTGCTCGCTGCTCGTATAGCGGAATGTAGTGCTCTGATAGATTGGCAGCACTCTCGGCTCTCCGTTACCCGGCTCATATCCTGACTGTATACATTTTGTCTCAATTCTGTAATCGCTCATCTGTCTCCTCCTGTATTTTATGAATATAAATATTCTTTTTCAAGACTGCGAACCATAGTTATATACAGCTCCTTGCACTCTTCTTTCTCGTCTTTTTCTATCAGACGAATGCAGGGTCTCAGATATTCATTCCATATTCCACGGTAAATTTCATCTGCGTTCTCCTGCCTGTCGATCCGTTTTACAATCGTCGGCGCGATATTATAATATTCTTCTACAATACGGCGTCCTTCTTCCGTTCCGGACAGAGAACCGTCACGATACGCCCTCAGTGTGGTCAGCTCATAACAGTCGTCCGGTTTGTGCATACTCCTGCACACTGCCGTCGTAATATAGCAGAATATTCCTTGTCTGAATCCGCCCTTGATACTTTCATAGGTTGAATGGCCGATCTTATATTCCGGCATTCTCTCATTCCACTTCTCTACCATATGTTTTGTCAGATCTTTTGCCTGCGGAGATGGAATTTCTCCCATAAGAGGGACAAAGTATGATACCATGTTCATCTTGTGATCCAGAGCTCTTAAATCCCTCTTTCTCTTTGAACCGATCTTCTCCAGTTCACTGCAGACATACTCCGGAATACACGCGGCGATACGTTCTGCACCGTCGTCTGTCCCGTCACAGACATCCGCTGTCTCCTGAAGCAGATCAGCGTACTTTGATCTGAGAGAATCCATATACTTTACATAACTGGACTTATGAAATTCATAGGCCATTGTCACCATGTAAAGATTCCTGAGTTTCTCCAGAAGTCTGTCTGTATCCATATCGATACCTCTATTCATTCCAGTTATGATATACATCCTGTACGTCGTCGTCCTCTTCGAGAAGGTCCAGTGTCTTCTGGATGTTCTTAATATCCTCTTCCGATGTAAGTTCCACATATGTCTGCGGAATCATTGTCACTTCAGCCTGAGCCATTTTGATTCCCTGCTCTTCCAGTTTCAGGCGCACATCACTGAATGTCTCCGGAGTAGTGAGAATCTCATAACTCTCCTCGTCTTCCACAAAGTCCTCTGCGCCGGCATCCAGTGCGAGCATCATAAGCTCATCTGCATCCATATCACAGTCTTCCTTTGCAACGAAGATCTGTCCTTTCTCGTCAAACATGAAAGACACACATCCAGGAGTACCTACGTTTCCGTTTCCTTTTGTAAAAGCGTTTCGCACATTAGAAGCAGTCCTGTTCTTGTTATCTGTCAGTGTCTTAACAATAATAGCCGTTCCGTTCGGGCCGTACCCTTCATATGTAATATGCTCATAATTATCACCGGATCCTTCTCCAGCTGCTTTCTTGATGTTTCTCTCAATCGTATCGTTCGGCATATTATTTGATTTTGCCTTTGCAATCACATCACGCAGTCTGCTGTTATTAGCCGGATCCGGTCCGCCGCCTTCTTTGACCGCTACTGCCAGCTCGCGTCCGATCTTCGTGAAGATCTTACCTTTGGCTGCATCATTTTTCTCTTTCTTATGCTTAATATTGGCAAATTTTGAATGTCCTGACATAAATTCTCCTCTTTTCTTGCTGGTATATAAATTGCGTATCTGTATTTCTACGCACATTATGCCCTACAATTTTATCATTCTTTTCGTATTCTGTAAAGAAGTCTGTTTGAACCGTACTATGTAGTGAGTTCCAGACTGACCCTGATCGCCTGATCAACTTTATGCATCATAGCGCCGTCAATATGGCATACATATTCTTTAAGTCTCTGCTTGTCGATCGTTCGAATCTGTTCGAGCAGGATCACGGAGTTCTTTACTATCTTATAATCTCTTGTACTGATTTCGATATGAGTCGGCAGTTTTGCCTTATTCATTTTCGAAGTAATTGCCGCGCAGATGATCGTGGGACTGTGCTTATTACCCACGTTATTCTGTATTACGAGAACCGGACGGATGCCGCCCTGTTCTGAACCCACTACCGGACTTAAGTCGGCGTAATAGATATCTCCTCTTCTGATCATCAATTTTTTCACACTCCGATTCACTTACTAAATGCATATCGCATACTTCAGTATTCCCTTATTCATCGGATGTATTCAATGATCCGCCGCATTCCGGCGCTTCCATACAGTCTGCTGTCAGCCGCTGATCTTTGTCCCCCGCTTGTAGACCCTTGGTATCCTTTTTCCGAGACAGCAGACGAATTCATAATTGAATCTTCCGCTCAACTCAGCCAGATCTTCCACTGTGATACGGTCATTACCGTCTTTTCCCACGAGAGTAACCTGATCCATGAACTTTGTCTCCGGAATATCTGTCACATCGACCATGAACTGATCCATGCAGACCCGGCCTAAAATCCGTGCGCGTTTTCCATGAATGAGCACATATCCCTTATTAGAAAGAGATCTGGGATAACCGTCCCCGTAACCTACCGGTATAGTCGCAACCCGCATCCTCTTCGGCGCAGTAAACGTCCCGCCATAACTGATCGAAGTTCCTGCATCTACATCCTTGACAAATGATACATGACTGATCAGCCGCAGAGCCGGTTTTAAATCTACCGCTTCCTTGTTTACTTCGTCAGAGGGGTACATCCCGTAGGTTGAGATTCCTGCTCTTGCAAGATCGTGTCTCATGTCCGGGAGATCAATAATCCCCGCACTATTGTCACAGTCAAAATAGCGGATTGAAACACCTTTCTTTTCAATCTGACCCTTCATCCACATAAAGCGGTCATGCTGCATCATTGTATAAGTCTTATCCTCTTCATCCGCTTTTGCAAAATGGGTGAACATTCCCTCAAGCTCAACATTCGGCAGACGACTGATCCGCTCTATGATATCCGCACTTTTCTCACACACCGGAAAGCCGATTCTTCCCATTCCGGTATCAATCTTAATGTGAAAATGAGCTGTCGCATTTAACCTGACTGCTGCCTCAGATATCGCGTCTGCCATCTCTTCCGTGTATACGGCGGGGCGTACATCATAATGGAGCATCTCTTCATACTGATCCGGAAATACACACCCGAGAACAAGTATCGGCTTTTTTATACCGTGTTCGCGAAGATCTTCCGCTTCTTCCAGACAAGCCACTGCATATCCCCACACATAAGAAAATTTTTCAAACATCTCTGCAATAGGAACGGCGCCGTGTCCGTATCCGTCTGTCTTCACAACAGCGATCAGCTCTGCATCGCCTCCGATCCTGTTTCGCATCTGTTCCATATTATACGCGATAGCGTCGAGATCGATCTCGGCATATACACGATTATGCTGTTTCATTTTTGTATATCTCCTATTATTATATTATTTTTTCTTCCATGCATTTTTCAATTCCGACGATGAGATCGCGGGCAAAAACGCTGTAACTTCCTTTTTCTTCTTTGGCATTATCTCCTCCGCATGCATGGAGAAACACACCAAGCGCGGCACACTCATAAGCCGGCATTCCCTGAGCTGACAGACCTGTAATGACCCCGGCAAGGACATCTCCCGCCCCTGCTTTTGCCATGGCACTGTTCCCGGCAAGGTTGAAGAACGGATGCCTTCCGTTTTCCTTTACGACTGTTCTACTGTCTTTCAAAACGCACACTGTAGGATATTTCTTTGTAAATTCACTGATAATCTCCAGTCGTCTGTCTGAGATCTCACTGACAGAATATCCTGTCAGCCGTGACATTTCCTTCATATGCGGTGTAAGTACGACCGGACTCTGAATCTTTTCCAGCAGATGCATATTCCTGCTCAGCAGATTCAGTCCGTCCGCATCGATAATGCATGGGACATTCACTCTGCTCAGAGTCCCTTCCAGAAGCCGGGCCGAAGTTTCTCCGGTGCCAAGTCCGCAGCCGATACATACAACGTCCGCCCAGTCCAGAAGAGCAGAAAGTTTCTCCTGGTCGTATTCGTGATAGCAGGAGATAATTGCCTCCGGAAGAAGCTGCTGTAAAACAGTCCTGTTTTCTTCCGCCGTATAAATCTGAACCAGGCCCGCCCCGACTGCATATGCGGCCTTTGCTGAAAGATAAGCAGCTCCCGCCATCCCTCTGCTTCCCGTAATCATAAGAACTTTGCCGTAGCTTCCTTTATGAGAATCAGGTTTCCTTGCCGGCAGAAGCTCCGGAATGTCACAGCGGTCATACGTGACACAGACCTCTTCATCTGTAGAAAAGAATTTCGGATCAATACCAATCGGTACCGCCACGGTTTTCCCCGCGCAGTATTTCCCCGGATACATCTCACTTCCCACCTTCACACACGCCATTGCAACTGTGAGATCCGCATAAAACGCAGTCCCCAGTATCTTGCCGGTTGCGGAACTTACACCGGAAGGAATATCGACCGCCACTTTCTGGCATTTCTGTTCATTCATCCATGCGATGATATCTTTATATTTCCCGCTGATTTCGCGGCTTAATCCCACGCCGAAGACAGCGTCTATTATAACAGTATATTCCCGGGCAGGTATTTCAGTGATGATGCTGATTCCAAGATTCTCTGCGATTTTTTTCTGGATACCGCACTCTCTGCTCAGTGAGGATTCTTTCCCGGCAAAAAGGATCTGCGCTTCCATCCCCTCTTCTGTCAAAAGTCTGGCAATGGCGAAGCCGTCACCTCCATTATTGCCGCTGCCGCATACCACCAATGCCCGCGATGTGTCAATCCCATTCACATGCATTATCTCTACAGTCTTTAACGCGGCACGCTCCATAAGGACAAGAGAAGGAATTCCCGTTTCCTCTATCGTGAATTTGTCTGCGGAACTCATCTGTGTTCCATTCGGAAGATATCTCATATCTGTTCACCAGTCCTTTATTATCGATATATTCCCACAATATACCCCGCAGCAAGCTGCGGGGTCGTCTGTCTGTTTCCTATTTTTTGCGCGATTCTTTGCGGCGGCTGATATTATATGACAGCTGCATCAGGCTGTCTGAAAGATGTACGCTTTCTACAACCACATCCTTTGGCAGCGTCAAATCTGTATGTGCAAAATTCCATATTGCTTTGATTCCATTTGCCACAAGAAGATCCGCAACCTCGACTGCTTTTGATTTAGGTATCGTAAGCGCTGCGATCTCAATCTCATTGTTGGCAAGAAAATCAACCAGTTCGTCCATCATCCGGACCTGCACGCCGCGTATGGACATCCCCTCCAGTCGGGGATTTACATCAAAAAGACTCTTTAGGATAAATCCGCTTCTTTCAAAAGATGCATAATTGGCAAGCGCCTGTCCGAGATTTCCCGCTCCGATGATAATAAAATTATGTGTTTTATCCAGTCCTAATATTTTTCCGATTTCAGTATAAAGATATTTTACATTATATCCGTATCCCTGCTGACCGAATCCCCCGAAATTATTGAGATCCTGACGGATCTGCGATGCAGTTACCTGCATTTTTTTGCTGAGATCATTTGAGGATATCCTTTCCACTCCTTCCTCCAGAAGATCTCCTAGATATCTGTGATACCTCGGCAGCCGGGAGATTACTGCACGGGATATTTTTCTATGTTCCAAATTTACCACCTTCCATCGCATGGCAATCCTCCAGTCACAATTTTCAGCCTGCTACGGATGGATTTGCTCATCTATGCGCTCCATTTTATATTCTGTATTATTATATAGAATAGTTAAACTTATGTCAATTTTTACTTTATTTTTCAGCCATTTCAGTTATAATGGATATCTGAGAGGAGGAGTACCTGCATGATACTCGCATGTCACAATATTGAAAAATCTTTCGGCGACCGGGTGATCGTCCGCGAGGGGTCTTTTCATATAGAAGAAAGAGAAAAGGCTGCTCTGGTCGGCATTAACGGAGCCGGTAAATCCACTATATTAAAAATGATAATGAATGAGGAACCGCTCGACGGAGGAGATATCATTCTCGCCAAAGGAAAAACAATCGGTTATCTTGCCCAGCATCAGAATCTTATTCCGGACGGAACGATCTATGAAGAAGTGCGTTCTGCAAAGGCAGATATTATAGATATGGAGCAGCGGATCCGCGCAATAGAGCTGGAAATGAAGTCGCTATCCGGAGAGGCGCTGGAAAACCGGCTTGATACATACAATCGTCTGCAGTCTGAATTCGAAGCCCGCAACGGGTATGCCTGTGAGAGTGAGATCATAGGCGTGCTGAAAGGCCTTGGCTTTACAGAAGATGATTTCGACAAAAAAACAGCTACCCTTTCCGGTGGTCAGAAAACGCGGGTAGCTCTCGGCAAGCTGCTGCTTACCAATCCGGACATTCTGCTCCTGGACGAGCCCACCAATCATCTTGACCTTAATTCCATCGCATGGCTGGAAACTTATCTGATCAACTATCGCGGAGCAGTTTTCATCGTATCCCATGACCGCTATTTTCTCAACCGTGTCGTAACCAAAGTCGTAGAGATCGAAAATGGCGAAATCCGGATGTATATGGGGAATTATAAAGCCTATTCTGAAAAGAAACAGCAGCTTCGTGACGCCCGTCTCAAAGAGTATTACAATCAGCAGAGGGAAATCAAACACCAGCAGGCTGTAATTGACAAACTGAAATCTTTTAACAGAGAAAAATCGATTCGCCGCGCGGAAAGCCGGGAAAAGATGCTTGAGAAAATCAAACCGGTAGAAAAGCCGGTAGAAGTCAATACAGAAATGCACTTTTCACTCGAGCCGTCATGTGTCAGCGGCAATGATGTGCTGACTGTAGAACACCTTTCCAAACAGTTTGACGGACAGGTGCTTTTTCAGGATGTAAGTTTCGAGATTAAACGAGGAGAACACGTGGCAGTAATCGGCGATAACGGTACCGGAAAGACTACACTGTTAAAAATATTAAATCAGGTCCAGACAGCAGATAGCGGATCATTCACACTCGGAGCCAAGGTACAGATCGGTTACTACGATCAGGAACACCATGTACTTCACGATGAGAAAACTATATTTGAGGAGATATCCGACGCCTATCCGTCCTTAAACAATACACAGATTCGGAATACACTGGCTGCATTTCAGTTTACCGGAGATGAAGTGTTCAAAGAAATCCGTTCCTTAAGCGGCGGTGAAAAAGGCCGCGTTTCTCTGGCAAAGCTTATGCTTTCTGAAGCCAATTTTCTGATTCTTGACGAGCCGACGAACCATCTGGATATCGCGTCAAAAGAAATCCTGGAAGAGGCTCTCAACAACTATAGCGGAACTGTTCTCTATGTATCTCACGACAGATATTTTATCAACAGCACAGCTTCGCGAATACTTGAACTGGTCAATCAGACTTTTGTAAACTATATCGGGAACTATGATTACTATCTGGAGAAAAAAGAAGAACTTACCCGTGCCTACACATCAGGCAGTGCGCCCGTTTCTTCAGCCGCCGGCGGGAGTTCTTCTGCTTCTTCCGTGTCTTCACCTGACTCTGACACCGCTGCTGCCCCCGGCTCCAAATTAAGCTGGCAGGAACAGAAAGAACAGCAGGCAAAAGAGCGCAAGCGCAAAAATGATCTCAAAAAAACCGAGGATGAGATCAGCCATCTGGAAGACCGGAACGCACAGATTGATCATGAAATGACGCTCGAAGAGGTCTACTCTAATTCCGTCAAATGTCAGGAACTCGCAGAAGAACACGCGGCAAATGAGAAAAGACTGGAAGAGCTCTACGAAATGTGGGAAATGCTGGCTGAGTAAAATTCGTGTTTGTTCAATAAACACGAATTCACTTTTTCTTCCTGCACATTGGAAACCACAATACAGATACTGCAAAACTAAAGACCGCCAGTCCGCCCGCAATAATACAGATAAGATACTCTGCCATTCCGGACGCAGTTGTAAATGCTGCTGTAAAGCAGATTTCCGAAAAATCCCCTTATGGGATCGGAATGAAAAATGTGGAAGAGACAGTGAAGAAATACGCCGGGACTCTGAACACAGAAGTAAAAGACGGAAAATATATAACAGATGTCATACTCTACGAAATTGGAATAAGACATGCAGAAAAAAAAGAATCGTAGTAGATAAAGTTTCGTTCTTGACCTTTCCGTCTGAAATTCGAACTTCAAACTGGGAAAAGCAGCCGGGAGATATGTATTGTGTACGCACCGTTGGAGCAGCGCCGGCACTTAGAACGCGTCTTTTGCGCTCTTATGTGCCGCTGCGCTGCGACCGAGTGAAAACGTGTGTGATAACAATACATATCTCCCGGCGGATATTTTATAAATCTACCTCTTATTTCCCATGCAGAATACTGCCACTACTCCCGGTCCTGTATGGCTTCCGATCACGGTTCCGATATTGTTGATCAGGATATTATCGATCCCCATCTTTTCACGCACAAGTTTTGCCACGTATTCCGCGTCTTTAATGCAGTCACCGTGAGTGATCATGATAATATCGTTATCCCATCCTTTAGACTGTTCTACCGCCATATCAACGATCTTGTTGAGCGATTTCTTACGTCCTCTCTCCTTTCCGATCACCTGAAGCTTTCCGTTGTCATCCATATGTATGATGGGCTTGATCTGTACAAGTGTACCGAGCACGGCTGTCGTCTTGGAAATACGGCCTCCTCTTTGCAGATGATGCAGATCATCCACTGTTACATTATGGCAGATGTGCAGTTTATTCTCTTCCACCCACTGCGCCAGTTCGTCTATATTCATACCCTTTTCTTTCTGCTGAAGCGCTTTATAAAGAAGAAGCGCCTCTCCAAGGCATGCACACAGCGTATCTATCACAATGACCTTAGCTTCCGGATATTTTTCCTGGAGCATTTCCCCTGCGATCTTCATGCTGTTTAAGGTGCCGCTCAGTCCGGAGGAAAATCCGAGATGCAGAATATCTTTTCCTTCCTTCAAAAATGGCTCCAGCATATCTGCCGCTTCCTCAGGATTCACCTGAGAAGTAGTGGACATTTTTCCTTCTCTGAGCTTGTCAAAGAATTCCTTAGCCGACAGTCCTTCCATATCTGTATATGTCTCGCCGTCGATTGTATATTTCAGCGGAATTACCGGAACATGTCTTTCTTCAAGCCATTCTTTCGGCAAATCTACAGTACTGTTTACTGTAATCACATAGTCTCTCATCTTGGTATCCTCCTAATATAACTGAACTATCGCTCTGTGCAGTTTTTCACAGAACATTCCCACTTCATCTATCATACCATTTTTCATACAGTTTATCAAAATATTTTAACATTTTCCGAAAAATGTTAAATAACCTCAGCGGTGCTAATTCAATTTTACGTTGAGATAATTTCTGCCTGACAGAGTCTTATTAAATATCAGGAAGCAAAGTACCAGAATGCATCCGGCGATAAATCCGTACAGATTGAACAGTGCAGTCAGTACGAGAAGCATGAGCCTCATAAATTTCAGCGCATAGCCCAGTTCAAAATTAGGCTGCGTATAATTAGCCACCGCGACAAATGCCATATACAGCATAACTTCGGAATTAAACCATCCGGACTGTACGGAAAATTCTCCCATCACAATACCGGCGATCACACTGAGAGGCGTACTGAGCATAGTAGGTGTATTCATAGCCGCAAGCCTCAGCCCGTCGATAGATATTTCCAGAAGAAGGAACTGAAAGATCAAGGGAATATTAACAGTATCCCTCACCGCAACGAAAGCGAACACGTCCGGCAGCCATTCCAGATTCTGCATAAAAAGCAGGTAAAGTGGGGTAAAGAAAACAGTAGCTATCGTGATGATCGCCCTTGTAACCTTCAGATAAACTGCTGTTACTGTAGGAAAATAGTAATCATTTGCTTCTTCAATCATGTCCAGTACAGAAGTAGGCAGAATCATGGCTGAAGGGGAATTATCCACGAGAATGACTACTTTCCCCTCCAGAAGGCAGGCAGCTGCCGTATCCGGTCGCTCTGTATATTTAAATTTCGGGAAAGGGTTGAACCACTTTCTCTTAAAAAGTGCCTCTGCAAGGCTCTGCTGATTCATGCGGAGATCATCGAGCTGCAGATTTTCAATCCTTTTTTTCAGATTGTTCAGAAGTTCTTTGTCCACGCGGTCACTCATATAGCAGATTGCGATATCTGTTCGTGAAGCCTGCCCTGCTTCTGTCATTTCCATAATAAGATGGGGGTCGCGTATTCTTCTTCGCATCAAGGCCGTATTAAAAACAATAGTCTCTACAAAACCGTCTCTGGACCCCCTCAGAGATTTATCCTTATCCGGTTCATCCACGCTGCGGGCCGGATAAGTACGGCAGTCCAGAACAATACACTCCTTGTATCCGTCTACAAAAAGACATGCCGGACCAGAGAGCACATTTCGTATGATCTCGTCAAAATCTTCTGCAACATCAACCTCTACATATGGTACATGTTTCTGTATGAACCCCTCTGCATCCTCCGGCATATCTTTTTCTGTTACAGAAAGAAAAGAGTCCATGATCTTTAACATAACTTCATCTTTTATGAATCCGTCGATGTAATAGAACACGGAAGCTCTTCCTCCTATAATGATATCCCGCCTGATGATGTCAAAGCTCTCTGTCACAGGCAGCATTTCATTCATATATCTGATATTTTCCTCGAATGAGTCACTGATCTTTTTGCTGTTCTTTTCTACCATAGATATTTTCCCCTTTCAGTCCGCCCTGTGTTTTCCCGGCGGCAGCGGTATCTACGGTTAGCTTACCCTGATAATTCCAAAATATGCGAAAACTGTTTTTTATTTTAAAAAGGATCTGTGATTTTATACTGGCCGGATCAGTCAGTATCTTCTTCCTCTTTCAGATATCCTGCTTTCTTCATTTTTTCAATCACCTGAGCCTGACGCTCCCTCGCCAGCTCCGGGCTTGCGACCGGATTGTAATTGGTCGGTGCATTCGGTATTCCGGCCAGCAAAGTACATTCATCAAAATCCATTTCTGAAGGCGGCTTTCCAAAATATCCCCAGGAAGCGTCTGCGACACAGTAATATCCGTTGCCGAAGAAAATTGAATTAACATATAATTCGAAAATCTTATCTTTATCAAGCACAGATTCTATCTTAAATGCCATAAACAGCTCGGCGACCTTGCGTATGATCTTTCTGTCCTGCGTAAAGTACTGGTTTTTCGCGAGCTGCTGGGTAATCGTACTACCGCCCTCCACGTAGGAGCCTGCCCGGATATCATTGACCAGAGCCCTGCAAGTGGCAATAGGGTCAAAGCCCGGATGAGAATAGAAACGCTTGTCCTCCACTGCAAGAACGGCATCAATATAGGTCTGCGGCAGCTCATCGATTGTCGTATAATTATCAATCGACTCGATTTCCGCTGCCATCTTCTCCACGCTCTTTTCATTCAGTGCTTCCCTGTAATCTATGTATCCTTTCACAAAAAGTACGCCGATCAGAATAATAATGACCAGAACAAGGAAAGAACACAGACGTTTTATCCATTTCATAGTATATGAATGCTCCTTTCATTATAGAAAGTATACCGGACAAATCTGTGTTCTTCCATTATATCTTCTTACGATTTTCTTAAAATTATGACATTTTTGTAAGCCTGATTATTTTGTTGTGCTTCCAAATCCGCCGTTTCTGATTTCCGTTGCATCATCATCGAGAGTAATTCCGTATTCCACGAAGATCCCCTGCATAAATCCTTCTCCCGTTTTGAGTTCAACGGTTTTCTCCTCGTTACTGTCATTGGTGAGCTTAGAGAAAATATGACCTTCATTATCTGAATAATAATAATCACTGTCAATAATTCCCACTGTGTTATTAAGCTGCAGCCTGTATTTGAATCCCAGCCCGCTGCGCGGATAACACTTGAGCACCCATTCCGGCTCCATCCAGACGCGGACACCTGTAGGAATCTTTATCGTCTCCCCCGGCCTGAGTGTAATATCTGCCGGAGCGAAAAAGTCATATCCCGCACTTCCCGCAGTAGCGCGTCTCGGCAGGCGGATTCCATCGTAAATCTCTCTGATCCTGTTTCTGTCAGTAATGTTCAGAGTCTCTCCCCAGCCTTCCAGAAACTGCTCAAAGCTTACCTTTTCAAATCTCGCTATTCTTTTCATCAAACTACTCCTTTTCAAACTCGGCTGCCAGATACAGTATGCACTGTTCTCCGGCGCTTATCCGCACGTATTCCAGATCATATCGCTGCTGATCTCAGAAAGTGAAAATGCGCCGCACATCTGCATCGTATCTTTAAGTTCTGCTCCTATCTTATTGACATACGCTGCGATGCCTTCTTCCTGACCTCCGTAAACTGCTGTTACAAACGGACGGGCGATAAGTACAGCATCAGCTCCGAGAGCAAGCGCCTTAAATACATCTACTCCCGTTCTGATACCGCCGTCTGCAAATATCTTCATCTGACTTCCGGATTCTCTTACCGCTTTTACGATGGACGGAAGAACCTCAGCAGTAGCCGGGCACTGATCCAGCACTCTTCCGCCGTGATTAGACACGACGATTCCCTGTACGCCTGCCTCTGCGGCTTTCAGCGCTCCCTTCGGGGTCATGATCCCTTTCAGAATAAACGGAATTTCCGCCATCTTTACAATTTCTTTCAGTTCCTCTACCGACTTACTTCCGGCAGGAGGATTAAGATTCTGCAGGAACGGAAGGCCTGCGGCATCGATATCCATTGCCACAGCAAATGCTCCGGA
Organism: Candidatus Mediterraneibacter gallistercoris; assembly: GCA_019119745.1. The sequence goes on along the minus strand of DWWI01000178.1, from coordinate 11,847 downwards.
CTTCTTGACCAGTTCCATCTTCTCCCGTATTGTTTTCATGTCCCACGGCTTCACGGTCGGAATCCCCTGCCCGTTCAGTTTTCCGATAGCATCCGTTGCCTCTATCATAACATTGTAGTCCGTACCGTCTCCGGTAAAAGCTGCGATCTTATTGTCCGCACAGCCTTTCAGCAGGATTTCATTATATTCCTGATCTGTGTATTTATCTCCGTAATGCAGTTTTACTGCACCGACAGGACCTGCAAAGAACGGATAGGCAAATTTTTTCCCGAACAGGTCCGTCTCAGTATTCAACGGCTTCTGTTCGCAGATTGTATCCATATTGATACGTATTTCCTGCCATTTCTGATAGTTTCTCATGGCCAGATCTCCGATTCCCTTTGCGCCCGGTCCCGGCATTGTGTTCCTGCACGCCGCCCCGTTACAGACAGGGCATGCCTTACAGTACGGGCCGATGCAGTCTCTTGCTTTGATTATGACTTCCTTGTAATCCATATAAGTACCCCCACTTTCATCTGTCAGTCTGCTTAATATACCGGCTGTAGTCAAGACCGGAATATCCCGGACTCATCCAGTACATGCAGGATCTCATCAATCATCTCTTCGTCCACCACAAGAGCCATCCTGACATATCCTTCTCCACCGGAACCGAACGCGCTTCCGGGCGTTACGATCACACCGGTTCTCTCCATCAGTCTCATGCAGAAATCTGCTGAGGACTCATACCCCGCCGGTATCTTTGCCCACACAAACATCGTTCCCTGGCTGTCCGGCACGTTCCAGCCAATACGCCGCAAACCACCGCAGAGAGCCCGGTTTCGTCTTCCATATTCCTGCCGCTGTTCTTCAATAAAATCATCCGGCCCCGTAAGTGCCGCTATCGCCGCATACTGTACCGGATAAAAGATGCCGTAATCAATCTGGGATCTCAACAGACGGAACTTGCTGATAATATCCTTATTTCCCACCACAAATGAAATTCTGGCTCCGGTAAGATTATAGGACTTGGACAGAGAATAAAATTCTACGCCCACATCCTTTGCTCCCTCGTATGCAAGAAATGATTTTCCGGGCTTTTCTGTATATGTAATATCAGAATATGCATTATCGTGCAGGATCACAATGTCATTTTTTCTGGCAAAGTCGATCAGTTTTTCGTAAAATTCATCCGGCGCGCACACACAGACCGGATTCAGCGGATAAGACACAATCATGTACTTTGTTTTTTTCAATGTTTCCTCCGGGATACTGTCAAGATCCGGGAGATATCCGTTTTTCTCTTCTATCGTATAATAACGGACATCTGCTTTTGCCATGATTCCGCTCATTTCAAACATAGGATATCCCGGATTCGGGACCAGTATCACGTCACCCGGATCACAGAAAATCATTCCGATATGCGCCATTGCTTCCTGGGAACCATAGACAGACATTACCTCGTCCGTGCTGATCTCCACACCGAATCTTTTTTTATAACGATATCGCACCGCCTCCAGGAGCTCCGGCAGATCTGCGAGCGAGTATTTGTAATTCTCCGGTTTTGCGCACGCTTCCTGCATTGCTTTCATCACGTGGGGTGCCGGTTTGAAGTCCGGTGTGCCCACAGACAGATTATAGACTTTGCGTCCCTCCTTTAAAAGTTCTTCCTTTTTCTCATTGAGGGCGCCGAAGATTCCCTGCTGAAAATTATTGATCATACTGGAAAAATGACTGTTGTCCACTTAAGTTTCCTCCTCTTTTGCCGTTTTCTGTGCAAAATACTTATAATAATATTCATTTTTGAGACGGCGTTCCGTACAGATCATAAGGCGTCGCCTGATATACGTAATAATTGACCCAGTTTGTATACAGGTTGTTCGCATGTGAACGCCACGTTAATAACGGCTTATTATCCGGATCGTCATCCGGATAATAATTTTCCGGAATCTGAGGGTTTAAGCCTCTTCCCATATCCCGTTTATACTCCGAGTCCAGAGTCATCCGGTCATATTCCGGATGTCCCATGACAAAGATCTGTTGTCCTTCCTGCGCCATGCACAGGAACACTCCTGCCTGTCTGGAATCCGCCAGTATAGTGATCCTGTCATCTGCTTCCAGAAGATCCTGTGGCACTTCCGTGTGTCTGGAATGCGGTGCCATGAAAATATCATCAAACCCTCTCACAAGAGGTATCTTACGGTTTCTGACACGATGGCGGTAAACACCGGAAAGTTTTTTCGGGAGATCTGCTTTATCGATTCCATAGTGATAGTAGATACCCGCCTGGGCTCCCCAGCACAGGTGAAGAGTAGATGTCACATTTGTCTTCGTCCACTCCATGATCGTTTTCAGTTCTTCCCAGTAGTCTACCTCCTCAAAAGGCATCTGTTCTACCGGGGCTCCCGTAATGATAAAGCCGTCAAATTTTTTATCACAGATGCTCTCAAAAGGCTCATAAAATTTATAGATATGGCTCGTAGACGTATTTTTCGACACATGACTCGTCATTCGGACAAAGGTTACGTCTACCTGAATCGGTGTATTAGACAGGGAACGCAAAATCTGAAGCTCCGTATCTTCCTTGAGAGGCATCAGGTTGAGAAGTCCGATGCTCAAAGGGCGGATATCCTGATGGGCAGCCCTGTACTCATCCATTACAAATATATTTTCCTGTTCCAGTATCTCTTTTACCGGAAGATCGTTTTGTACTCGAATCGGCATAACAGCTCTCCTCTTCTGTCATTATGTATTTCCGGCGTATTTTCTCCCGCCGGACTGCGATAGTAAGATTATAACGCTTACTTACTGTGACAGTCAACCGCTAATAAGCCGGGCATTTTTCATTTCTGCCCGGCACATTTCTTTCTTTTTCTTTTTTCTCTTAATTATGCGATCATCCGCAATGGCACTGGAATGTAGCGCATTCCGTAGCGTCTGCTGTTTTCGCGCTTCCGCCTTCGACACTGATCTTGCCTGCATGACATTTGCACTGTTCATTATACATACAGTTTGTCGCCTTACAGTCGATGGCAGAACGGTCGGACGCCTCATTCATAGAGTTCATGGAATTAGAATAAATTCCTTCTTTTCTCTCCTGAAAACTGTCACAGCATGTTTCCTGCGGGTTCTTTGCATTCTCTCCTCCCACCTGGATTTTATCAAGCGCGCAGAGATACTGCTGATTGTGTACGCATGTCTGTACCGTACATTTTAATTCCGGCATATTAATACCTCCTCTTTCTTCAGATTCAGAATCATTATGCCCTTTTATCCCGCAAATTATACTTTCACATCATATTCTGACACGTTCCCGGTCAGGATGCTCTCCGGACCATCCTGCCTGCGGCATTGTCGCCAGTCTCCAGATATCTTCCCGCTCCATCTCGAAAGAATACAAGTCAAGATTTTCTTTCATTCTTTCTACAGAAGAAGATTTCGGCAGAGGGATAATGCCTCTCTGTACGGCAAATTTCAGACAGATCTGTGCCGGCGACACAGCATATTTCCCAGCCAGCTCCAGCACCAGAGGTTCTTCCAGCACCCGCTGACGGCCGATCGGGCTCCATGCCTGTACAAGTATGTTTCTTTCCTTACAGTACTGTACAGCTGCCTCCTGGCTGTAGCCGGGATGATATTCAATCTGATCGACCGCCGGTCTGACCGTACAGTCTTCAAGAATATTGTCAATGTGATGAGGCAGAAAATTACTCAGGCCGATAGCCCGGACCTTTCCTGCCTGATATAATTCTTCCATTGCCCTCCACGTCTCTTTGTCCAGCTGTTTCCAGTCTTTATATTCCGGATCCGGCAGCGGCCAGTGAATCAGATACAGATCCAGATAATCTGTATTCAGCTTATCCAGACTGCGTTCAAATGCATACTTAACATTCTCATATCCCATCTCTGTCTTCCAGAGTTTACTTGCAATGAATATCTCATCTCTGGAAATTCCACTCTCTCTGACAGCCTGCGCAAGATACGTCTCAGTCCCATAGAATGACGCCGTATCGAAATATCTGTATCCTGCTTCGATCGCAGCACGAATCACATCCGCGCTCTTGCCGTCTGCCGCTTTATATGTTCCGAATGCTATAGCAGGTATTTCAACCCCATTATTTAATATGTAATGCTCTGTCTTATTTAATCCAAATCTGTTTATCATTTTATTTTCCTCTTTTTGGTTTCATTTTCATCTGTGCGTATACAACCGCGAAAAATTCTCTCATCAGATAATTAAGCTGAAACACCGGATTTGAGCTTGCAGGAATTTTGTAAATATTTTGATAGCCTTCCTGTTCCGCGATCATATACGCCCGGTACATGTGAAACCCGTTCGTGACAATTCCCACAGACTCATGCTCAGAATCGATATATTTTCTGCTGTATCTAAAGTTCTGTCTGGTGGACGAGGACTGGTCTTCTCTGCTGATCCTTTTTCCGCTGATTCCGGAACTGATCAGATAATCTGCCATGGCATCTGCTTCAGATATCTCTTCGCCCGGTCCCCGCCCTCCTGAAACGATAACCCGTGTATCCGGATACTCTTGTAAATAACCGGCAGCCCTGTCCAGCCGACGTTTCAGAGAATCGGTAATCTTCTTTCCTTTTACCTGTGCTCCCAGAACTATAATACAGTCCACTTTTCTGTCGCATCCGGAAAACATAGCAGAAAAAATCCGAATCTCAACTGAGATAAAACAGATCCAGCCCGCACAGCAGACAGCTGTTAAAAAAATATACATATATGCAGGAAACGGCGCACATCCGATGATAAGATGCGCGCCGCCCGTAAACAGCCAGAATACTGCAAAAGTCGATCTCAGCTTCCGTGAATGCCATACAAGTATCAGATAATACAAAACAAACAAAACGCCTGTGATCAGAAAATAATATCTCATTTATGCATTTCTTCCGCAGCACTTTTTATATTTCTTACCGCTTCCGCATGGACAGGGATCATTTCTTCCTATCTTTTTCGGCTTACGTATCGTCCCTGATGCCTTCTGCTCTCTGTAGAGGCGCTTTCTTGTCTCTTCGTCAAAAATCGCCTCCCACTGCGGCAGACCATACAGCCAGTCGGCCTTTGCGTCTACCATGTTCTTATACAGCCTTTCTTTGTCAAATGCCAGGCTTACCTCTGTATCCTCTGTCATCGTCTCGATCGGATTCGGGGTAAGAAGACTGTCATTGATCCCGTCGAGGAATCCGACCATTGTCATAACGTCCTGTCCGTATTTTTCAGCCAGTTCTTTAACAGTTCCTTTTACAACAGTATCAGGATCTGCGAGCAGTTTTTCATAAATCCCTTTCTCGATCAGAAAGTAGTTTGCCCAGAACTTCTCAAGCTGGTCCTTTGACAGAGTCTGGTCATATGCCATGCCACGCCACTGGTCTAATAAACTTTTTTCACTCATTGTATACTACTCCTTTATCTGTGATCTGAAATCCATCGCCAATTATTATATACCAATTTCTGTTTGCCGTAAACCGTTATTTTGGTTATACTGTATTTAGTCCTGCAGTCCGGTTGTCTGATTGCAGATGACTGAACTGCTGGGAAATTTAATTTAGGAGGAGTTAAGTTACATCATGAAAAAATTAAAACAGATTCTTGCATTGACTGGTGCAGTCCTCCTTGTCTGCATGTATCTGGCCACTCTCATTTTCGCGCTCGTTGATTCCCCTGCGGCGCCGGGACTGTTCAAGGCTTCCGTGGCGGCAACGATACTGATTCCGGTCCTGTTATATGCATTCATTCTGATAACACGTCTTTTAAAAGATCGCAGCGATGATCAGAGAAATGACCATTCAGACATATAAAAGTTCTGCCAGTTTCAACGCTGTTACCGGCTCTTCTTTTCCTTCCGTCTGCCATCTTGCGGCAGGCGGTGTCATCGCTTGTCTTTTTTTCAGGTATTCTTCCATCGATATCATATTCCCTGCCGTTTCATTGCTGTTTTGACGCATAAAAATACCTCCTTTTTTAATCTCAGCTTTATATTATATGATCCGGCCGGAAATTATATGACTAAAAAAACTGCCGCGGTACAACGGAATAAATTATCCATTTATACTGCGGCAGATGTGCTTCTTTAAATATTCATACTTTTATATTCAGTCTTAACGATTACGATAGATGATATCTTCTCTTCCCGGACCGTTACTGATCATTGTGATCGGATATCCTATCTCTTTTTCAATAAATTCGATGTAATTGCGGCAGTTCTCCGGCAGATCCTCATACTTTCTGATACCGCGGATATCTGTCTTCCATCCCGGGAGCTTCTTAAATACCGGTTTTGCTTTTTCAAGAAGATGTGTAACCGGGAATTCTGTCGTCACTTCTCCGTTGATCTCATAGCCCACACATACCGGTATCTCATCCAGATAACCGAGTACATCAAGCACGGTAAATGCCACATCAGTCGTTCCCTGCATTCTGCATCCGTATTTGGAAGCAACGCAGTCAAACCATCCTACACGTCTCGGACGTCCTGTCGTCGCGCCGTACTCTCCTCCGTCTCCGCCGCGGTTTCTCAGTTCCTCAGCTTCATCACCGAATATCTCACTTACGAATGCGCCCGCTCCGACTGCACTGGAGTAAGCTTTGCATACCGTTATGATCTGTTTAATTTCATAAGGCGGGATACCTGCGCCGATCGCACCGTATGCCGCAAGTGTTGATGAAGATGTGACCATAGGATAAATACCGTGGTCAGGATCCTTCAGTGAGCCGAGCTGCCCCTCCAGAAGGATGTTCTTCCCTTCTTTGATCGCATTATAAAGATACAGGGATACATTGCAAACATATGGCTCAACCATTTCCTTATAGCTGATCAGTTCTTTATATAATTCATCCGGATCGATCAGAGGCTTATGGTAAAGATGCTCGAGCAGCACATTTTTCTGTTCTGCGACACGTACAACTTTCTCTTTGAGCAGATCATCATCAAACAGTTCGCTTACCTGGAAACCGATTTTTGAATACTTGTCTGAATAGAACGGCGCGATTCCCGACTTTGTAGAACCGAAAGACTTTCCTCCAAGCCGTTCCTCCTCATAGGCATCAAAATTTTTGTGATAAGACATCACCATCTGCGCTCTGTCAGAGACAAGAATCTTAGGCATCGGAACCCCGCGGTCAACGATTGACTGAATCTCATTGAATAACTTGGGTACGTCAAGCGCAACTCCGTTTCCGATAATGCTCGTTGTATGTCCGTAAAACACTCCGGACGGCAGTGTATGCAGCGCAAATTTGCCATAATCGTTTACGATCGTGTGGCCTGCGTTCGCACCACCCTGAAAACGTACGATGATATCGGATTCTTTTCCGAGCATATCCGTAATCTTGCCCTTTCCTTCATCGCCCCAGTTTGCACCAACTACTGCTTTTACCATTTTTATTCCTCCTGCGTATCGTGTTAGCCGATATATTATTGACAGCGGCATCTGTGAATAACCGCCTTTAGAATTATACTATAGATTTTCCTTTCTGTAAAATGTTATTTTCACTTCATGCTTTTTTACGTTGCTATTGTAATTAAAAGAAAAAAGTATTACAATAATAGGCATATTAAGGATGTTCTCTTTTCATAATAATTAGGAGTACATCTTCTGACAGAAAGGAGATCTTGCATTGAAAAAATTAGTTAAATGGTTTGGTATCTTTGCTGTCATCGGAACAGCGATCGGACTTGCAGTTGCATATTTCTGCAAAAACAGTTCCGACGATCCCGATCAAACCGGGACAGATTTTACAGAGGATGAAGATTTTGACCTGGACGCTGATCTGCAGCCGGCCGAAAGGGAGTATGTATCTCTGAAAAAAGAGCCTGAAAAGACATCCGGAGAGGATGCGGAGAAATCTGAAAAATCAGAAGAAGAGTAATATCACAGACATGATCAGTGCCGGGAGTCGACTCCCGGCACTTACATTTTCCATGCTTCTTTAAGCAGCCTGACGGCATCCTTTATTTTTTCCTCGCTCAGATTCGCGTATCCAAGAAGAATGACCGCTTCTTTTCGATCCTTTTTCCCATCCACATAATATTCTGAAAGGCCGTATACTTTCACGCCTTTTAATGCTGCAAGACGTATCAGTTCTTCTTCACTTCTTCCGTCCCGGAAGTGAAGAAGAAGATGTACTCCGGCATTTTCCCCTGAAACGGAAAATTCTCCATTCCAGCTTCTGAGAGCCAGAAGCAGCGTATCGTGCCTGCTCTTGTACAGTGCTCTCATTTTATTCAGATGCCTCTCGTAATAGCCGTCTTCTATAAATTTCTGCAGGATAAGCTGATCTACTTTTGATACAGTAGAATTAATAAAACTGCACCGTTCTTCATAGACTCTGCAGAGATTTTCCGGTAAGACCAGATAGCTCATTCGGATGGCCGGAGCGATCGACTTGGAAAAAGTACCGATATAGATAACTTTTCCATTTCCGTCGTACCCCTGAAGCGCTGGGATCGGCTTCCCTTTATAGCGGAATTCACTGTCATAATCATCTTCTATAATATACCGGGCTTCACTTTCATCCGCCCACCCGAGAAGCTCCATACGCCTTTTGATTGGCATTACAGTACCGAGCGGATACTGGTGTGACGGCATTACAAATGCGATGTCCGCCCCCGATGCCTTAAGTCCGTCTGAGCGCATCCCCTTTGCATCCATATCTACAGTACATACTTCGCACGAAAGGTTTTCAAACAGTCTGTAGGCCTGCTTATATGTCGGATTTTCAAGCGCGACTTTATGACGTGTCCCGATAATAGCACAGAGCAGCATCATCAGATAGTCATTGCCTGCCCCTACAATAATCTGATCCGGGGAACAATTCACCCCCCGTGCCTGATGAAGATAACTGCTGATGGCATTCCGCAGCCCGAATTCTCCCTGGGGGCAGCCAAGGCGAAAAAGCTCCGCCCTGTCGTCCACGAGACATTCTCTTGAAAGCTTTCTCCATGTATTATACGGAAAGCTCTTCAGATCCACTCCATTCGGAGTGAAATCATACCGGTATACTTTTTTTGCTTCCGGACTGCTTTTCTTTGCGTTCATATGCTGCTGTTTTATCTGATACAGTCCTTCTATCTGAGCCACATAATATCCGCGATACGGCTGTGCTTCTATATATCCTTCGGAAAGCAGCTGCTCATACGCCAGTTCGACCGTACTGCGGCTCACTTCAAGATGACGGCTCAGTGCCCGCGTAGACGGAAGTTTCTCACCACTCGCGATATGACCGCCGCGAATCTCTCCGCGGATATATTCATAGAGCTGTTCATACAGCGGCGTCTTCTCACCGGGTTTAAGGTTGATCGTCAGTTCATACATAATAAAATGTCTTATTTCTTTGGCAGTTTAAACGAGCTCTTAAGTGATACGATCCGGTTAAACACAAGATGTTCCGGACTTGAATCACGGGAATCAATGCAGAAGTAGCCATTACGCACAAACTGGAAACTGTCGTATGCGCCGTATCCCTCAAAGCTCGGTTCCACAACGGCATCCTTTATCACGGTAAGAGAGTTCGGATTCAGGTTAAGAGAGCCGTCCTCCTTATTATAAACGCCTTTTTCCTCATCGATCAGGTTCTCATACAGACGCACCTCCGCCTTCTGTGCATGAGAGGCCGGAACCCAGTGGATCGTACCTTTTACCTTTCTTCCTGTAAAGCCGCTGCCGGCCTTTGTCTCCGGATCATAAGTACAATGAACGACAGTTACATTGCCTTCTTCGTCTTTTTCAAAGCCTACGCACTTTACAAAATAAGCGTGCATCAGGCGGACTTCATTACCCGGGAAAAGCCTGAAATACTTCTTCGGAGGCTCTTCCATAAAATCATCTCTCTCAATGTAGAGTTCCCGTCCGAACGGAACTTTTCTGCTGCCCAGTTCTTCGTTCTCCAGATTGTTCGCCACATCCAGATATTCAATCTGATCTTCCGGATAGTTATCGATCACCAGTTTGATCGGATCAAGCACGGCCATCATACGCGGCTTCTTCATCTTGAGATCCTCACGGATACAGTACTCAAGCATTGCATAGTCCACAGAACTCTGAGCTTTAGACACTCCGCACAGATCGATGAACATTTTAATCGACTCCGGCGTAAATCCACGTCTGCGGAGCGCTGCTATAGACACAAGACGCGGGTCATCCCAGCCGTCTACAATTCCGTCCTCGACTAATTTTTTGATATATCTCTTTCCTGTAACAACATTAGTCAGATAGAGTTTTGCGAATTCAATCTGTCTCGGCGGATTCTCGAACTCACATTCTCTTACCACCCAGTCATAAAGCGGCCTGTGATCTTCAAACTCCAGAGTACAGATAGAGTGTGTGATACCTTCAATCGCATCCTCAATAGGATGAGCAAAGTCGTACATCGGATAGATGCACCATTTATCCCCTGTATTGTGATGCGTCATATGAGCTACACGGTAAATAATCGGGTCTCTCATATTGATATTAGGAGACGCCATATCGATCTTAGCGCGAAGCACTTTCTCGCCGTCCTTATATTTCCCCGCACGCATTTCTTCAAATAGTTTAAGGTTTTCCTCTACGGAACGGTTGCGGTACGGGCTTTCTTTTCCCGGCTCTGTCAGGGTTCCACGATATTCTCTCATCTCTTCCGCTGTCAGATCACAGACAAATGCTTTTCCTTTTTTGATCAGTTTGACCGCACATTCATACATCTGGTCAAAGTAGTCCGATGCAAAATAAAGGTGATCTCCCCAGTCTGCGCCCAGCCATTTGATGTCTTCCTTGATAGAATCCACAAATTCCATCTTTTCTTTTGTCGGATTCGTATCATCAAATCTCATATGGAATGTGCCGCCATACTCCTGGGCAAGTCCGTAATTCAGAAGAATTGATTTGGCATGTCCTATATGAAGATAACCGTTCGGCTCAGGCGGAAAGCGGGTACAAACATGATCATATACGCCCTCCGCAAGATCTTTATCGATCTCCTGCTCTATAAAATTCTTTGAAACAGTTTCGTTTTCCATTGTCTCCTCCTCTAATAACGCAAACATTCATAAATGTTATCTTACCATAAAATGCAAATGACCACAAGTGCCGGAAGAACGTTCTGCTTCGTTGCAGCCGCGTTCTTCCGGCACTCTATTATTATATCACAGCTTCTGTACTCCTGCACTCAAAAAATCTTCCGACGTCAGAAAGAAGTCCTGCAAAATAAAGGCTCAGCACAGGATCGAGATCCGGATGCTCTTTTCTGATATCATAATTCTGCACACCGATAAACATTGTATGGGAGGCTTTCCAGTCTCTCTCCAATACTGGAATGATGTCTTCTGTATCTTCTCCGCCGATTCGAAAGAAGATTTCTATATTGTTCTTCATTGTATCAAAATATCGGTAAAAATACGGAAGTTCTCCTTTCTCCATGTTACGGACAAAATCCATCAGTTTCTCCAGTTCCTCTCGTAAAATCTCAAGCTCCTCTCGTTCTGTTTTCATACTTTTTCCTCCAGTCTTGTCGGAAACACCACCGTGTTCCCAAAGTATAGCATAAGCCGGTATATAAAGTACAAAATGACAGGAATCATTGCATTTTTCTCTTGACAATACGAGACGGACTGGTGTATATTAATGCTTGCGTATTAAATCATTACGCAGTAAGCTGTCTTGGCGCAGTCGGTAGCGCGTCGCCTTGGTAAGGCGGAGGTCGGGGGTTCAAGTCCCCTAGACAGCTTTATTTTTTTGTCTTTTTTACAGCTTCTCCGAATCCAGAAGGATGGTAAACGGCCCGTCGTTTATCAGGCTCACTTCCATCTCTGCGCCAAAGCTTCCAGTCTGTACCTCCGGTACAGATTTTTTACATTCCCGGATCACATA